>JAYTGA010000182.1:0-25502 GCA_043733905.1 Segetibacter sp.
CCACAGCAAAGCCATGTGTGGATATAAAAACCCTCACCACTAATCTCTCCACACTTATTCAACAATCACTATAACCTAATTTAGATGCGTTTGCCCTGAATAACAATATTGGTAATGATTCTTCCTCCTCCAGATTTACCTTTCCCTTTGGAAGCTATGGAAATGCGGATTTTATAACAATTCTTGCCAAGCGCAACACCTTGAACAGGATTTTCTCTAAGTTGCTGAATTAATACCCTTAGTTCATTTTTTAATGAAGGAAATTTCCCGAACAAACGTTTGGCTTGTTTTTCAAAAACTTCAATTGTTTTTACACTATAGCTCATTTAAAAAGTCTTCTGCATTGCGGGCTGTTTTTTTGCCCGCTCTTATTAGTTTCATTTCTTCCACAGCTTCTTTCAGTTCTGAAAGCAATTGAGCTTTTTTTTCAGTAAGGGGCTTTGCCTTCACATAAGAAATGCTTTCCAGCACATCCATCAGCGAAGCTGCTTTGTTATCGGGTATGTCAAGTAAAACTTTCATTGAGGAGTGTTTTTATAATCGAACCTTTCCAAACAAATTTAGACCTTTTCTTTTCCATTTAAAACCAAATCATTTCCCTTTCTTTCGCATCGCCATCAGCAGTACCGGCAGCAAAGTCAGGTTGGTAATAGTACCCGTAACCAAGGTAAGCGATGTAAGCCAGCCCAAAGCCTTGGTGCCGCCAAAGCCGCTGAAACAAAAAATAATGAACCCGGCTATCAGCACAAGCGATGTGTACATGATGCTGATGCCTGTGTGGCGGATGGTTTGTTCAATGGTTGCCTGTACGTCGTTTTCATGTGCAGGAAGTTCCTGTTTATAATTCACCAAAAACCTGATGGTAACATCTATGGCAATGCCAAGAGCTACGCTAAAAACCAGCACCGTACTTGGTCGCAGCGCAATGCCTGCCCAGCCCATGACCCCGGCGGTAATGAGCAGCGGAACCACATTAGGGATGAGCGAACAGAGCAATATCCTGAACGATTTAAAGAGGTATAACATGCACAGGGCAATCAACAGAAATGCCCATAGAATACTTTCCTTTAAGCCGTTGATGATAAAGCGGCTGCCTTCGAGAAAAGTGACACTGCCGCCGGTAAACTGGATGTTGTAAGCTGAAGTATCGAAAATTCTATCAGCCTGCTTTTGCAGCGAATCGAGGATGACGGGCAACCGCCTGCTGCCCACATCTTTCATGCTCACACTGATGCGGGTGTATCGCTTACTGGTGTCTATGAATCCGTTCAGTAATTTACTGAGCGAAGTATTGTTGCTTTCGTTGGTTTTGGCTTTCAGGTAAGGAGCCAGGAAGGCCATGTCAAACTCGGTGGGTGTGGCATAGCTGCTGCTGTCGTTGTCGTAGTTGGCCTGTTTCAGAAACTTCAATCCTTCCACCACCGACAGCGGCCTTGCCATGTTAGTATCCGCAGCAATGATGGCGGAAAACTCATCTATCTTTTCAAACGTTTTCAGCGAAGCGGTCACTCCTTTTCGCTTCTTTGTATCCACCACAATTTCCAGCGGCATCACTCCGCCAAAGTTGCTTTCAAACCATTTGAGGTCGGTGTGTATTTTATTGGTCTTGGGCAAATCGTCCACAATAAACCCTTCGTTTTTCAGACGAAAAATGCCCGCCACCGCCACTACTGTTATCACGATTGTGATGCCGTAAATCCAGCGGCTGTGGTGGATGGCCCATCGCTCCAAAGTCGCCAGCAGACTGGTCAGCAAGCGGTTGTCGAGGTAGCGCAACTGCTTCTCATTTGGCGAAGCCAGAAAACTAAGCACCGATGGAATGAAGATGAGCGAAATGACAAACAGCACCATAATGTTGATGCCCGCCACTACGCCAAATTCTTTGAGGATGGCACTTTTGGTAAACGCAAAAACAGCAAACCCAATGGCCGCCGCAATGTTGCAAAACAGTGTCACAATACCCATGCGGCCGGTCATTGTTACCAAGGCTTTGCGCTTGTCGTTGGTCTCCTGATATGCCGAGTGGTATTTGTTTAAAAAATAAATGCAGTTGGGTATGCCAATGACGACTATCAGCGGCGGAATGAGCGCAGTCAGCAGTGTGATTTTATAGCCGCAAAGCACTACTGTGCCAAGGCTCCATACCACACCCATCACCACAACCAGCAGGCTCATGACCATGGTGCTGCCCGACCTGAAAAACAACAGCAAACTAATAGCCGACAGTATCAGCGACCCTGTCAGAAACCATTTCATTTCGCTTTTAATCAGGTCGCTGACCGTGGTGCGGATGAAGGGCAGTCCGCTCACATAAGCATTCAGCCCGGTCTCTTTTTCAAAGGTCGCCACCTCTTTCATAATGTCAGCCACCAGCGTAGTTCGATACTTTGTGTTGATGAGGTCTTTGCTTACATTCACACCAAGCAGGTAGGCGTTTGTGGCTGGGTTATAAAGCAACCCCCGGTAAAAGGGAAGGTTTTCAAGCACACGCCGGGAACTGTCTAATTGCTGCTTTGTACTTCCTTCTTTTCTGAAAATGCGCACAGGCAATAGTTTGCTGCCGCTTTCAGCTTTAATCAATTGAACAGCCTCGGCAATGCTCAAGATATTATCTACGCCTTTCACCTTTTTCAAACGGTTGCCCAGCGACATGAGAGGGTTGAAAATGGCTAGGGAGTAGATGTCTTTGGTCTGAATACCAACAACCAGCACACCACCGTTTTCACCAAACTTTTTCTTGAACGCTTCAAACTCTATATACTTGGGATTATTGGTCGGAATGGCTCTTGCAAAGTCATAACTCAACTGCACTTTGGATGCATACCAACCCATGACTGCCGTTGCTGCCAGCAGCCCCGTCAGCAACCAAATCCTGAACCGAAGAATAAATTCACCCAATTGATACCACATGAAAACAAGTTAAGCGGCAAAGAAACTAAGAAAAAAGCAAGGGGATGAAGACAGGTGTTAAGTGTGAGAATGAAGGACGTTTTAACCACTTCGTTTTCATACTACATCATTTGTGAAACTCCATTGTTTCGCCTTATGGCCTCACAAAGCCATTTCACTTTTTATAAAACATCCTCTTCACTTCATCCAGGTGTGCGGCAAACATTTCAATGTTAGAATTGTAGCCATATTTCACATCGCTGAGCGGTTTGCCATTAAGGTCAAGAAACATGTAGAGTGGTTGGGCATTGAAACCGAATTTGCTGGTTTCATAATCCAGGTTCTTTTCACCCACGTTGGTTATTTTATCGCCTTTGGCATTGGTGTATTGTTCGGCTTCTGGCAGGTCGGTTTTTTCGTCCACATAGAGGCTGATGAGTACAAAATCTTCTTTCAATTTTTTCAGCACTGTGGGGTCGCTCCATACTTCGGCTTCCATCTTGCGGCAGTTGGCGCAGCTATGGCCGGTAAAGTCGAGCATGACCGGTTTGTTCAGTGCTTTTGCGGCAGCCATGCCTTCTTCCAAATCAAAATAAGCTGTGAGGCCAAAAGGAACATGCAGTTTGTCGGTCAGTTTTTGCGGCGGTTTTGCTGCGCTTTTTTCGTTAGAGAAATGACTGCCATTTGCTTTTAAATCTTCCAGTTGGTATTTTATTTCGTGCAGGTTAAAGTCTTGTGTGCTGCTGTGTGGCAGCCATCCGCCAATGCCTTTGAGCGGCGCACCCCAGAGACCGGGAAACAGGTAGAGCGCAAAGCAAAACGAAGCAATAGCAAAGAACAACCGAGGCACGCTGATGTAGGGCAAATCGCTGTCGTGGCTGAATTTGAGCTTGCCCAACAAGTATAAACCAAGCAGGGTGAAAATGACAATCCAGATAACGAGGAAGATGTCCCTGTCCAGCAAACGCCAGTGGTAGGCAAGGTCAACGTTGGATAAAAACTTCATGGCCAACGCTAGTTCTATGAATCCAAAAGTGACCTTAACAGTATTGAGCCATCCGCCACTTTTGGGCAGCGACTTGAGCATGGAAGGAAAGAAAGCAAACAACGAAAACGGCAACGCAAGACCAAGGCCAAAACCAAATATTCCAATCACAGGAGCCAAACTAATTCCTTGTGTTGAGGTTTCACCCAGTAATAGGCCAATGATAGGCCCGGTGCAACTAAAGCTTACGATAACCAGCGTTAGTGCCATAAAAAATATACCTAAAAACCCGCCTTTACTTGCCTTTTCATCACTTTTATTAGCCCAGCTATTAGGAAGTGTAAGTTCAAAAGCTCCTAAAAGTGAAATGCCAAAAAGGATGAACATTGAAAAAAACAACAAATTAGTTATTGGGTGTGTTGAAATTGTATATATTACCTTATCTCCGAAAATTTTTGTAAGAATTAATGTAGGTATTGTGTAGATGAGGATAATGGAAAGCGAATACCAAATCGCATTTCTTACACCTTCCAATTTGGATTTGCTTTTCTTCAAAAAAATGCTAACCGTTACTGGTACCAGCGGAAATACACAAGGAGTTAAAACTGCTGCCATACCTAATAATAGACATTTCAAAAAGGTTGACCACAGCGATTTATCACCGGTTTCTGCTACTGCATCCACAACATCCGCAGCTTTTATTTTCACAGAAAAAATTTCTTCTCCCTGCGGGAAATTGTTGCCTTGTTTGCCCAACCATGTAATGACTCCTCTGATGGTTGCGCTGTCTTTGGCGGCTATGTTGAGCGGTTGTTGCCACAGAACTGTATCGGTGTAAAAGTTCATTTCCGAACCGCCGCCAGCCGTGTCTGTCATTGATTTGACGATGCCGTGTTCCTGCAAACTATCGGTAATTATTTTTTTAGTAGTGCTATCAAAATCTATAGAAGAAATGAACGCATCATCTGCCTTTTTCTTTTTGGCAGAAAACAAGTGAAGGCTGTCGCCAATGGTTGCTTTGATAGCAATATATGCCTTGCCGCCTGCATCTCTGCCGCCTGAAAACGAAAACTGTACAGGCGGGTGCTGTGCAGTGGCATTGAATGATATTACGAAGCTGATTGCAACAATGATAACTTTGTAAATGCGGTTCATTTTACAAGGTTACGACAATCGCTTACAACGAAATTGTAAAATTTTTCTTTGTTGGTGGAAGGCATTGGCTGTCATCGCAGGTCATGTATTCTACTGTTACGTTCAGGTTTGTTTTCACGTTGCCTTTCACTTTTACTGACTGGACAAACTCGACTTTGTCGCCAAAATATTTCACTTTGGTGTCGAACAGTTTGTCGTATTGTGCTTTCAATTTGCCCACTTCTTTGATGCTGCCATCCAGCGTGACCAGGGGGTTTTTGGAAAACTTGAAACTGGTGGCAATTGGGCCGCCTTCGCCGGTAAACTGGCTGTAGATGTGCCAGGGTTTGGGTAAGGTGGCAGATAAGACGACCTCTACTCCATTGGCGGTTTTGCGGCTGGTGGCCGTCCATTTTACCGGGTCTTTTATTTGCGCCACGGTGGCCAACGAAAACAGGGAAGCGACAACGAGAGAGACTATTTTATACATCTTGTGTTTTGATTTTTTCTTGCTTCGCAAAGTTGGCAACAAAAGAGCCAAGTGTTGTTAATTCAATCCTAATTGATGGAAGACCTGCAGGCCATCGGTATTGCCGAGTAATGGCGAAACGGCTCTTTCAGGATGCGGCATCATGCCAAATACATTCCCCGCCCGGTTGCAGATGCCGGCAATGTTGCGTGTAGAACCGTTGGGGTTGTTCATGGGTTCTGTTTTGCCTTTTTCGTCTGTGTAGCGGTAGATGATTTGGTTGTTTGTTTCCAGTTCATCCAGCACAGGTTGGGCGGCATAGTAGCGGCCTTCGCCGTGGGCAATGGGTATCATGAGCGGGATGCCATCGCTGCCGGTGATGAATACATTTTTGCAGACAAACTGCTGCTGGGCATTTTGCAACAAGGCACCGGGCAGCAAATGCGCCTCGCACAGTACCTGGAAACCATTGCACACGCCGAGCACTTTGCCGCCGCGGTTGGCAAAATCTATGACACTTTGCATCATGGGGCTGAACCGGGCGATGGCACCGCAACGGAGATAATCGCCGTAGGAAAAGCCGCCGGGTAGCACAATGCAATCATTGGTGGTGAACATGCTGATGTCTTTGTCATTATGCCAGAGCATGATGACTTCTTTGTTAAGTTCATTTTGCAACGCATCCTGCATGTCTCTGTCGCAGTTGGAGCCGGGGAAAACGATGATGCCGTATTTCATGGGTGTAAAGATAGAAAAAGGTTGAGGGTAGATATTTAATGGTTTATTTTCAAAGTTTTTTTTTTTTTTTAAAACTTCTGTCTCTACTTCTTCAATATTTGCATTTGCCTCTTTCACATATCCAGCTTCTAATTCGGTTCCTAGAAAATTTCTTCTGCTCAATATTGCAGCAACCGCAGTTGAACCTGAACCCATGAACGGGTCCAAAACTATATCACCTTCTTTTGTGAAAAGTTTCATGAACCATGTTGGAAGCTCAATCGGAAAAACTGCACTATGATTTGTTGTTGATGACGCTTCAACTGCTGATTCAAAAAGATTACTCAAATACAAACGATGCTCTTCTTCAAACACAATCACATTGTGAGGAAATACCTTTTTCTTGTCTAACCAATTGGAAACATTTCTTCCTAAGTGAGAATTGTTTTTTGAAGTGTGTCGCACAAAATCATTTTCACTCATTGATTTAAAACGCTTTGCTGCCCAATCACCAATAGGAACTTTGACATTCTCTTGATACATTTTGAAATCCTTCTGTTTTGCAAAATGCAAACATCTCTCCCACGAATCACGAAAGCGGTTGGGCCAATAACCGGGGAAAGAATTTTTCTTATACCAACAGTATTCTTCAATCCAAAGCCAACCTTGTTTTTTCATTTCAAGAATCAATTCCAAAACATAAGTTTCTCTTTCTCCGTTGCTCGGATGTTCTTTGATGTTTAATATAAACGAACCGTTGTCTTTCAAAACTCTTTTGAGTTGTACAGAGATTGGTAAAAACCATTCTACATACTTATCTGAATGAACGCCTTTGTAGGAGTTCTTACGCTTGTCTGCGTATGGGGGAGAAGTCACAATTAAGTTTATGCTCTTGTCGGGAAACAGTTCTGTGTCTGCTAACAGCTTGCTACAATCTTCATTTATAAATTTTATTTAGTTCCTTAGGTTTCATTCTTAAAAATTAAACTAATTAATACCATTTTATTTCTTCTAAAGCATGTTCTGATAATTCCACTTCTGCAATTTCCTTTATCAAAAAAGTGTGTGCTTCAAGCGTAAGGTAGTCACTTTTTTTGATGCTGTATTCGGGGTTCTGAATCATAATAGGAACGCTGTCTTGTGGCTTGTCCTCTCGAAACTCCTTCAACATATAAATCCAATAAACTTCTTTTTTCTTTTTTGCTACACTCATTTCATTACTGCTCCAATAGAAACGGATTTCATCACCTGTTGTTGCTTTTACTTCAATGAAACGATTTGGCGAAATATCATCAGATGTTCCGTCAAATGATTCTACATCATAACCTGCGGCTGCGTTTAATGTGCTGATTCGTTTTACCATTGATGCTTGTGCTGGCTTCCCAAGTTTTTCCAATCTCTTTCTTTCAAATTCTACAACTGCGTTTTCTGCTTGTGCTCCAATTTTCCTATTCTCCATTAGAATTTTTTCAAGTTGTTGCTCTGTGATTGCTTTGCTGTCTGCTGTCAACAAATAAACAAGTTCAGCATACTTTCTCACAACCTGAATTACAAATTCTTCCTCTTGCAAAATTCCTAAATATTTAAAGAAGTGAATGGTCGCATTTAGGTTTTTTGGTAACGAACTATCAACAACAGAAAGTTCATAGACTGCTGATGTTTGATTTAAAGAAAAGTGTTCAAACAATTCTCTTGCATGGTTATTCCATGAACCTCTAAAAATTATTCTCTCTGTAATAAGTTGCTTTTGTGCTTCGTTGATTTCAAAATAGCGTTCTCTGTTTGCACTTAGAAACTTTAAACCCAAAGCCGATATGGTTACATTTTTATTTTTTATTTGAAGCAATCCGCAATGTTTGCAGTGGCTCAAAACAGAATCATATTCTCCACGCTGCCCACCGAAAACAACTGATTGACATTGACTGATGAGTGAATCAACAGAACATGAATCTCCTCTTGGCGTTAATTCCGAAAGTGAAATCAAAACCTTATTGAAGAAGTTAAGTATGCTTGTTTCTGGTAAATCCATCATTACTATTCGTCAATTCTTTTTTGGGTTTGCTTTTAGAAATTTCTCTACATCTTTTACTGTCGCCTCAAAGTCAACTTGCTCCTCTGTTTCTGTTTGTTCCATTTCGGGACCTTCAACATCAAGTCCGCCAATAGGAATATCATCCTCTAAAACTCTAATCATTGTTTCGTGCTTTTCGTCTAACCTGCGGTCAATCGTTTCATCAATGGTATCCTTCGCAATTAAAATGTGATAGTTCACAATTTCGTTTTGCTCCAAACCAATTCTATGAATTCTATCTAACGACTGAATGAACTGTCCGCAATTAAAAGTTCTGTCAAGGTAAATTGCATCATGGCAAATTTTGTGAAGCGAAATTGATTCCGCACAAGCGGCTGGGTTTGCAATCAGCAAAGAAGGTTTGTCCGTTGTCTTAAATTCACGAATCTGTTTCTCACGATTAAATTCTTCGCCCTCTTTATCATCTCTTGGAATTGCTCCATGAATTGAGTAGTAGTTAATTCCTTTCAATGAGTTCTCAAGCATTTTGATATTGTGAATGAATGTCGTCCACAACAAAACTTTTTTCCCTTCGGATAAAAGTTTTTTCACTAAGTCAAGAGCTACTTCAAACTTTGCAGGCACTTCAAATTGAGAATACTTTTCAATCCATTCAATTAAATTAGTTCCATCAGTTGAATAGGGTGGAACTTCAAACTCCTGTAAATACTGACTTCGCAAAGTTGGGTTTGATGCTGCTTGCAGCAGGTGAAATAGGATACAACCTTTTTAATAGAATCTATTACTGGAAGAACTTATTTTCACGATGCCAACTAATTGATTTTTGGTGAGGATAAATTTCTTTGTTTTTTGGGAGAAGCATCTTAAAATTTTTATTGGTAAATACTCTGATGAAATCATAATCACCCATTCTACCAAAATCCGAAGTCAAAGAATTTACTTTTGAGGAAACTTGAATCTTAAAATCATCTTGTAATGTAAACCAGCCAGCATCAAATGCCCAATGATGCAAATGGCATAAAGACAATCCATTTAAAATATCATCTCTTCCCTTTTCATTATGAGGAACAATATGTGCAGCTTCAACTTCCCAGCTCATATCTTTTAGTGAATTTATTTTTAGTCCACAGAAAGCACACTTGTAATCATACGCTTCAATAACCGCTTGACGAAAACCTCTTGTTCTAATTACTGATTCTCTGGTAACCTTAGCAACTTTCTTTTCTTTATCAAACGGATTATAATTTTCAGGTCGTGGCGTTTCAATTAATTTCTTCACGATTTTTTGAACTTCATAAGATTTTGTTGGAAGAAATTCTTTTTGTGTTTGAGGAATATTCAAAATCTTCAATGCTTTATCAAAACCATTTTCAGTAAGCATCCATTCTTTTCTATTTGTGACTTTAAATGTTGAGGTTGGATTTGAAACTAATTTTTCCTTTTCTAATGCTGCCGCTGCTCTATACAAAAGTCTTGGCCATAAATAAGATTTTTTAATTCTATTTTCCTTACGATATAGGCTTTCTAAAAAAGCAGTTCGTTGATTTTCGTTTAAATTAAATTCATTTGCAATTTCATCAACTATATTTTCATTCAAGCTAAACTCTTTTATAACACCATTATGTTGAAAGAGTGTTTTCAACAAAGCTAGCTCAACCTCTTTTCGAGCAGGCATTTGTAAGGTGTCAAGCATTTCTCCTTCGTAACTCATTTTAAAATATGATGTTGTGTTTAGATTTTAATTCGTGCTGTTGCAGAAACTTTATTGTCTAACAATACCCAGTTCAGTTTTTAATTTATTAACCGAAAAGATGAGAGAATTTAGCATAGAAACTATTTCTCCATCTACTTTATAATTTTGATTTTTGAGGTTAATACTTTCTATAGCAGCAATTGCTTTGTAAAGTAATTTAGTTGGCTTCCCTTGACTCTCTCTATTTTTCTTAATGTCCATTGCTTTCTCAAGATTGTCCAATAAAGTTTCAGGCGGAACATCTTTAATGTTATTATATTTATCAAACGAGTAACTCAAAACAGAAACTGTTTCTTTATCAGTTAGTAAATCACAGATGTTTCTAATATCAATCAAATCAAAACGGAAGAGATGATTTGTAATTCGGGCTTTGAGATAAAGGAAAATTATTTCCAGTTTGCTTGGGATTTCTTTTTTTGGAGCTCCTGCTGCTTTGAGTTTTTCAACCAATCCTTTTTGCAAGTCAATAAAATGCTCATGCAGTCGGAATCTTTTTATCAGTCCGTAATTGTGGGGCTGTCCAAAGAATTGCAAAAAAATGTCTATCAAATTTAACCTCTCTAAGTCGGCTGCAACTTGCTTCTCTGTCCAACCATACATAGATGCTGCGATTTCAGAAAGAGAAAGCCCTGCTTTCTTTCCTTCTCTAATCATCAGCAAATTATTTACTGGTCCGTAGTCCGCCACTTTCTCTTTTGACAATTGAAGCCCTGCTTCAATTTTCCATAGATCTTTTTCAGAAATATCGTCTGGCAATCTCACAACCCACAACTCATTCCATTTGCCTGTTGGCTCTTCGTCATGCAACTGTTCAATGGTTGCCATTCTGCGGTTGCCGTTCACAACAATTCCGTCATGAGTAATTGCAGCAACTTCTCTTTGCTCACCTAATTGTTTTAAGTCGTCTTTGAGTTTCTTGGCTTCAGTAGCGTCTTGAAGTAGTAACTCTTTTATTTTTTTTACATCTTCTCTGTCTGATGCGTTCAATTCTCTGCCTAATTGAGTTTCATACTCCTGAATTTCCAAATTGAATCTTCGGTTGTCGTGATTGTATTGCAACAATGACAAAGGCAACATGTAAGAATCAAGAAATTGAATCTTACCGTTAATCTCTACTTTCTGTTTACCCTTTACACATTTGGTTTTGTGTCCGTCAATGTAAACATCAATTTCTTTAGCTTTTTTACTGTGTATAGCCATGATTATAAAATTACAGAAATCAAATATAGCAGCAATTTTTTTAAAACTTATTTTCTTTGAGAACGAATTGTGGAAATTAGATTCACGCCTACCTTACCACTCCCCAATTCTTCAAAACCCCCAGTCCCAGCAAGGCCCAAAACATGAGATTGGGCAAATAGTTTCGCCGGGGGGCGAGGAAGCCTTTGGCAATGAAGGGACTTGCGGGAATGACCCAAAGAAAAAGGCTGTCTATGCCTGCATCCTTATTGATGAAGGGGATGGGCAGCATGACGAGGAGCATGACGATGAGCACTCCCCAGTTTTTGCGGATGTGGATGAGGAGGCGGCGGCTTTCGCTCTGGTAGTAGAACAGGCCAATGAAAAGAATGACCAGAATAAGACCGACAGTAACGAAAAACCAGGTAGTGATTTTAGTATCAGGCAGGTTGAGCTGCCACGCCGGAATGTATTGGTTGATGGTGTGAAGACTGTCTGAAAGATAGAGCCACGAAGCCAGGAAATAAAACGGCGACAACACCCCCATGAGCAGAACGAGCCACTCGGTAATGACGAACGGTCTGACCACCATGAGGGCAAACAATGCAACCAAAATGAGCAACGCCGAAGGATGATAAAAAAGAATGCTGACACCGATGATGATGCCAATGTTGAACAACAGTGTTTTGGGTTCGGGTGCATTGTAGAGCCTAACCGTTTTAGCATAGAGCCAAATGACCAGCAGGTTGTCTAAGAGGGCGGGTGTGAGGGCGCTCCATTCTTTGAAAATACCAGTGAGCAAGACATAAACCATTGCCGCCAGGTAGTTTGGCTTGCTATACATTTTGTTTTCGGAAAAAAGATAGTTGAGCCGCAATGCCTGCACAATGATAATGGTGTGGTAGATGAGCAAAACAATAGCGGCATTCAGCGGCGCAATGTAGCGGTTGAGCAACAGGGAAAACAAGCCATCGGGGCGGGGAGCCTGCACGCCGGGAAAGTCAATTAAAAAATGACTATGTACGAGCAGGCTGAGCAAAACCAGCCATATAATAGCTAATGGAGAATTATCTTTGAAGGGTGCAACCACACGTTTGATTTCTGATTTGTTGATGCCGGATTTTATTGAAATTTGCAATAGCCTGACAGAATAACTTTGATTATTGAATTGGAAAATATCAGGCTGTCACAGATTCGTTTGGCACATAGCTTTGTTCCGGTTTGTTTTCTTTTTTATACTCAAAATATTTTTTTAGGTTTAAAAATCTTTTCTCAATCAGCACGAATGAAAGCCATGAAACAAAGACGACCAGGATGATATTTTCTACTAAAAACAATTGCCCCCAGTATCTTTTATAGAGTAAATCAGGCAAAAGTGGGTTCAGGTATTTATTGATCAGTTTTGCATTCAAAGTACTTGGAATGATGTTGTGATACAAATAAATTCCGTAGCTGATTTTGCCTAAAAAAATCAACATCCTATTGTTTAAAATGAACTTGAACCGAAGAGAATCAGCTTCATAATTAAGCATAATGTAAGCCAGCAACCACACGGTCATAAAAGAAACGCTTGTCCTGATAGGAACAATCCACTTGTGCTGATAGATTCCTAATACCAGGAAGCAGGTAGCAATAGCTGCAAGCGGCGATACCACTAAAAAGAATTTTCTCAATTTGCCTTTTGCATAAGTTGTTACCCAAGCCAGGATGGCACCAATACCAAAAGCATCGAAACAGGTAAATGTTAGGACGTTGCTCATGTTCATGTTACTGAGTGCAACCTGTGTGGTAATGCCAATTAAAATGAAAACTGAAATGATGGGAAGGAAATATTTTTTGTTGGCAAATAAAATAATCCATGGCCAAATCAGGTAAAACTGTTCTTCAACCGCCAACGACCATAAATGTCCAACCATTCCATCCCACCCCTGGATTTTAAAAAAATAGAAGTTGGATGTGTAAGTGGCAAAATATAAAAAGTTAGGTTTTATGCCTGTTTGCGAAGCTTTGGCAAACAATAAAATTGCAAAAATGACCAGGTAATAAATCGGGAAGATTCGCAAAGATCTCCTGATGTAGAAGTTCTTGATGAAAAAAGATTTGCCAATATTTAAACTATCGGCTTTGTTCCTGCTGTCAAATAAAATTCCTGAGATTAAAAATCCACTCAGCACAAAGAAAATGTCAACTCCTATAGCCCCGTTTGGTATCCTGTTAATTATATTATTTGGAGGTACCCAATGATTAATGATCACCAATATGACTGCAACAGCTCTTAAACTGTCCAACTGTTTAATATATTTCATTTCTGTTGCGGGGTTAATTGTGTGCAGATCGTCCGTTCATTTTTCCTAAAAATCCAGCCGTGCAAAACAAAGATAATTCCGGTACATGCACGGGAAAATAATTTGCCGCTGACCAATTTGTTTTCCATAACGGGCCATGAAGTCAAAACCCTGATCCATGTTTTTGAGTATGGGACTTCGGGTCACTTTTCCATTAGGATCAATGGACTCTGCAGACAATATCTGTAGCCTGCGCTCCTGCTGGTTAAAGAGAAAATAAAGCTGGTCGCCACTGTTGAGCAGCGAGTAGCCAATGTAGGCATCGGTTTCGT
This sequence comes from Segetibacter sp., assembly GCA_043733905.1. Classification (GTDB taxonomy): domain Bacteria; phylum Bacteroidota; class Bacteroidia; order Chitinophagales; family Chitinophagaceae; genus Segetibacter. The sequence goes on from JAYTGA010000182.1 coordinate 13,776, forward strand.
CGTCATACTGGTTTTTGGTCAGGATGTTTGTCCAGTTCACCTGCCCTGTGTTGTCAAAGGAAAACACGGCAATATCCTGCGCATTGTAGCGAATGTTTTGTCCAAAACTATTGTAGCGGCTCCAGGGATACCCATAGCCCATTGACCCGTATGAATAATAATCCATTGACCTTAAATAGGGTGAGCCATACATGTAATCATACCGGTTGGCGCCTCCCCTGCCGGTGCTGAAAAATGACTCTGCCGCCAGCAGAAATCCGCCGTCCTTTTTTACAATAATGTTGCGGATAGAATAATCGTTAAAGGCGGTTTTAGTGCCGTTGTCTCCTTTGGCTTCGTTGCGCAGGTCTTCGTTGAAACTAATCATGGAAACCGATTGCGAACTGTCAGCAGCTTTGTTCCAAATGGAAGAAAAAAGCCCCTCAATATTTCCACGTTTTGTCTTGCTGTAAAAAGAGGTAATGAGGTAATGTTTGTTATAGTTGTCTGCCTTTAGCCGCACATCGTCCAGCCATTGCTTGCTTAGCGGCACCTGGTGAAGAGATACTGACTGGCTACCTGCTTTTTTTGTGTAAATAAACAGATTTTCCAGCTTGTCATTTTCACCTTCCTGCACACCCCGCAGAAAAGCAAAGTCGCCATCGTTATCTACCAAAAATTCTGTGAGATAGTCATGGTGTTCGGGCATGTCTATTTGTAATACCACTTTTTCCCTTTGCACCAGGTCTTTGCTAAACAGCATGGTGGTCACTATGTAGCGGTCGTCGTTTTTGCTGTTAATTTTAAAAAGGTCAATGAATTGTTTGTCATCGCTGTTGACAAGTGAGTACAATTTATTGTTTGCCAAAAACCCGACCTGGGTCGTATCCATCAACATTTCTTTGCCCTCCAGTTTGCCATTGCCATCTATTTTTGCAGCCATGGCATACACAATGTTTTTCTTTTGGTATTGGTAAAACATGTAGCAGAAATCAGGGAAAGCAAGAAAGTCTGCATTGATGATTCTATCGGGCAAAAAGTCCAGTTTCACCCGGTCTTTTTGCTTCATATTTATGTCGTAAACAGCCATTGCATAGTTGCTTCGGAATGTTTTATAAACCAGGATATTGCCGCCCACTTTTCCGATAATGTCAAAGTCGGTTTGCCTTGAATCGTCGTGGTCGGGTTCGCTGTAAACAACTTTTTGTGCATTTGCAAAAAAGCATGAAAGAAGTAAAAGAATGAGTACCGCTATTTTTTTCATAAAACTGCCTGTCTGTTTTTCTGAAATGAAGATACCGCTTTATTGAATTGCAAAAGAGGAACCAGGCCTGTCATGTTGTAATTGAAGGCTCTGTGGTTGGCTAAGCTGTCCTTTCTTTTTAGGTGCACAAAATGTTTTCAAACCAAAACACTTTGCATCTTTTACTTTTGCCCTTCGGAAAATGAATAACATACAACACATATCTGCCCAGGAGTTGAAACAGAAAATGTCCAAAGGCGAACAGCCTTTTCTGCTCGATGTTCGTGAAGAATTTGAGCATGAACTGTTCAACATTGGCGGCCTTCTCATTCCGCTGGGCGAAGTGCTGAATAAAGCAGCGAAGATTCCTTCAGACCAACCTGTTATTGTTTATTGCCGCAAAGGCATCCGCAGCCAGATAGCCATTCAAAAGCTACAGGAGAAGGGCTTTTCAAACCTCATTAATCTAAAAGGTGGCGTGGAGAAATGGGAACACTGATTTGAAATGTTTCGTGATGGGTTGAGCGAATTTTTCTTTCCTTTTTCGAAATATGCTTTTCATTCCTGAAAAATAAATGCTTGTGCATTGTCCTGGCTGTAAAGTTTATTATTCCACTTTTGACCATTTCCACCACAAGCCATTTTACATTTGATTCATGAAATGTCTGACCTATTGTTGTCTTTTGCTATTGTTTTTCACAGTTTCCTGCGGCAGAAAAATAATAGAAACCGGGAAGGCTTCTTACTATGCTGATAAGTTTGAAGGAAGAAAAACCGCCAACGGCGAAGTATTTGACCAGTCAAAAAATACGGCAGCACACAAAACCCTTCCTTTTGGTACAAAAGTGACTGTTAAAAATCTCAAAAACGGCAAAACCGTGAAGGTGAGAATCAACGACCGGGGTCCGTTTGTAGCTGGTCGCATCATTGACCTGAGCAGGAAAGCAGCCAAGAATATTGACCTGGTAAATGCAGGTGTGGGCAGCGTGGAAATCCGCTATAAAAGAAAGAAACCCTAACCCGCCCTTCCGTATATCTTTGCCCCAGCATGAATCAAAAGCCTACACTTTACACAGTGCTTTCTCCCGCACTTCTTCATTTATACAACCTCCAAAATACTGTGGTTGTCATCATAGATGTTTTTAGGGCGACATCCACCATTGCCACAGCTTTAAGCAACGGCGCAGCCCGTGTTATTCCCGTGTCGGATGTGGAGGAATGTAAGGCCATTGGTGCCAAACTCCAGGATGCCATCACAGCCGGCGAACGAGATGGAAAGGTGATTGAAGGCCTGCAATATGGCAACAGCCCCGCCGAATATTCACGGGATTTTATTAAAGGCAAAACACTTGTCATTACCACCACCAACGGCACCAGACTGCTACACATGGCTCTCCAAAATGGATGCGCCCAAGTGGTCACAGGTTCCTTTGTCAATCTCAGCAGCGTTTGCCAGCATCTTATTTATCTAAACAAAAATGTGGTGCTCGGCTGCTCCGCCTGGAAAGACCGATTCAACCTGGAGGACACCTTGTTTGCCGGTGCGGTTGTCAGCCGGATCAAAGATCATTTCACCATTCACGACGATGCCAGCCTCATGGCCGAAGACATGTACAATCTTCACCGCAATGACTTGTTTCAGTTTGTCCGAAAAACAACCCACTGGCACCGCCTCTCAGCATATGGCCTCGAAAAAGACCTCGAATACTGCGTCACCAAAGACGTAGCCAATGTGCTGCCGGTTTACAGCAATGGGGAATTAACCTGCACATAAAACTCTTGTTAGCGCAACCTTTTTTGGGAAAACATTTGTCCTTGATTCATCTTCTGTTGTCCAGACAATCCTGTGCATATTATCTTTTTTCAACATTTTTTCATGGCAGCTTTTTGCACATTTCGCACACCGGACTGTCATTTCTCGTAAATTTATTTCTTAGCATAATGCTGTACAAAGGGGAACCCTTTTTTTAATCAATTCAATGCTGAACCTTCATTTACAGCAGCATTAAAAAACTTTATCAAAACAAGCTTCCATCAATAATCAATCACCTGCTCTTCCATCACGACAGGCATTTTTCTAAACTCATACTGCTGATTGCGAAGTTGTGGTTCAAAACCAGCTTCGCGGATGGCCTCCTGTATGCCTTTTGCGGTGAACCTGTGGGGAGCACCGGCGGCACTCACCACGTTTTCTTCTATCATGATGCTGCCAAAGTCGTTCGCCCCACTGTGCAGGCACATCTGGGCGACTTGCTTGCCCACAGTTAGCCAGCTTGCCTGTATGTTCTTGACATTGGGGAGCATGATGCGGCTGATGGCTATCATGCGGATGTATTCGTCGGCGGTGGTCAGGTTGTGTACACCTCTAATCCGAGCCAGCAACGTGTCCACATCTTGAAACGTCCAGGGAATGAACGCAACGAAACCTTTTGCTGCGGCGGGTTTCATTGCCTGCACTTCACGGAGCCTGACCAGATGGATCATTCGCTCTTCTATCGTTTCCACATGGCCAAACATCATGGTGGCACTGGTGGTAATGTTGAGTTTGTGTGCCTCTACCATCACATCCAGCCATTCCTGTGCGCCGCATTTTCCCTTGCTAATGAGGCGGCGAACCCTATCCACCAATATTTCGGCACCCGGGCCAGCCATGCTGTCCAGACCAGCTTCCTGCAAGGCCATGAGGACTTCGCGGTGAGTACTTTTTTCCAGTTTGGTAATGTGCGCTATCTCCGGCGGCCCTAAAGTGTGTAACTTCAATGTAGGGTACATTTCTTTGAGGGTCTTAAAAAGATTGACATAGTAAGAGAGTCCCAAACCGGGATGGTGGCCGCCCTGCAACAGCAACTGCTCACCACCGTAGCGAAATGTTTCGTCAATCTTGCGGCGGTAGGTTTCTATGTCGGTTATGTATGCTTCTTCGTGGCCGGGTATGCGGTAGAAATTGCAGAATTTGCAATTGGCAATGCAGACATTGGTCGTGTTGATGTTGCGGTCAATAATCCAGGTTACTTTGTTGTGAGGCACCTGTATTTTTTTCAGTTCATTGCCAATGTTCATGAGGTCGGCAGTGGGTGCATTAGTAAAGAGAAATACCCCTTCTTCCACACTCAGGAATTCAAAATTCAGTGCTTTTTTATACAGTTCGGCTAATTGCATTTGATTATTTTAAACGGAGGCAAAATTACGTACATTGAGACAAGGATAATGATGATTGATCGGATTTGCAGCGATTTTAGCTGTCTCGATTTTTCCTGTTTATCAATCGCATTCACCCGATATTTACAAACGAATATGATAAACGGTTCACAGCCGGAAGAATAGTTTTGTAATTTCATTGCAGACTAAAAGAATTTAACAAAAGAAGGAGGGATAAAACGATTGCCAGATAAATCCAACATAGTTTTTAAGATAGCTTGCCTGTTCATTCTCCTTGCGGGCAATGTTTCACCCGCAGTTTGCCAAAAGAATGGCGATTCTTCCAGGTCAACTTTCATCACCCGTTTTCCGTTTACAATTATTTCCGGTGGTGTCATGATTGTGACAGCCCACCTTGATTCCTTTCCTGATTCGCTCCATTTTATTCTAGACACCGGCAGTGGTGGCATTTCCTTAGACTCTGCTTTGGTGGATTTTCTTCATTTGCCCAAGACCATTTCTGAGCGTACTCTGCGTGGCATTGCCAACATCAGGCGCATCAGCTATGTCATGGACAGAACTCTCCACCTGCCCGGTCTGGATGTTGAGCATCTCAATTTTCACCTGAACGATTACGATCTGCTTACAAGCACTTACGGCATCCGCATAGACGGCATTATCGGTTATAGTTTTATCAAACAATTTATTGTGAAAGTGAACTATGACCGCAATATGATAGAGGTATGGACAATGGGAAAGATTAAATATCCCCGAAAGGGTTTTTTGATGAAACCAACCATTAACGGCATTCCTGTTTTTTCTGCAACAGTGGAAGATGAGCGATTGTCGCAGGGCAAATTTTTCTTTGACACAGGCGCCGGTCTGTCGCTGCTCATGTCTGACGATTATGTAAAAGACAGTTCCATTTTCAAGGAAAATAAAAAAATGATTCTGACACAGGTGGAGGGACTAGGCAATAAGAAGAAAATGAGAATGACGACAGTAAAGGAGGTAAATGTTGGCCCTTATCAATTTAAGCAAGTGCCGGCACATATTTTTAAAGACGATTACAATGTAACCTCCTACCCCGACCTTGGAGGCTTGATTGGTAATGACCTTTTACGCCGCTTTAACCTGATAATTAACTACGATGAAAAAGAAATTCACCTGAAGCCAAACTCGCATTTCAGAGAGAATTTCGACTACTCCTATACCGGGTTGGGTGTTTACATGTCCAACGGTCAAATAGTGATAGAAGATGTGCTGCCCGGTTCGCCGGGGGAGGTGGCCGGGCTGAAACCGGGCGACATCATCATAGCCATTGACAACGTTTTTAACGGCGGCATACAAAACTACAAAGACGTTCTGCAGCAAATAGGAAGCCGACTCAAAATTTTTGTACTGCGGGATGGTCAACCAAACATTTGCTGGCTAAAAGTGAAAAGTTTTCTGAAAGAAACAAAGTGAGAACAAATTGTTTCTGCCCTTGCCCGGTAAATTCTGTTATTCACAACAGTGCCTTTCCTATTTTTGTATTCCTTTTTAAAAAATGATATGATACAATTTGACAGGTTTGTGTTGGATAATGGATTGCGGGTCATTGTTCACGAAGACCACAGCACACCAATGGCAGTGGTAAATGTGATGTACGATGTTGGCGCAAGGGACGAAAACCCCAATAAAACAGGCTTTGCACATTTGTTTGAACACCTCATGTTTGGCGGCAGTGTGAATATTGATGAGTATGACGAACCGCTGCAAATGGCCGGAGGCGAAAACAACGCCTACACCACCAATGACCTTACCAACTACTATATTCAGCTTCCTGCGGAAAACCTGGAAACGGCTTTCTGGCTGGAAAGCGACAGAATGCTGAGCCTTGCCTTTGGCGAAAAAAGCCTGGATGTGCAGCGCAAAGTGGTATGCGAAGAGTTTAAGGAACACTACATCAACAAGCCTTATGGCGATGTGTGGCACAAGCTGAGGGAACTTTCATACAAAGTGCACCCATACCGCTGGATGACGATTGGCAAAGAACTAAGCCATGTGGAAAATGTACACCTTGACGATGTGAAGCACTTCTTTTTCAAACATTACCGCCCTGTCAATGCCATTCTTGCCGTGTCTGGTCATGTGAGTTTGGAAGAAGTGAAACGCCTGTCGGCAAAATGGTTTGCGCCGATAGAAACGGGTGAAAAATACCTGAGAAATCTGCCTGAGGAGCCGAAGCAAACAGAACGAAGAATTTTGGAAGTGGAAGCAAACGTGCCGCTGGATGCGTTTTACAAAACATGGCACATGGCACCCCGATTGAGCAAGGGCTATTATACCGCAGACCTATTGAGCGACATTTTGAGCGGTGGCGGTTCATCAAGATTATTTCAAAGTTTGGTGAAGGAAAAGCAACTGTTCAGCAACATTGACTGCCACCACATGGGCAGCGTGGATGCGGGTCTGCTGGCCATTGAAGGCAAGCTGGTGAAAGGCGTGAAAATGGACGATGCCGAAGCCGCCGTGCAGGAAGAAGTGGAGAAAATAAAAAGCGACCCTATCAGCGAAGCCGAACTGCAAAAGGTGAAGAACAAAACCGAAAGCATGATTGCCTTTGAAGACATGACAATCATGAACCGTGCAAACAACCTTGCTTTCTACGAATTGCTCGGCGATGCTGCCATGATGAACACAGACTGGGACAATTATAACAAGATTACAGTAGCTGATTTGAAAGAAGCCGCCAACGAAATTTTTGCCGAAGGCAACAGCAATACAATGCGGTATCACAGTAAGAATTAAAGTAGTAAATTTGATTAAATTAGTTTTATGATGACCAGGGAAAAATTAATAGCCGCCATAAGAGCCATGCCCGAAGATGAGTTTGGTGACATTAATCCCTTGATTGAAAATCTTATTATACTCGAGAAAATTCAAATCGGAATGGAGCAATCAAGAAATGGGCAACTAACCTCAATGAAAGATGTATTGTATATGTTTGGAATAAAAAATTAAACTTCAAAATAAATAAAATGCTCACTAAAGAAAAATTAATTGATTCAATAAAGCTAATGCCCGAAGAAAAGTTTTATGACATTGATATTTTGTTTGAAAGAATTGTTTTCCTTGAAAAAATAGAAAAGGGTGAAAATGACATTGCTGAAGGAAACGTCTTTAATACAAATCAAGCTGCTCAAAAGCTGAAAAAATGGCTGAAATAATCTGGACAGAAACTGCTTTAAGTGATATTGATAACATTGCGGCTTACATAGCACAGGATTCTTACTTTTACGCGACACAATTTGTGAGAAAAATTTTCCTTGTTGTAAAAAAATTGGAAAAATATCCTGAGATTGGCAAAGCAGTTCCCGAACTAATTGCATATGAATACAGAGAAATATTGTTGAACAAATACCGCATTATTTATAGAAAGGATGCTTCTTTCGTTTATATTATCAGTGTACATCATTCTGCCAGGCTTCTAATAAACAATGACCATTTTAAAAATTTATTTGACAACGATTAAGCTATTTACAAAAATTCTTTTTCTGGCCTTCCCGCATACTTTTTTTGGATGATGATAGAAAAAGACAACCATATTGGCTTTCCATTAAGGAAAAATGAGAAAGAAACTTTACACAAAAATTTTCATAGACAAACATAACATTCTCTATTCTTTTTCTTTTTCTGTTTTTGTAAAATGCCAGTTTAGAAATTTTCCCCTTTGGTGATTCTTACTTTAAAAAAAGTTAAACAGAAACAAACAAGACACATGCTCAACAGAACAATAGCACCACCCATAAAAGATGCAGTTGATTTCAATCTTCAACTGAAAAAAGCCGAACAGTTTACCCTTGACAACGGCGTACCCGTCTACAGCATTGATGCAGGTGCGCAGGACGTGACAATGGTTGAAATGGTGTTCTACGCCGGCAACTGGTACGAAGACCAAAACATTGTAGCGGCTTCAGCAAACTTCCTGCTCAAAAACGGCACCACCACCCGGACTGCTTACGAAATAAACGAGCAGTTTGAATACTATGGTGCACACCTGAACCGGAATTGTTCCAACGAGGTTGCTACCATCAGCCTCCATTGCCTGAGCAAGCATTTGCCCCATGTGTTGCCTGTTATCACAGACCTCATTACCAATTCTATTTTTCCAGAAGAAGAACTGGCGATTTACAAACAAAACCAAATTCAGCGGCTGAAGGTGAACCTTCAGAAATGTGATTTTGTCGCTAACCGCGCCATAGACAAATGCCTCTATGGAGAGCATCACCCTTATGGTCGCCACAGCAGTATTGCTGAGTTTGATGCGCTGAACAGGGAGCAGATTGTGAAGTTTTACAACGAGCATTATGTAAATGGCAAGTGCCTCATTTTCGTAGCTGGGAAATTATCGGCAGACATTTTTCAGCAACTCAACACTTCCTTTGGGCATTTGTCTTTGAATAAAAATGAACCTGCAAAAAAATCATTTAAAAGAGAACTTTCCACAGAAAAAAAACACCACATTGTCAATGATGAAAATGGTGTGCAGGGAGCCATCCGCATTGCCCGTCCGTTTCCAAACCGACACCATCCTGACTTCATGAAGGCGCAGGTTCTCAACAATTTATTCGGCGGATTTTTTGGCTCACGTCTCATGGCAAACATTCGTGAAGACAAGGGCTACACTTATGGCATTCACAGCTATTTTCAAAACCATCTCTCTGACAGCGCATGGCTTATCAGCACCGAAGCGGGAAGGGATGTATGCCAGGCCACCATTGATGAAGTGTATAAGGAAATGAATATTCTGCGGGAAGAACTGATAGAAGCTGATGAATTGTTATTGGTTCAAAACTATATGATTGGCAGCATTCTCGGCGACCTTGACGGGCCGTTTCAGGTGATTGGCCGCTGGAAAAATTACATTCTCAATGGTCTGGATGACAGCTATTTCTACAAAGCAATTGAAACCATTAAATCTGTGACAGCAGAAGACATTCAGGAACTGGCGCAGAAATACCTGGTGCCGGAGGATTTTTATGAACTTGTGGTAGTGTAGAACAGTCTGTCTTCGGGAAATTACAATTGCAGCTTTCATCTTTATTCAAGACGAAACACTGGTTTTGGTGATGGCTGAAAAAGACTGAAAACTGATTTTTCCAAGCATCATTTCATCGTCTCATATACTTCCACATTGCCTTCTTTTGACAGGCAATAGATAAACCTGCCATTAAAATTTATTTTCAAAAACCGCTCCTGGTTTTCAAAAACTTTAAAAGCATACAACTGGAATGTGGAAGGTTTGTAGAGCACAATGTGGCTACTGTCCCTTGACGTAATCGTGTTTTTGTCTACCACCTGCAAGTCGGTGTAATTGAGCAGTTGTAAGTTATTTTTCTTAGCCCCATAATAGTCAAAAACCATCAGCCCCTGCCTGGCATCATACATGTACAATTGCCCGTCGCGGTCGTAGATGGCGGAGGGCGATGGCACAGAATCAAACACTTGCCGGAAGTCTGTGGATTCAAGCAATACGTTGCCATTGTCGTCTATTTTTTTCAGCTTGCTGTCCAGCTCATCGTAGAGCCAGATGTTGTTATCATAGCTGCTGGCAATAGCGTTTACCTGTAGTATGTTTTGCTTGCGCAAATCAATGATGTTGAGTACAGACAGCAGCCTGTCAAGCACAACGATTGTTGAGAAGTCTTTGAAATAAACCAACACTTTCAGCGGGTTAGTAGCATCTATTGAGTAGATGTTCCCATATCTTTTTACGTCATTGTAAACTGCCAGCGAATCACCTTTGGCGTTCAGTTTTTTAATTTGGTTTCCCGGCATCACCAGGTAGAGGTTGCCAAGATTGTCTGTGGTAAAATCCCTTATTTCACCTTTGATGGCTTGAACAAGGTTGACTTTTAAAATACTGTCTTGTGCCATTAAATGACTGCAACACAAACAGGTTATTAATATGATGAAGCAATGTCTCAACCCTGATAATTTTTCAGTTCGGTCGTGTTCCCATCAAAGACGGCGTAGGTGAAATAGCGGATCCAGTCACCCAGGTTAATGTAATGGCTGTGGTCGGTCAGGCGTATGTCAAGAGGGAGGTGGCGATGGCCAAAGATGAAGTAATCAACATGCTGTTTGGCAAGCACCTGCCTGCTAAAAATGACCAGCCATTCATTTTCTTCACCCATGAAAACCTCATCGCTGCTGCCTGTTTTTTTTCGGCTGGCACGACTGAAAAAATTAGCCAGCCCAATACCAATGGCTGGATGCAACAGACCAAACAACCATTTACAAACCGGATTTCTAAACACATTCTTCATCAGCTTATAGCCGTGATCTTCCGGGCCTAATCCATCGCCATGCCCGATGTAAAATTTTTTTCCGTTCCATTCAAACTGTTGCGGGTCGGCATGAACCTGTATGCCTAATTCTTTTTGAAAATAAGTACGCATCCACATATCGTGGTTGCCCAGGAAAAAGTGAATTGTAATGCCGCCATCCGCCATTTCTGCCAGCTTACCCAGCAGCCGCACATACCCTTTGGGAACCACATGACGATATTCAAACCAAAAGTCAAACATGTCGCCTACAATAAAGAGAACGGCCGCAGATTCTTTGATTGAATTTAAAAAGGAAACAATTTTTTTTTCCCTCAACATACTACTTGCATGATCAGGAGCACCAAGATGAAAATCGGAGAGGAAATAAATGTTTTTTCCGGCGGGTAATTGCATCCCTGCTTAAAGTTTACTTTTCTGCTGAATGAAGTCAAACACATCCCCAGAGGCTATCACTGGCTGGCCATCTACCTTGCCTGTGTACCAATAAATCCACGCATCACTGGTCACATCCTTATAGAAAACGGTTACTTTATCTCTTTTGTAAAATTGTACTTCATCGTCATCAGGGTTCAGCCCTTCGTAGTCATCCAACTGTCCCAAAGCCCAGGGGAACTCTACAGGTTTGTTGTGTTCATACAATTCACCTACGATAAACACATCATCCTCTGTAGGAACTGCTACAGGAAAACTTCCCATATCGTACAATCTGCCTTTGACCTTAGCCTGGCTGATGAATGTAAAATGTTTGGTAATATAGCCATAAGCAGGATTTTGAAATCCGCTGCGCAAAGAACCATAAACAAATATACGGGTCAGGTTATTTTCCATCGGCTAAAGATATAAAAAATACACATCACCCGGTATTTTTGGAATGTGAATCTTAATGCATTCACATTCCATTCCTCCTGTAAGAATGTTTCAATTTAAAGCCTGATTTTAAGAAAGCACATTATTGCTTCACCAGTTTTAGTATTTCGGTAGAGCCATTCGCCAATGACACTTTCATAACATAAATGCCTTCCGGCAAAGTCC
>JAYTGA010000183.1:0-16025 GCA_043733905.1 Segetibacter sp.
TGCAACTCTTTGTTTGCCTCCCCTACCTAATATTTCAGCCTCACTTCCAAGATATAAACGGGTCGTCTGCTCGTTCAAATAAGGTAAAATTAAACTGAATTTTTTGTGTAAGTCTTCATCGCTAAACATAATCAACTCTTTGAAACAAATGTACTACTTATTTTTTAACAATTACTAACTTGAAGAGGAAAGGAGTTTCCACACCCCATTCATTACCCTCTACCAACACAAAGTGAGTATGATTAGATTCTAAGGCGGTACCTGTAGCAGGCCCGCCGGGATAACTAACCAGGCCTGCTGGAGCTACCCCGATCAGTTGGGTCTTTCTGCTCCTTTCTGCAACAGCAGTTCCCATTAATTGCATTACACCAGCCTGGGTGCCTCCGTCAATGATGATGCTTTTGGTTTCGTCGGCTCCCCGGGCAATGCCACGGTTAAATAAAGAGGCTAATTTATTTGCCAATTTCTGATCAAGATTGTCTGCAGCACCAATACTTACAATGACTGAATTGTAGCTATCCAGATTAAGCGAAGGAATTAAATCTTTAACGATAGCCGAAGGTGGGACAGTTGTAAGTTTAGCTTGAATGCCATTACTAAAAGAAATGATGGAGTTACTCATTTTTGTAATTGTTAATTTTAAGGGAAGTTATGTTTTTTTTAAGAAAACATCTTTTTTTTTAAAAATTGTAAGCTTACAATAAAATTTATTTTTTCACAAACCTCATCGCTGCTTCTATAGTAAAGAGTTTTTAAAAATATTGTTTATTAACATTGTTTGAGATAAACTTTCTTAAAAGTGAATTGCTCTATTGTTTGGCTGAATATCTGAATTTTTCTTAAAGAAATTACCGGAGTTAATGGAATGATCAAGAGCCACAAGGTTCCACCAGAACTGTATAAAACGATTGATTTTAAAATGAATCTCTATTATTAATACACAAACCAATTCCTAAGATTAGTTTATTTTTTTTTGTTATTTCAAGTTGAAATGGGAAAAAAAAGCACCAAAGATTTTACGGTTCCGCTCATTATTGCCCCAATATCATCGGAAACGTGTGTTTAAATTTTGGCCTGTTTTTTTATTAACAAAGATGGTGATCCCGTTCCAAAGCAGCTTCAAAATAAGCGGATGCACAGTTGACAAATACATGCAAGCGAATATTGGTTTAAGATGTTAATAACTAATAACGTTTATAGAATAAAGAACATAGGGTTACTTATTGATATCGCTTAAAACACATTAATTGTTATAGGATAATTTGAAATAAGCGGTAAGATTTTACTCAATTTTTTTTCATTTTTTAAAATTCAAAAGACAATGTCAACGAATAAAAAAAGCGAATCGAAGCCTGCCAGGGTTAGCGATGAAAACAATAAAGACCCATCGTCAAAAACAGGTGCTAGTTCTTCGCCCAAGAAGGCTAACACAAAAGATGATGAACGAAAAGAGTGATAACAAGTCATCTCTTCATCAAAAAAGAAGAAATAAAATAATTGTGGGCATTTCTTAAGAATGTTAATCGCCTTTAAAAATAAATATTAAACAATTTAATTCCAGCTTATCCTATGAATCTTATCTGTTTTTCTCACCTCCGATGGAATTTTGTATATCAACGTCCTCAACATCTGTTGAGTAGAAGTTCTAAAAAATTCCAAACCTACTACGTTGAAGAATATGTGCCTACCAATTTGGAAGACGGTTATTCTATTAAACAAATAGAAGAGAATTTATTTGTTGTCATTCCGCACTTGTGTAACAACTCAACGAGTAGTGACTCTATAAATCAACGTTTGGAAGTTGTTCTTAAAAGATTGTTTGAAACTGAGAAGTTATATAGCTATCTGTTTTGGTACTATACACCAATGGCTCTTTTGTTTACTGAAAATTTCCGTCCATCAGTTACTATTTACGACTGCATGGATGAATTGAGTGCTTTTAAATTTGCTCCGAATGAAATTAAAACTTTGGAAAGAAAGCTGCTTGACAAATCTGACATTGTCTTCACCGGCGGACATACTTTGTACCAAGCTAAAAAGAATGATCATAAGAATATTTTTCCTTTTCCCAGCAGTATAGATAAGGCACATTTTTTAAAGGCTCGAAGTGGAAAGAAAGATCCAGTTGATCAACAAAACATACCCCATCCCCGCATCGGCTTTTACGGTGTGATTGATGAAAGGTTTGACATTGAGTTACTGAAAGAGTCGGCGGATTTAAAACCAGATTTACATTTTGTGATTATTGGGCCAGTGGTAAAAATTGATCCGGAGTCGCTGCCGCAACGTTCCAATATTCACTATTTAGGTATCAAAAACTACCAGGATTTGCCTCAATATTTAAGTGGCTGGGATATTTCCTTGATTCCATTTGCCATCAATGAATCTACCAAATTTATCAGCCCAACAAAAACGCCTGAATATTTGTGTGGCGGCAAGAGGGTGATCTCTACGCCAATCACGGATGTCGTTCATCCTTATGGTAACGAAGGTCTGGCATCTATTGTAAACAACTCTGCCGAATTAGCACAGGCTGTAGATGAAATACTACTTTCTAAAAATGATGAGGAATGGTTAGAAAAAGTTGATGCCTTCCTTGAAAATACGTCATGGGATGTGACATGGGATAACATGGCGGCGATCATTAACAATCAAATCAGGAAGAAACATCTGAGAACAACAACTAAGAAAATCCCCAGCCTGCCCGAATACATGATCGGCAACTCAGTGTTGTCTGATAGGTTGGCAAGAAAATCCAGCAAGACAGTTTTATTGCTGGACGAAAAGTCACAATCGCCTCGTGGAAAATTACGCTCCTCATAATTAGTCAGCTTATTCAGCAGTGGGTGAAAGTCCACTGCTTTTTTTGCCCCGTTGGGTAAAGTCCTGACTAATATTCCTATTCACTTACCATCCCCTCTCAAGGTTCTTATTTTTTGATTTAAAAACTCCCTAATTGGGATACGACCCATGGCATAATTTTGAAAGAGATTCGTAAACAAATTCATTTAAAAACATAAAAATGTTACAAAAACAATTTAGCCGTTCAATGCAGGTGTTAGCCTGCAGTATTATTTTATCTGCAATGGCCTGCAACAGTGGCTCCAAAACAGATGAGGAAGCAAAAAAAGATACACAGGACAGTATTGTAAAAGAAAATAAATCTGTAGATCTGAAACCAACTGGCAAAGCTCCTTCGTGGGGGCCATCTATCAAGCCGGAAATGGCAGTAGTCATGGAGAAACTTGCCACCCTGGGCGGCAAACCCATTGAAACCCTGACGCCGGCAGAAGCAAGACTGCAACCCACCCCTACAGATGCGGTTATGGGTGTAATGGCCGATCACAAAATGACAATTCCTCCTGCACTCTGTGATACTATGGGCAAAGACATTCCTGTGTCTGGCGGAATGACTCACCTTAGAATTTACACGCCTAAAGCCGCCGCATCGTCCTACCCGGTCATTGTTTACTATCATGGTGGTGGATGGGTCATAGCCGACATCAATGTTTACAATGCCAGTGCGCAAGGTCTGTGTGAGCAGGCAGGTGCCATTGTGGTATCTGTAGAATATCCGAAAGGACCGGAACATAAATATCCTGCTGCACATGCAGTCTCCTTTGATGCCTACAAATGGGTATTGAAAAATATTTCTTCCATGAAAGGCGATACTGCTAAAATAGCTGTAGTGGGCGAAAGCGCAGGTGGCAATCTTGCTGCCAATGTGAGCATGATGGCCAGGGACAATAAAATAAAAATGCCACTTTACGAAGTATTGGTTTATCCCGTTGCAAACAACGATTTGAACAGCGAAAGCTATGTAAAATATGCTGCAGCCAAACCCCTGGATAAACCAATGATGGAATGGTTTGTAAAGAATGCTTTAAGCAGCACTGCACAGGCGGCTGATCCGCACATCAGCCTGGTGAAAGCCAACCTCGCAGGTATGCCACCCACACTGATCATAGGTGCAGAAATAGACCCGTTGCAATCTGAAGGCAAGTTGCTAAGCGATCATTTTAAAGAAGCGAAAGTGTCAACAGACTATCAATTGTACAATGGGGTCACTCATGAGTTTTTTGGAATGGCAGCAGTGGTGCCACAGGCAAAAGATGCACAGGCACTTGCAGTCAAAAAACTGAAAGCTGCTTTTGGAAATTAAAATTTTGGAAAGAATAAATACTGCAAAAGGCTGCACACTTTCCGGTTGTGCAGCCTTTTGTTTTAAATTATTAATGATAATGTTTGTAACACCAATAAGAGTATTAGATGTTGCATGGCATGCTATTTTTTCATGCCAGCTTTGTAAAGTTTTTTGCCTTTTTGAGAGTTAATGTAAGTTGTTGACAGCTTCATTTAAACAAAAGAAGCTGCTAAAATGCCGCGACACATGTCACAGACTCCGCGACATATGTCAAAGCTTCCGCGACATATGTCGCAGCCTCCCCGACACATGTCGCAGCCTCCCCGACATATGTCGCAGCCTCCCCGACATGTGTCGCAGCCTCCAAGACATAAGTCGCAGCCTCCAAGACATAAGTCGCAGCTTTTTGCACTGTATTTCCCCCATACCAGGCAGGGATTGACAGAAACAACATTAAATTATTAGGGAAGTTTTGCACCAATAAGTGCAGGAATTTTATAAAATCTGTGCTTTTTACAAATGACCATCGCCAAAGTTTCTTCTTACTTCGGCCACATATTCTTTAATCTCCTGTTCTTTGTCTTTTTTGCAAATCAGCAACACGTCTTTAGTATCTACTACTATAAAATCATTCAGACCCTGAATGACCAGCAGTTTATCGTGCGGAGCCGTCACCATACATTGCGTAGAGTCAATGACCATCACTTTGTCGCCGGCAATAGCATTTCCCAGGTAGTCTTTTTCCAGGTTGTCATAGGCGCTGGCCCATGTGCCCAGATCGCTCCATCCAAAGCTGCTGGGTATCACATACACATTGTCCGCCTTTTCCATCACAGCATAATCAATGGAAATGCTACTGCACAAAGGGTAGATACGCTCAATCGCTTCTTTTTCTTCGGAGGTATTCAGTTTGTCTTTTTCTTGCGAAAAAACTTCAAACAGCTCCGGGGTGTATTGTTCAAAACTTTTAAGAATGGTACTCACCTGCCAGATGAAGATGCCCGCATTCCACAAAAAATCGCCACTCAGCAAAAATGTTTTTGCCAGTTCCAGGTTTGGTTTTTCTGTAAATGTCCTCACTTTATACAACTGGTCTTCGGTCGCATCTGCCACATGCTGAATGTAGCCGTAGCCTGTGTTGGGATATGTCGGCGTAATGCCAAGAGTAATCAATACTTTATTTTTTTCGACAAAATCAATGGCCTTTTTGCACATTTTTTCAAAGGCTGCATTGTCCAGAATAAGGTGATCTGCAGGAGCCACAATCAGGGTAGCATCAGGGTTTTGTTTGTTTATTTTAAAGGAAATGTAAGCAACACAAGGAGCTGTGTTTTTACGGCTTGGCTCACACACCACGTTTTCATCTTTAATGCCTGTCAACTGGTCTTTCACAATCTGCTCATACTCATTGGAGGTGACGATGAAAATATTTTCCTCTGGAACAAATTGTTTGAAACGTTCGTAGGTATATTGAATCAGGGTTTTACCGGTATTCAAAATGTCAAGAAATTGTTTGGGATATCCTACCCGGCTTTTTGGCCAGAACCTGCTGCCTATGCCACCTGCAATGATGGCTACGTAATGGTTTTTGTTCATGTTGGACTAATGTAAGGGGCGCAAAAATACTGACTTTATGGTTTAAACAATTCCTTCTCTCACCAGGTCGTGCAGATGCAACATGCCGAGATAATGGTTACTTTCATCAATAACGATCAATTGGCTAATATCATTGCTTCGCAAAATGTCAAGAGCGGTCACAGCCAGTTGATCGGGCAATATTGTTTTTGGATGTGCATGAAAAATGTGCGCCGCAGACACCAAAGCTACATTGTCAGCCGATTCCAGCATACGTCTCAAATCCCCATCGGTAATAATGCCTGAGATCTGCCCACGATCATTGACCACAGCCGTGGCTCCCATCCGGCTTTTGGTCATTTCCAGGATAATGTCTTTGAGTCCTGCAGTTTCTGCTACTTGTGGTTTTGCATTGAAATGATATAAATCTTCAACCCGCAGATACAATCGTTTACCCAGGTTCCCCCCGGGGTGCACCCTGGCAAAATCGTGGCCGGTAAAACCTCTCATTTCCATCAGGCAAATGGCCAAAGCATCGCCCATCACCATTTGTGCAGTTGTGCTGGTCGTAGGGGCAAGATTGTTTGGACAAGCTTCCTGGCTTACGGTGGTATTTAAAAAATAATCAGAAACAGAAAAAAGATAGGAAGAAATATTGCCCCCCATTCCGATCAGCACATTTCCAAAATTTTTTATCAGGGGAATTAACACCTTGATCTCCGGGCTTTCGCCGCTTTTGCTCAATATAATGACGATGTCATCCGCCTGTATCATTCCCAGGTCGCCGTGTATGGCATCGGCGGCGTGCATGAAGATGGCAGGTGTGCCGGTACTGTTCAGTG
This sequence comes from Segetibacter sp., assembly GCA_043733905.1. GTDB lineage: Bacteria > Bacteroidota > Bacteroidia > Chitinophagales > Chitinophagaceae > Segetibacter. The sequence continues at coordinate 6,562 of JAYTGA010000183.1, forward strand.
TTGCCACTATTTTTTGTGCAACAATGGCACTTTTGCCCACACCGCTCACCACCACTCGTCCTTTGCACAACAAAATAAGGTGGATCACTTTTTCAAAATCAGCATCAATAAAGGCAGCCAGGCCAGCAATAGAAGCTGCCTGCAGTTCAATCGTTTTTAAAGCAATGGTTCGCAGGTTGTCATTCATGTTGTGCAAAAATACTTTTTCAAGATAAATTCTCGTTGCAAAAAAGGAAGAATGCTTCATTGAGCCATGGCTGTAATTTTAACAATTGTGGATTTTTATTACAATTTACATTACAGTATCTTCGTTTACCCCGGTAAAAAATTAAACTACCAGATAAAAAATAATTCTTTTCTACGCAATTAGTTTTATCTTGAATGATTGATTTGAACGAAAATTGGTTCATGTAAAAAACGGAAAATAACTTAAAAAATGGCTACGACGACAACGACAAAAAAAGCTCCGAAGAAAGTTTCGGCCGCTAAAACATCCGCACCATCTACTCCAATACCTGAAGTACAAAATCACTCATACGACATACACAAAGGTCTTTTTGATTTTTTTGGGTTTAATAAATTTAAAGGCACACAGGAAGTAGCCATCAACACATTGTTAAATGGAAATGATACGTTTGTCATTATGCCAACTGGCGGTGGAAAAAGTTTGTGTTACCAATTGCCAGCCCTTATGATGGAAGGTTGTGCCATCATCGTTAGTCCGCTGATAGCACTGATGAAAAACCAGGTAGATCTTGTAAGAGGTTATAGTGAGAAAGACCATATTGCTCACTTTCTCAATTCATCACTTACCAAAGTTCAGCAGCGGGAAGTAAAGAGCGACCTTATTGCAGGAAATACGAAAATGCTTTATGTAGCCCCGGAAACGCTGACAAAGCAGGAAAATCTTGATTTTTTCAGCGATTTAAAAATATCCTTTTTCGCGGTGGACGAAGCCCACTGCATTTCCGAATGGGGACACGATTTCAGGCCGGAATATCGCCGGTTGAAAGAAATGATGGCCGTCATTGCACCGGAGGCTGCTATTATAGCCCTTACGGCAACAGCTACACCTAAGGTACAAAGTGATATTTTAAAAAACCTTGGTCTTAGAAACCCGGCAGTCTTCATCTCATCATTCAACCGGGAAAACCTTCATTACGAAATTTTGCCGAAAGTTAAAAAAGACCAGACTATCAAAAATATTGTTCGTTTCATTTCTCAAAACCCTGGCAAAAGCGGTATCATTTATACCCTGAACCGGAGAACGACAGAGGAATTGGCAGAAATATTAGTAGCCAACAAAATTAAAGCCGTCGCATACCACGCCGGCCTGGATCCCAAACTTCGTGCAGAACGGCAGGATAAATTTTTGAAAGAAGATACGCAAGTCATTGTGGCAACAATTGCCTTCGGAATGGGGATTGACAAACCTGACATCCGCTTTGTCATTCATTACAACATTCCCAAAAGCATCGAAAATTACTACCAGGAAACCGGCAGAGCCGGCCGGGACGGCATGGAGGGTAAGTGCATACTATACTACTCCCACAAAGATGTATCGAAACTGGAACACCTGATGCGTGACAAACCGCTGAGTGAAAGAGAAGTAGGCGCCCAGCTCATCAGCGAGACAGTCAGTTTTGCAGAAAGCAGTGTGTGCCGAAGAAAAATTTTGCTGCATTATTTTGGTGAAGATTGGGATACGAATAAATGCCCTGATACCGGCGGCTGCGACAATTGCACACCTAAAGAAAAAATAGAAGCAAAAGACAATGTGGTCAAGGTTTTGAAAGTAGTAAAAGCTTTAGAACAGCGGCACACAATAGACTATGTTGTCGCTGCTCTTATGGGCAAACAAACGCCGCAGATCCTCATGTACAGGCACAATATTCTGCCGGTGTTTGGGAGTGGAAAAGATGAAGACTTTCACTATTGGAACAGCCTGATCAGACAAATGTTATTGTCCAACCTGATTAGAAAAGACATTGAAGAATATGGCCTGCTGAAATTTACACCAACATCAGAGGCTTATCTTAAAAAGCCCACCAGCTATGAAATTGTACTGAACAATCAATTTGAAGATGCCAATGCCGAAGATGATGAAGAAGACACCCCGGTAGCATCTGTGGGAGTGGCTGCTGACACAGTTTTGTTTGACATGCTCAAAGATCTGCGACAAACCGAAGCAAAGAAAAAGGGTTTACCACCTTTTGTCCTTTTTCTCGAAAACTCGTTGCAGGACATGGCGACCATGTATCCTACTACACTCAAAGAATTGGAAAAATGCCAGGGGGTTAGCGTTGGAAAAGCATTGAAATACGGTAAGCCTTTTGTAGAAATGATAGCAGAGTATGTGGAGGAAAATGATATAGAAAAGCCTGATGATTTTGTGATGAAAACTGTGGCAAACAAAAGCAGCAATAAAATTTTCATTATTCAAAACGTTGACAAGAAAATCCCCCTCGAAACCATAGCCAGAAATAAAGATATGAAATTGGATGTGCTGCTGGAAGAAATGGAAACAATTGTAGCCAGCGGCACCAAACTAAACCTTGGCTATGCGATAGATGACATGCTGGATGAAGAAGAGCAAGACGAAATTATAGATTACTTCCGCAGTTGCGAAACTTCGTCTCTGCAGTTGGCGCAGGAAGAACTGGCCGATGGTGGGTATGAATGGGAGCAGTTAAAAATAATGCGTATTAAATTCCTTAGTGAATATGGAAACTAACCTTGGGAAAGGTGCATACAATGGGGAATTTTAGCTACAAATTATTTCAACTTTTATGCTATTTATTTTTTTGAAAAATTTCTGGAAGTGTTTGTTTTTTGCTTACATCTGAATGTCAACACATTAAAAGGTAAATTCTCGAAAAGACAATACTTCAGAAAATAATTCGTTAGTAAGGCACACAGATTGCAATAATGTTGAAACGTTTGCTTAATCTTTTAAAACCTTTTTAAATATGAATGCTACAATTAATGAAAAGAACGGGTATCTGAATATCGTTGCGAGCAGTATCGGCAAGCTAACTTTGAAAGTATTCGATACAAACGGAAAAATAGCACAGAAAATTTATAAAGACATCAAAGAGGGTGTACAACAGATGGATCTGAAAATCAATGAATGGGCTGAAGGAACTTATATTTTAAATGCCTTCAGTGGAGAAAATTTTTTAAAATCTTTCAGGCTCACCAAACAATAATAGTAGATTTCATAATTTTATAAAAACCTCCGGCAAAAACCCGGAGGTTTTATTTTTTAGACTTTTAAGATCCTATAAAATCATAGTGAAGTAAAATTAAATTGTCCCTTTACACGGTTATCACTAACAGTGTAACTTTGGATGATTAAATTATGGAGAATACAATCATTAATAGGGTAACAGAAAGTCTTTTAACCACCATAGACCTCGAAGAATATGCGCCTAAGGGACAAATAGCCATTTTTGATCTGAAAGATCATTTATTTATGGGTCTCATTTTGAAAGAAAAGGATTTCAGAGCTGCATTACAAACGCTTGATCTGGAGCAATACCGGGATAAATATGTCGCCATCACTTGCACAGCCGATGCCATTATTCCCATGTGGGCTAACATGTTGGCTGCTTCTGTTTTGCAGCCCGTGGCTAAGGATGTTATCTTTTCCGAAGAAAAAAACCTTCTTTCAACACTCTGGTTAAAAAATCTTTCAGCAGTTAACGGAGAGGACTTTACTGATAAACGGGTGGTCGTAAAGGGTTGTGGCGAAGAGCCGATACCCGAAGTTGCCTATGTGGAAATAACAAACAAACTGCGACCTTTCGTCAAAAGCATCATGTATGGAGAGCCGTGCAGTACAGTTCCGATATTTAAAAGAAAATCGTAAGAAAATTTTTCAAAAACGATGCAAAGAATATTGGTCTTTTATCGTTAACCTTTCTATTCATTTTCTGCTGAACACTCCCAAAAACCTTTGCTGTTGCGGTAACAGTTGAAGTTGCCATCTACAATTTGGGTCGAAATGTTTCCGTCGTTTTGCTGACATATTCTATATTTCGTCCTGATGGGATAAACCATGGCACCGGCAGGTGCTGATGGCGTTTTTAATAACAAATCTTTTGCGGCAGTAATGGAAACGGCATTGGTAAATGGCTGCTGCATTTGCAAATAAAGATAACTGACCCCTGTTTTAACAGCAGGCTTTTTTTGCAGAAAAACCAGGCATTCATAAATCTTTCTTTTAGCCACTTTTTCTGAAAAATTTTCAGAATTATTTATAGCGCCAACAGGGGCAGAAAACCGACAATTGACAGGGGAGGTCATTTTGACTTCTTCTTTGTCAACATTGACGGGCTGCACAGAAGAATCAATATTTTTTATTTGAGAAAGCGATAGCCATTCATCTGCGCTATCGCTTTGCCCTATGTAATGCACTTTATAAAGATACTCGCTTTCCTTTTCTACGATTCTAACCTTTTGCCAAGTGCCATTCACATTCACCTCTGCTGAAATAAATGGTGATTGCTCCTTAGCGGATTCTGTAGTTTCTTTTGCAGTTATTTTTTCTTGAGGAGAAATATTTTTGACAGAAGCAATTTGGTCTAAGCTTCCCTCATTTTCCTTAATTGTTTTTTTTTACTGCCAGGGTTTTGTAGTGTCCTTATTCTCAATGAATTTTCTTTTTCTTTTGTGTCTGCTGTTGCCGTTTCCAAAGACCTTTGCATGGGTTCCGGAGTTTGCCCTTTTATTGAAGAAGCAGAGTTTAGGTGACCATTATTTTCCGGCGAAATTTGGGGCTTGCTTTCAGGTTGTTCGGTAGGTTTCTTATAACTTTCGTCTGTTGCGGTGTCTGTTTTTTCGTTTGCTTTTCTGATAGAATCAGCCACTTGCGCAACCTTTTGTAACGGTGTCATTGGTTCAGCAGGCACAGGTGAGGGTACTGGCGGCGGAGGGGGAGCGATAGCTTCAATTTCTTTTTCTTTCTTCTCTTTTTTAGATTTCTTCGTTTTTTTCTTTGCCGTTTCGGCGGCAGGTTTTTCTTCGTTTGTGCCAGAAGATATTTCTTCTTTCATAGTGGCTTTCAGGGTTTCTACAGAACTGTTATTTGCATCAGTATTAGCACTTGAATCTTTAGCCGGAGTTTCTGCCGGTTGAGCAACTGTTGTATCTGTTGATGCTGGACTTTCAGCAACAGTATCTGTTGCAGTGCTGACCTCTTCAGTTGTTTCTTCTTTCTTTTTCTTTTCTTTTCTGGCTTTTTTCTTACTCTTTTTTTCAACAGGTTTTATAGTAGAAGATGTGGTGTCTGTAGCAGTTTTTACATCGTCCCCTGTTTTTGGTACTACTTCAGTCACCTCTTTTGTAGTGTCTTCATTTATTTTATTCTCATCACTTTTGGGTTTGGGTGCTGGTGCTTGTTCACTTGTAGGGGCAACAGGAGTTTCTTCAGTCTTTTTTACTGAATCCGCGGTTGCAGGTTTAGATTCTGTTGCACTCATTTTCACATCGCCACCTACTGTGTTATTATCCTCTTCCATTTTTCTCAACGTTTCAAAATCAATCGTAGAATCATTTGATTCTTTTGTTTTAGCAGCTTCATGCTGAATAGTTGTGACAGTTTCCTTCTTTGGAGTCACAGAAGTTTTTGCATTGTCCGGGGCTGGGACATACACTTTTTCAACGGCTACAGAATCAATTTGCAAGTCGGCAGCTACGGCAGATTCATCAGGTTTAGTCCTGGCTTTGTTCAAGGAGTCCATGCGGCGTGCAGCATCTTGCAGCGACAATGTTTGATTAGGTTGAGTGGCTATCGGCTTTGCAATAGTTGTGGTGGCTGCATTTCTCCTTTTCTCATTTGCTTTCACAATTCCTTTGGTTTTTATTTCCTGGTTTTGCTCTTTAATTGTTTTAATCACTTCGTTTGTTTCTTTTGAAACTGTCTTTTCATTTTCCCTTGCAGCTTTTGTAGCGGCAATTTCTTTTGCTTTCGATGCAGCCAAAGCAGCCGCAGCCTGGTTAGCCTGTTCTTTTGTAGCAGCTACTTCCAATGCGGCAGCACGTTGCTCTTCTCTAATTCTGTCAGCATTTTGCCACATTCTTTTTCCATTTTGCCGCTTGTCTGTATAATAGATGCAGTCACATTCTTCCACAGGACCCTCTCCACGGCATTTCAAAATTTCTATTTTTTGACCACTACCTATTTCTATGACTTCGTGTGCAACAAACGGTTTTGGTGCCTGTGCATTTGCTTTCAAGGAAAGAAATGCAGCGACCAATGAAAAAAAGACAAAAGTGGAAATAGATTTTCTGCGAATAGTTTGCGAATTGTGCTTAGCCATCATAAATTGTTTTGAAATTTGCCCTAAAATTACCTATTATTAACATAATCCGATCCAAATATGTGGGTAAATAATGACAACAATCAGTAAATATTTGGAAAGAGTTAAAAATCTGGTAACTCTCCTCTCTTAAACCATACATTTTCAGGCCATAAACCGAACAACCTATTTTTGCCAAATGAATTTAGCGGACGAAACAGTTATCACTTCTCTTCCTGTAATGGAAGCTTTTTATACCATCCAGGGCGAAGGTTTTCACCAGGGAAGGGCTGCTTATTTTATTCGGTTGGGAGGTTGCAATGTGGGCTGTTTTTGGTGCGATGTAAAAGAAAGCTGGGATGCTGATGCACACCCTAAAATAGCTATTAATGACATTGTTAAAAAAGCATCTGCTGAACCTGCAAGGCTGGCAGTCATTACTGGTGGGGAGCCACTCATGCACAACCTGCACGAACTGACAGAACAACTGCAAAGTGTAGGTTTTGAAACCAATATTGAAACATCCGGCTCATACGCCATGAGCGGAAAGTGGGACTGGGTATGTGTTTCGCCAAAAAAATTTAAAGCACCCACAGAAGAATCATTGGCCTGTGCCAATGAGTTGAAAGTGATCATTTACAACAAAAGCGATTTTGAATGGGCAGAAAAAAATGCCGCCCACGTAGGTAAAAATTGCAAACTGTACCTGCAACCAGAATGGGAAAGAGCATCTTTTGTAACTCCCCTCATTGTTGATTATATAAAAGCAAATCCCCGGTGGGAATTGAGTCTGCAGATTCATAAATACATTCATGTACCTTAAATGCTAAAAAAATTTAAATAATTAATACCCCCCTTTCATCTCATTTATTTAAGAATATAAGCGTTGCAAATGCATTAACTTCAAGCTAATTTTTTCCTTTGAAAAAACCATGGATAGATGCAAAAAATGTGGAGTGGAAATTGAATAACTATATTATGTTGCAAATTGAACTGCTTTTTTTGTCTGTTTAACGGGCAATAATGGCTAAACTTTACTTTATGAAAAAACTCTGTTTTTTGCTTTTGTCAATAATAGTTTTTGCCTTTGCAAATGCCCAGTCTTATGATCCTGAAAAAGTCAATAAGAAAGCCGTTGCCATCTATGAAAAAGCAATTGAAAAACTGCAGGACGATCAACTGAAAGAGGCAATTCCATTGTTGAATAAAGCCATTGAAATTGACAAAAAATATGTTGAAGCCTACTTGTCTTTAGCCAATGTTTACGGCGAATTGAAGGAATATAAAACGGCTGTTGACTATTTTGAAAAAGCACGGGATATGGACACTTCCTATTTCCTTTTTTTTAATTTACCCTATTCCATGAATCTTTCTGCCATTGGCCGCTTTGGCGATGCATTGCAGGCCGTCAACAGTTTCCTTGCTTTACAAACCATTAATGAAAGAAGCCGCAAAAGCGGAGAATACCGAAAACGGACTTACGAATTCGCATTGCAGTATGCAGCAAAACATTCGGTAAGCAATTATGTTTTCAACCCCATTAACATGGGCGACAGTGTCAACTCCCCGCAAAGCGAATATTACCCGTCAATTACGATCAACGACAGCGTGTTTGTATTTACCCGGCGAGACGGCTACCGCGAAGATTTTATTGAATGCACCATTCTGCCTAATAAGCAATATTCCAAATCAAAAAAACTGAATGGCGATATTAACCTGGAGCCAAAGAAGGGAGCCATCAACATTTCGCAAGATGGTGAGTGGCTGGTTTTTGCAGCATATTATCCCGAAGGAGTAGGCGATTTTGATTTATATATTTCATATAACACACCCACCGGCTGGAGCGAGCCCGAAAACCTGGGAAGAAATGTGAATTCCGAATTTTGGGACAGCAGCCCCAGTCTGAGTCCCGACAATAGAGCTTTGTATTTTAGCAGCGGAAGACCCGGCGGCTATGGCGGCTACGATTTGTATGTAAGTTACCGCCAGACAAATGGTAAATGGGGACTGGCTCAAAACATGGGGCCGGACATTAACACGGTCGGCGATGAAATAGCACCATTTATTCACGCCGACAATGCCACACTCTATTTTACCAGCGATGGACTGCCGGGCTATGGCAAAAGCGACCTTTATCTGTGCAGAAAAGGTTCGGACAACAAATGGAGTTTACCCGAAAATCTTGGCTATCCAATTAATACCATTGAAAATGAAGGTAGCCTTTTTGTGGCCGCAGATGGAAAAACCGCCTACTATGCCAGCGACCGCAGCGATACAAAGGGCGAACTGGATTTATATACATTTGAGTTGCGACCCGATGTAAGACCTGCCAAAACCCTGTATGTGAAAGGCAAAGTCTATGACGTGAAAACTGGAAAAGGAATACCCAGTGGTGTAGAATTGATGGACAACGCCAATCAAAAAGTGGTAACCAATGTGCAAACAGACGAGACGGGCAACTATTTTATCGCATTGCCTATCGGAAAAGATTACACGTTCACCGTGAACAGAAAAGGATATTTATTTTATAGTCAGTTGTTTCCTCTTAGTAAAAATGAACCAGATAGCACTTACAGCAAAGACATTCCATTGCAGCCAATTGAGTTGAATGCTTCGCTGATCATGAAAAATATTTTGTTTGATACCAAATCATCTAATCTTCAACCTGTAAGTCTTATTGAAATTAATAAGCTGCTGCAATTGCTGTCTGAAAATCCGACTTTAAAAATTCAGTTAAACGGACACACAGACAATGTAGGTACCCCCTCAGACAACTTAAAACTTTCTACCGATAGAGCGAAAGCCATCGTTGACTACCTGGTAAGCAAAGGAGTGGATATAAAACGATTGGCTTATAAAGGGCTTGGCGAAACTAAACCAATAGCTGACAATAATACCGAAGCAGGTAAGGCACTTAACCGACGGACGGAATTTGTGATAACCGGGCAATAATAAAAAAAAGTTTGAATTTTTCACAGTCTTGGGCGCATTTTTTTTCAACAGCCCCACTTCGGCCTGCAAGGCTGCTATCAGTTGGTTCATCGTAACTATCTGGTTGGCCTAAGCTTCATTAAGTGCCTGTAAACCCGCTATCATCTTAGCTTGAGCGGCTACTGTTTGCTGAAGTGTTTGCAGAAGTAATTGAATGTCCAAGGTGAAAAA
>JAYTGA010000184.1:0-1936 GCA_043733905.1 Segetibacter sp.
AATTCCATCACGATGAACATACAGCCGAGGATGACCATCACGTTAAGTTTTCAGGCAAAAAGGCCTGGACTGCAAATGTTGTTAAACCCGGTGGATATGTTATTTGATTATGATGAAAGTTACAAGACTGGCACCCCTGAAGCCTATGAAACATTGCTGTTGGATGTGATGCAGGGTGACACCACCTTGTTTATGCGTGCCGACCAGGTGGAAGCTGCATGGGACGTAATTATGCCGGTGCTAAAAGCATGGGAAGCAGACACGCCCGTACATTTTCCCAATTATGCATCAGGTACGCCTGGACCGGAAGGATCGGATTTATTTTAGGAAGTGTGATTTTTTGATGTGTGATTTCTTAAAAAATGTTGGCGCCATTATCTTCATGCGAAGTTCTGCTTACTCAAGAATTTCTATGCGAATGAATTACTTAATCTGCATAGTAGTTACCTCACAAAATTATAATGAGAATATACAATTTTATAGGATTAACAGTTATTGCCCTCACAAGTCTAAATACGATTAATGCTCAAGACAAGGAAGACAAAAGCTATGCACTTTTTAAAATCAAAAAAGTATACAAAGAAATTAATACCGACAAAAATTATAAGATTGTAACTATTGCTAAAAGTGAAGATTTTTTAGGCCACAATACTGACAATGGAGGAAGTTTAACAGCATACTACAAAGATGCCAGTTTGAAAAAAATCATTGAATGGATTGGACTTTCAAACAAGGTTATTCAAAATGAATATTACTTGAACAATGGCAAACTCATTTTCGTCTATTCTACTGAGGACAGGTATAGATTTAATGAGAGCACACAAAGTTTCGATTATTCAAAACTGGACAATGTTTTTAAAGGGCGCTATTATTTTGAAAAAGAAAAACTAATAGAAGCAATTCTTAACGACAAACAACATGATGAAACAAAAGAACAGGATGCTGCAACATTTTTAACATCAGGTAAAAGCTATTTAAAACTACTAAATGCAAAACGACAAAAACCAAAAACCTAACAAGCTTCCAGCGCCTGCAAAATATCCGCTAAAATATCATCTACATGTTCAAGCCCAACCGAAATACGAATAAGGCCCGGTGTTATATTTACAGCCTGCCTGTCGGTTTCACTTAGTTTGGCGTGGGTGGTGCTTGCCGGGTGTGAAGCAATGCTCCTTGTATCGCCGAGGTTGGCGGTGAGGCTTAGCATTTTTAATTGATTCAAAAAGTTACGGCCGCTTTCCAATCCTCCTTTTAAATTAAAAGAAATTAACCCGCCGCCATTTTTCATTTGTTGCAACGCAACCGCATGTTGTGGATGGCTTGGCAAAAAAGGATATTTTAACCAACTGATCTTTTCATGCCCTTCCAATGCTTTGGCAATTTGCAAGGCGTTACCAGCGTGACGTTCCATTCGTACATCAAGCGTTTCAAGGCTCTTGCTTAGTATCCATGCATTAAAGGGAGATAGTGCAGGACCGGTACTTCTGCAAAATAAATAGAGTTCGTGTATCAATTCTTTTTTACCCACCACAATACCGCCCAATACACGGCCTTGACCGTCGAGCCATTTGGTGGCTGAATGTACCACCAGATCGGCACCAAATTGTATGGGGTTCTGGCATACCGGTGTGGCAAAACAATTATCTACATTTAGCAACAGCTTGTGCTTTTTAGCCAGTTGCCCTACCCATGCAAGGTCAATAATATCAAGTCCTGGATTGGTGGGTGTTTCCAGGTAAATCATTTTGGTGTTGGGCTTAATGGCTGCCTCCCAAAGTTCCGGTTTGTCTGCAGGCACATAGGTTACCTGTATGCCATAGTTGGGCAGGTATTTATTAAGCACGGTAACAGTGCTGCCGAATACCGCATTGCAGGAAATTAAATGATCCCCGCTTTTTAAAAAAGTCATGAACGAAGCAAACACAGCACTCATGCC
>JAYTGA010000185.1:0-21495 GCA_043733905.1 Segetibacter sp.
CGCTTTCGGTTCATGTAGCCTCTGCATTTACGCTATGATGTTTCGTACAGTAATAGGGCTTTTGTTTCTTTTGCAACATCACCCACATCAATTGCGCCTTATATGCACTTCCTGTCCGTTGGCTCAAACCTTTGCCGCCAGCTTCTTTAAGATTCGCAGTCGCCCACGACACCCTTGCTCTTGGCTAACACTCCCTACTGTAAAGTGTGTTCGGGACTTGCACCCTATAGTTTATTAACATGCCTGACACACTAAATAGGGACAGGTAGAAACCCGTCCCTATACAACCAAAACTATTAATTTTTATCCTGTAATAATGCACGATATAACAGCGCTCACCAGTTGTTGATCGTTTTTGCCACTCCCACTACTCTAAACCTGATGCGGGTTCCCACAGGCAGACCGATAATGATGCAAGACATGCGGGTGCCGTCAATGCTCTCCCATACACTCTTGTCTGTCACCGGGTCGGTGGTATATTGAAACACGAAAGAAGTTGCGTTACCCATTCACTATAAAAATTACAAATCCTACATTGACAAGTAACAGAAAGCTAACCCTACAATCAATACATTTGCAACGTGGAAAAAATTGGTTTTATTGAGATTAGAATAACAGGTTCAAAAGGAAATCTGGATTTGTCTCCCGACAACTATGATATACGGGAAATTATTTCTATTCTTGAAAGTGCTGAAAATCTCTTGTACCCCGGCGAAAAGAAAGACCGCCCAACAATTAGCTATAAAATTGAACAGGGTTCTGTCAGGCACATCTTTAAAACATCTATTCAATATATTATTGGGTTCAATGCTATTATTGGACAAGTAAATGATGTTCAAAATGTGGATTTCCTCGACCTCGGAACAGCGAGGGCATTTGAAAACATACAAGAAATAGCCGTCAAACGAAACTATGTTTTCAGTATAAAAACATCCCTGAATAATACCAATGAGGTCAAAATTGATAAAACAACCCGCTTTACAAGGACAGAGGCAATTTGGGCAGATGCGGAATTTTATTTTTATGGAAAAGTAACGAATGCAGGAGGCAAGGATAAAGCAAACATTCATATTTACACAGAAGAACTGGGAACGGTTAGAATTCAAACGCCGATCAGTTTTTTAGAGCAGTATGACGATAACCTTCTTTACAAACCGTTTGGCATCCGGGCCACCGGAAAACAACACTCTGAAACAGGGGAAATTGATACTTCTACTTTGAGGTTTGTAGAGTTGGTAGATTACCAACCAAAATATGATGAGCAATACCTAAAAACACTTCGGGATAAAGCAAAAAAATCGTGGTTTGGCAATATTAACGCTGATAATTGGCTAAAAGAAATCAGAGGAGGTTATGACGCATAAAGCTGTATTACTTGACACAAGTTTTTTCCTTCGTTTTCTAAACGACAGCGACCCTCTATTTAAAAATGCGGACGGATACTTTCGTTACTTTTTACAGAACGAAATAACAATGATCATTTCAACAATAAGCATTGCTGAGTATTGCGTTGGCGGCGATGTTCATGAGCTTCCCTTGAAGAATTTGCAGATCGTTCCGTTCAATCTTGACCATGCAAAAAGAACAGGTGAGTTTGCAAAAATCATTTTTCAAAACAAAGGGAAATTAAAACTTAAAGAACGAAACATCATCCCTAACGATACAAAATTATTTGCCCAGGCAGACAGTGAGAAAGCAATAGAGTTTTACCTGTCATCGGATACTGAAAGTTTCAAAATCTACAACTTGCTTAAAGAGGAAACAGTCCCAAAATTTCAATTTGTTGACCTTAACACACGTTTCAATGAAACTTTTGGGATACTTGATTTGTAAAGCATCATACAAAAAACAAAAGGCTGCCCTTTTGAGACAGCCTTTGGTAATATGCTAATGGCTTTTAAAAAATGCTTTAGTCATTTTTTTATTGAACAATCAGCTTTTCTGTTTTTACTTCTGTACCGTTTTGCAGGTGCATCATATAGATGCCTTTGGCAACATTGCCAAGTGGTATCTCTATCACTTCTCCTTCTGTTGCTTTGCTGATTGTTCGGGTGTAAATTGTTTTACCATAAGTATCTACAAGACTCAGCGTTACGTTGTTCATTTCGCTGCGGATCAATATGCTTGTTTGATTGGTGGCAGGGTTGGGCCACATAGTCCATGCTAATCCTGAAAGTGTGAGCTGCGCAATATGGCTGTATGTAAATTTGCCATCACGATCTACTTGTTTTAAGCGGTAGAAACTGTTGCCAGCCACCGTTTTTTCATCGGTAAAAGAATAAGTCTGCATGGTGGCCGATGGCCTGTTAGCCGCCACTACACCAATTGCGGAGAAGCTTCTTCCGTTCATGCTTTTCTGCACTTCAAAATAGTCATTGTTTATTTCGTTGGCTGTTATCCAGTTAATGGCCACATTGTTGCCTTTTCTTTCTGCACCAAAGCTTAATAATTTAATGGGAAGAATCATACAGCCTTCAGTTATTGTATCCACAATAGCCGCAGTACTAAGTGCCCCGTTGGTAGTCAATGCCCTGCCCGTCAGCGAATCGCCGGTTTTTAAATTGATAGCTGCATTGTTGCAAACAATAGTGCCCGCAAAAACAGAATAGTCATTGATGCTGACCGCGCCTTCAACTTTCCAAAATACATTTTTAGCCTGTGTGCCATTCATCAGTATCACTTTTGAGAAAGTGCTGGTGGTCAGTGCCCCGTTTATTTTAATGACAAATATGGCATTTGCATTTCCCTGTGCATTCAGGTAAACTTTACCATTGAATGCTGTAGCAGCGTTCATCAGGTAAGTGTGTGGCGTTAGTACAAGATTTTTACCAAACTGTGCGGGATACAACAATTCAATGTCGTAAGGCAAAGTGTTAAGATAACTATACAAACTAAGCAAATCAGCCGCCGCCGCCGCAGTATTCCCATCGGGTACGGGGTGGATGGTGCCATTCACATACAATGGGTTGAAACCGGTTGTGAGGCCAACATTGGTTCCAATGTCGCCGGTCACATAGGTAACACCCGCATTGGTCACAGACCCATTACCTGAGAATATTGCATAACAGGCAACCGTGCCTAATACAGGTGCTGCAGGGCCTGTTAACACAGGGCTGCCACAGCCAATGGATGTATATGCTAAAACACCGTTGGTGGAAATTGCACCTGTCGTGGACAAAGCCCTTCCTTCCAGTGTATCATTTACATTGAGGTTAATGGCGGCATTGTGCGCTACTATTGTTCCCCTAAACAAAACAGAGGATGCCATGCTTACCAAACCTTCTACTTTCCAAAACACATTGCAGGCTTGCGCTCCGTTAATCAGTTTCACTTTGGCTGCTGCATTTACAGAAAGAGCCGCCTGAATCTGAAAGATGAACACCGCATTAGGATTGCCTTTTGCATTCAATGTGAGTTTGCCGCTTAGGGTGGCAGGACTTGCTATTTTATAAATTCCTGCATTCAGGGTGTCGCCATTGCCTATTAAAGGAGCGGGGAAAGCTGTTGGAACTGCAATATTCAGTTGGTTATATGCCAGCAACAGGTCTGCGGCAGCTTGGGTGCTTGCCCCGTCGTTGTCGTGCATTACACCATTTACATTGCCAAACCCGGTACTGGAACCGCTGTTGGTACCAACATTGCCCGTGAGTTGAGAAGTGCCGCTATTGGTAACAGCACCCACTGACGTAAAGAGTACAAAATTAGCCGCAGTACCCAGGTTAGGAGCCTGTGCATAAATTAAAAGCGGAGAGGTAAGTAAAGTAAAAACTGTTACAAACCCGAGTAGATTTTTTTTCATTTTGCTTGAAGCATGTTTAAAAGAAATGTAAGAGAAAATAAAACTGGTTTCCGCCAAACCCATAGTCATGTAGCGGAAAGAATAATTGATAGAAAAGGCAAAAAGAAATAGCTCTGATTGAATATCAAAACCTGGATAATGGATTTAAATTCTTTTTGAGGATTCCGTGAAACGGATGAAGTCTTTTAAATGATAAATAGGACAGTAACGAGGACTTACTAAATAAAGGATATTCAACAACTACAATTAGGCAACTATCACGCCCCGTATGGAAATGCACCAAAAGAATTCTTATTCCTGTGGCTAATGGGAGGTGGAATTTTTTTTCTCTGCTTTTGAATTTTCAAATTTTTAGCTGTGGCTCTATTGAAATAAGAGGTTTATCTTTTAAACAGAAAAAATGGTTTGAAAATATTTTTTACAAATGTAGAATATCCGGCGTATTCCAATTGAAGCATTGACTACCAACTAATTAAAATTGTCCGTATGTTTGTGGAAAGGGAAAACGATTTAACAAACTGGTTCTTTACAACATTTTCTAAAACTACTAAAACCTCAAATCATCTAACCTGTATGATTATTAAACCGAGCTTTTCATTCATTCTTTCTTTATTCTTCACCATTATTTCTTTTGGTCAAAAACTTGATTTTAAAACCGGCACTATCATGCAACAAAATTTTTTCGATACTATTCCTTTTGAGCTTGTGAGGAATAAAATAATCATTACGGTTAAAGTAAATGGGGTAAATAAGCGTTTCATTTTTGACACGGGTTCAGTATTAGCCATTTCAGACGAATTGCAAAGCTCAATGAACTATGCTAAACTTGGTGCCGTAACAGTAGATGATGTCAATGGAAAATCAAGCAGTGCAAAAATAGTTAGTGTAAAAGAATTGCAGATAGGCCAACTCACATTTCAGGATATCCCCTCCGTTGTTATGGATCTTAAACTAACTTATCCAATAAATTGCCTGAATTGTGAGGGCATTGTAGGAAGCAACGTATTCAGAAACTGTATTGTTAGCATTGACCTCAACCATAAGGTAATTATTTTAACAGACAGTTTACCAAATTTAGCTTTGCAGAATGCCTATCAAACGCCCATGTCTGTTAATAAAATTGGCAAACCATACCTGCAAATACATTTAGATAATAATATAGATTTTGAAGGGCTTTTTGATAGTGGTTCAGATAAATTTATGAGTATTTCCGATAAAATATATGATAAAGAAATCAAAAAAGCTTCAGCAATCTTGCTCAATGAGGGGTATGGAATTACTTCAATCGGTATAAATGGTATTACAGCAGCAGAAAACAAGAATAGAGTTTTAATAAAGCAGGTAAAATTTGGAGATGCTATCATCAACAATGTAATTACAATTGAATCTAAAAGCACAAAAAATGCGATTGGAATTCAACTGGCAGAATACGGTACAATTACATTAGACTACATCAATAAAGTATTTTATTTTGCTCCGCTAAAACAAGTGCAGCAATACAAAAATCAAAAAACCTTGGGCTTAAAGGATATACCTGAAAAAAACTTCTATTCTGTTGCTGTCGTTTGGACAAATACCCAGGCTGAAAAAGCAGGACTGAAAACCGGGTTCCAAATATTGAAGATTAACGACCAGGATTTTACAAACAAAACCCCGGAGAATGATTGCAAGCTTGCATTGGCTGATTTTTTTAAAAATCCTAAAATAAATCTGACTTATAAAGACGATAAAGGAGTGGTTAAAAATATTGAATTGACGGAGGAATAAAACTTGTACAATACCACTTTTATGACTTAGCAGTTGTTCTTCACCTTCAAACTAAAAACAGTTCCCAATATGACCACTCTCATCCAAAACGGACGAATCATTACAGCGGCAGACGATTATGTTGCAGACATTTTCATCAATGGCGATACTATTCAAGCTATTGGCAAAGACTTACCCATGACAGCCGATAACACTATTGATGCGATCGGTTTACTGGTTTTTCCCGGAGGCATAGACCCGCATGTGCATTTGGAAATGCCCTTTATGGGCACATTCAGCAGCGATAGTTACGAAACCGGCACAAGGGCTGCGCTCTATGGTGGCACCACTTGTGTCATTGATTTTATTTTGCAAAAACAAGGCAATAGCCTCCGCGCCGCATTCAATGAATGGAGCGGAAGGGCCAATGGCAATGCCGTGGGCGATTACAGTTTTCACATGGCCGTCACCGACTTCAACGATGATACAAAAAAAGAGATCAGCGAAATGATAGCCGAAGGCATTACTTCCTTCAAAACCTTCATGGCCTACAAGGGCGCACTCATGATAGACGACCGCCAAATGATCGGCCTCATGGAAGAGGTGAAACAACAGGGCGGCATGGTCACAGTCCACGCCACCAATGGCGATGTCATTGATTATCTCGTTCAAAAACACCGCAATGAGGGCAAGCTTTCGCCGCTCTACCACTACCTTTCCCAGCCCGAAGTCACAGAGGCGGAAGCATCTGAGCGGTTTGCGGACATGGCGGGTTTTTCCGGCTGTCCCGGCTACATTGTTCACATGACTTGCGAAGGCGCTCTCAATGCCGTCAGGAATGCCACCCGCCGAAACCAGAAAGTGTTTGTGGAAACCTGCATCCAATACCTGATTTTAGACGCTTCGCTTTATGAGCAGGATTTTGACGGCGCCAAGTGGGTCATGTCTCCTCCCCTTCGGGAAAAGAAAGATCAGGCAACCCTGTGGGCTGGCATCAACCAGAATCTTGTGCAGGTGGTGGGCACAGACCACTGCCCGTTTACCTGGCAGCAGAAGCTGATGGGCAAAGACGATTTCTCTAAAATACCCAACGGCCACCCCGCAATAGAACACCGCATGGAACTATTGTTTAGCGAAGGGGTAAATAAAGGAAAAATTTCACTGAATAAATATGTGGAAGTGACCAGCACCAATGCGGCAAAGATATTTGGTATGTTCCCCCGCAAAGGCACCATAGGCGTGGGTGCAGATGCAGATATTGTTCTGTTCGATCCTACTGAAAAGCACACAATTTCAGCAGCAACCCACCACATGAACACCGACTACTCCGCCTACGAAGGCTGGGAAGTAACAGGCAAAGTAAAAACAGTTTTGCTTCGGGGAAATGTGGTCATTGACAACAATCAATGCCTTGCACAAAAGGGTTACGGCCAATTCATCAGGAGAAATAAAGTGAATGGGATTGTGTAACCCTCAATGTCATTCACTTAAGTTTTTGTAGGGACGAACATTTGTCTTTTATTCAGCTCCGGTTGTGTTTTTTTGGGGGTGAACAGATGTCTTTTATTCAGCTCCGGTTGTGTGTTTTGGGGACGAGCAGATGTCCTCTATTCAGCTCCGGTTGTGTCACTCCCTTGTACGGTATCTTTTCATAGCAGCTTTTTCCACATCATATTTTCTGCAAAGTGTCTTGAGTTTGCAGCATGGTCATTTTAGGCTAAACCGCACACCTGTTTGCATGACCAATAGTATCCCTTAGCGTTAATTGTGGTCGTCTGCACGTGCAATAGCAGTCAAGTCGTGTTGATTGTGGTCGTCTGCACGTGCAATAGCAGTCAAGCAGTGTTGATTGTGGTCGTCTGCACGTGCAATAGCAGTCAAGTCGTGTTGATTGTGGTCCTCTGCACGTGCAATAGCAGTCAAGTAGTGTTAAATGTGGTCGCCTGCACGTGCGGTAGCAGACAATTGGTGTTAAATGTGGTCGCCTGCACGTGCTATAGCAGTCCCATATATTTTTAAAAAACTCCGCCTGCTAAACTTATTAATTTACTTCGTAACCTCCGTTATTTACTTCTTGAGTTCTTTTGACTTATTGAACGACTTACTGGGAGTAGAGTAGCTATTTATTCACTTCTTTAAAGAAAATTTCGTTCAGCTTCATTACAGCTTTGCTGCTTTTTTTAGAAAGCTTCACATCTTTCAAATCACCTTTTGCAGACGCTATCCTGATGAGTGCTACGTGCTTGTTTTTTAAAATTTCAATGTCATCCAAACGGGCAAAGTAATGGTGCATGTACACATTTTTTGCGTTTGCATCATTGCTTTCTACCTCTGCCCTGTCATTAAATTGTACCACCGTACCATCGTCCAGTACAAACCATAGTTTGTCATCGCTTTTGATGGACGTTTCATCGTTTCCGTAGCCTAAAAGGTTTAAGTAATAGTTTGTATTGACAGCATAGTAAGTAATCCCAAATCCTGCACTAAAACCCTGTTTCAAGGGTACGAGTGTAGTTTCAATTGTTCTTTCGCTGGTAAAAGGATCTACTTCGTTCGACTTTATTTCCTGGCAAAAAATGACAGAGGGAAAGGCAGCCAGTAAAAAAAACAAACACCTTTTTATCATTATCTTCTTTTTAAAATGAAGTGAGAAACTCAGCATCTTGTTTCATGAACTCCTGTTTGTCTCTAACACAGCACTACCCGTACGCAAAATATTTTTGTAAGGGAGAAATGCCACCTTTTTTGCCAAAGCAAAAAGAGCATAAACAAATACCGGTGCAGCAAGCACATCAAGCGTATAATGAATGTGCTGAACCAGCAACAGTATGCCGATAAATATCGTGCAAAGCAAAGTCAGGATTTTTTCCCAACGCTTTCTCACCACCAGAAAAATTAGGAACAGCGTGCCTGTGTGTCCTGAATAAAACAAATCTTTAGTAATGCCTTGTTGTCCGTAAAAAGGAAATGCAATAGGATCCGCAAGTGACAAGAGGCCAATGGGCGGCTCAAGCGGCACAAGAGTAATGGTGACCAGTCGGGAAAGATTGAGAAGTAGATAGCCCCACACAAAAATAAGAAACAGATAAGGTGATTGTAAAGAGCGGACAAGTCCTGTAATAGTGGCAATGCAAATCACCAAAAAAATATATCCGGAAACATCCATTGAGGGCAGCCAGGCCAGCAACCAGTCATGAAGCACCACTCCTTTCCTGTGCTGTACAAAATCAAAAAAATAAGGGTAAAGAAACAAAACAGTCATCAGCAACCCCATCCCTGAAATGAACATTAGCCGGAAACCTGGAAGCATCCATGCGCTTTTCCAGCTTATTTTTAATTTATCCTGGTAATCTGACTCCTTCATGTATCTGTTGAGGTGAAATTTAGCTTTCCTGTTTCCGTTCGGTCTTTTATTTGGAAACATGGAAAGTAATCCGAAGTTTACTAAACTTAACGGGCAAATATCTAAAGAAAAGTTTAGATCAAATGCCAAAATTTCACCAAAAATAAATGAGATAAGCTTAACGATTTCAGTTCATAAGGTTAAAACAAATTTCGCGGACACCAGTCGCCGAATTTATTGTTCAGCAAAAACCCAATCACTATTTCATGAGAACCATGACTCACAGTATTTAATTTGGAAGTGGTAATATCGTAAGCGTAACCAAAGTTCACTGCATTGTTTATATTAATTCCCACCATTGCCGACCAGCTATCCTGGTAGCGGAAGCTAAGACCAGTCCAAACAATGTCACGGTATTGCACCTTTGCATTTACATCAAAACTGAAAGGTGTACTGGCAATATATTTAAACAAAATGCTGGGTAGAAAACTCACATCGTCTCCCAGGAAATACCTGTAGCCGGTAGTTAAAAACAAATGCGGAACCAGCTTACCACGTTTGATGGTATCAACAGCAACTGCTTTTGCGTAGCTTAATTCATTTCCAATAATATTTTGTGCAGAAAGACCGACAAAATAGTTGGCAGAATAAAGCCACACACCCAGGTTCATTTCAGGCTTTACCTTATTTAAAAATCCTCCTCCGGACACTGCCAAATCGCCCGGATCCGCAAACTTGAGATCCCCTGCCTTTAGAGATGTGTTCTTTACCCCGGCAGAAATGCCCGCTGCAATACTTGTCCTAGGAGCAATCCCAAGATGATAAGCATAGGTGCCATAAGCAGCAAAGCGATTCAAAGGACCTGTGCGGTCATTCAACATCGTAAAACCAATGCCTGCATGGGGATCAGCCTTTTCGTACTCCTGCCAGTAAGCGGAACCACGTGGATTTTCATTGTCAGAATGAAAACCTAAAGCGGTTTGCCTGTCATAATCACTTTTGTGCAAAGGTGCATTGATGGTGAAATAAGTAGTAACAGGCGCGCCATCTATGCCCACCCACTGATGCCTATGACTGAATTTTATATCGGTGTAATTTTCAATACCGGCTACAGCAGGGTTTAATATAAAAGTATTGAGAACATATTGGGTATAATGTGGTAGTTGTTGACCAAAACTCTGACCGCACACAAAACAGCACAAACACAAGCCAAGTAAAAAATTTCGTTTCATTGTCTAAAATTATAAGGATTCTTTTAATTTTTATAATTATACCCTTCTTTTTTTAAAAAAATGCTTTAAAGTAAAAAGTAAAAAATGAGTTCAGTGCTTCTTGTTCCTACCGGATAATAGTAACATTTCCGGTAAATTTATTTCTTCCGTTTTTTGGATCAATTATATAATAATATACTCCCTCAGGCAACGGACTTCCTTTATAAGTTCCATCCCATGGTTTTGAATAGCCAATACTAATGAATATCGCCTGTCCATATCTGTTAAAAACCTCAACGGTACTTCCGGGATAAGAAGATAGCGAGGTGATGTCCCACAAATCATTCTTTCCATCGCCATTGGGCGAAAATGCGTTCGGAATCCTTGGTGCATTCAATACTACGATATTTGCAATGGCAGAATCGCTGCATCCACCCGCTGTTGAAGCAATGAATTGATAAGAAATATTTCCTTTAGGCTTGCTTATGGGATAAAGCGAATTTGCATTGCTCAAATAGGTAGCAGGTGTCCATGAATATTTTATTGCATTTCCGGAAACAATAGGATTTAAAGTCAAAATACCACCTTCCAACACATATAGTTGGTTGCTAAGTTGAATGACAGGGTTAGCAACTACATTTATATTTTGCGAAGCTGAATCTTTGCAACCATTGGCAGATGTGTAAGCGTAAGTAATATGAATATTGCCTGCTCCCGCTGTTACCGGGTTGAAAATTCCGTTGGCTGTTACCCCCAATCCAGAATAAATACCTGAACCTGACACGCCCAATATTTCTTTTGCTTCTGTTAAAAGCCTTGCAGGATCATTAAGGCAAAACTCTCCTATCGAGTCGAAAACCACTTTCGGAGTTACACCAATTGTCACTTGCTGCGTTTTCTCGTCCATACAGGTTTGTCCTGAAAATGCCCTGACCGTAATTTTGTAAGTGACATTGCTAGCTGAAGACGGATAAATATGTGAATACGTTTTTCCGGAAGGTGGCAATGTATCAGCTTCTTTCACCAAAGGATGATTGACTGAATCCCAGATAATTTCTAAACGGGTAACCAACCCAACGCCAATTGTTGAGGTGTTTTTTATTTTGACTGAATCACTTCCGCAAATAGAACCAGTGTTTAAAATTGAGAAACCAGCTACAGCCTGACTATTGACAATCAATT
The DNA here is from genome assembly GCA_043733905.1 of Segetibacter sp. GTDB lineage: Bacteria > Bacteroidota > Bacteroidia > Chitinophagales > Chitinophagaceae > Segetibacter. The sequence continues at coordinate 11,282 of JAYTGA010000185.1, forward strand.
GTTTTGTTAATGATGATGTGCAGCCTGTGGTAGTGCCTACTTGCAAAGTAATATTATAAGGCCCGGCCGTGCCGAAATGATGCTGTCCATTAACGGCCAAAGATGTATTCGGATTGGTTGGTGTGGCATTTATATCTCCAAAATTCCACAAATGGCTAAGTGTTCCTCCACCTGTTATGGAACTACTGTCAGTAAAAACACCAAACGGATCATTTACACAAATAAAAGGAAGTCCAAATTTAACTGTTGGTGCTGAAATTATGTTTACCTTGATTTTTGCGGTGTCACTTACACAACCTTTGTCATTTTTTACAACCAGTTTTATAGTGTAAGATCCGGAGGTGTCGTATTTGCGGGTAAATGAATTTCCGTTGGTGTATGATGCTGATGTTCCATTTCCAAAATACCAATACCAATTGGTAAGTATGCCGGAATTTGCAACGGATTGATTGTTCAGGTTAAATGTTTGTCCCTGGCAGGTTGTTCCGGTAATATTGAAAAGAGCTGTAGGCAATTGATAAAAAGTAATGTTTCGTGTAGCGGTATCCGAAAAACAACCTGCTGCAGTTTTGATGTACAGTTTTGCAGAAGCATTGACTGTCGTAAACTTTTTACCAGGGTTTTTAATATTGCTGGTCGTCCCATCGCTGAAAGTCCAGTACCAGTTGGTGACTGTGCTTCCTGGTGCTTTGGTTGTATCAAAAAATGTGAGACTGTCGCCTGTGCAGGTGTTGGGAGGTGAGTAAGTAAACCCGGCTTTGGGCTGAGAATAAATATTGGTGAATTTGATAGCGGAATCATGGGTGCATCCTGCGGAAGATTTGGCAGACAATTTTACAAGAAATGGTCCTGCAGATGCATAAATATGAGCAGGATTTACTAAAGTGGAACTTCCCCCATCCCCAAAATTCCATACATAGCTCATGTCATTGACTGTGCCCCCGGCAATTGTTGACAGATTTGTAAACTGTGCATTTCCCGCAGGAAGACAAACACCCGGCATATTAAAATTGACAAAAGGAAGAGCATTGACAGTAAATGTTTTGGAAAAAATAGTGCTTTTGCATCCTGAACTGTTTTCAACAACTAATGTGACTGTGTAAGTACCGGCAGTGCTGTAAATTTTTGTGACAGAGGCATTGGTGGTGTTAATAACAGAATCGCCGGGGCCAAATGCCCACCTCCATATTTTTATTGTACCCGAAACAATGTTTGATGAATCGGTAAAAGTGACAGCCGTTCCTGCACATAAAGGCGATGAAACCTTGAATCCGGCTATCGGTTGTGGCTCAATTGAAAAAGGCTTGATAGCAGAGTTGCTGCAACCAATACTGTTTACAGCAGTTAGCTTTACATTATAATTGCCCGATGCTGCGTAGGTATGCACAGGATTTTGCAACGTATCTGTTGCCAGATCTCCAAAATTCCATTGCCATTTCACAATCGGGAATCCGTTTCCTTTAGTAGAATCATAAAAACTAGCCGGGGTATTGTAACAACCAATGTGAGAAATACTGAAATCAACTGTTGGCGGCAGACCCACCTGCATATTAAAAACTGTTTCATTTTGGCCGCTGCATCCATCGGCGGTAGGATTGACTGTGATGATTTTGATCGGGAATGTTCCGGCTGTTGTAAAGACATAAGAACCGGGAATTTTGTAAACGTACAAAGTTTTGCCATCGCGGATGAAAGTACTATCAGCCACAGGACTATTGTTAATTACATTACCGCTGGGGCTTAGACTGCCCGCAGCTCCTGAAAAATCCCAGGTAATGGAAGATGGCTGGTAAGGCAATGTGAGCGCCAATAAGAAATTGGTGTTAATGCAAGTAGATGGAGTGTTGACAATATCAAACTGGTTTTGCAAGCTAATGAAAGTGTATAAATCTTTTATGTTTGTTCCAGCATTATAACCGTATGATTCAAATTGACCATAACCATAAGCGATGGCATTAAAGCCACCTGCTGCCTGCAATTTGTGCTGCCCCGCAGCAACTGTAAAAGCTGCGTACGAATAAGCGGTGTCTTTGGGATGAATAATGAAAGAGGCGGCTTTTGTCACTCCGTCCAGAGTGAAACTATTTTTGTCCGAGGTTTTGATCACTACATTTATATGATGCTCCGTGATGTTATATTTTGGTGTTGAAAATAAAGTAATTGTATCTATTGTCTGTTCAACAGGACTAAGGTAGATCATTTCAGGATCGCCGTTATTACTGTATGAATTACCACATGTAGCCGGAGAACCCGATCCATTAGTTGTCGTTATGTATTGAGCTACTATAACTGGTTTATCCGCAACAATACTCTTTGGATTATTTGCGGAAAATTCATAAAAAAAATTTCTTTGAAGTCCTGTAATAACGGTGCCGTCAACCGAAACAATTGTTGTTGGATCACTTACTGCAACCCTAAAAAAATTATTAGTTAACCCAACTGTAGGAATTGTTAAATATTTCTTGCCCCATGCTGCCCTGGGAAATGCCTGTTGAATAAAATTATCTGAACTATTCCAAGAACCATTGCAAGAAATGGACATGCGTCCAGAGCCAGAAAAAACAGCAATTTTTTTACAGCTGATTAACCCATTACTGATTGACCTGATTCGGGTTCCGGTAAGATCTACCCCATTATTGTTAGAAGTGTTGAGCTTTCCCATTAAATTATAAATCTGTCCCCTGTTTAGTGTTACAACAAATGGAATTGCTGCAGGGTGAGTAAGAGTTGAAGCGGAGGGTGTAATCTCAACTGTAGTACTGTCTTCAGTTGCTACCACAAAAGCCCATGAATTAGAATTTGGCTGACCAGATTTCTGTTCATAAGATAAAGCATAATAATCCTGACCTAATGTATTCACGGGGAATAATAAAGATGCACCAGAAACATTTTTATCAAAAATATGTGCATATGCAACAATGGGTTGATTACTGGTTATGTGAATGCCTTTGTTGAAAATTCCTTCCTGAAGTAAACGGGCATCCTGTAGGCCGCTTTTAGGGATGTTGTCAGATATTTTTACGGTACCTCCTGGCACGGTATAAGTTTTAGTCCAGGCAATACCAGGAATTTCTACAGTAACGGTTGAATTGACATCAGCACTTAGATACAAAACCATATCTTGATTATTAAGGGTAGCGCTAGAATTCATTGTTTGATGATAGCCGTAGCCAACCCAAAAATCTTTTCCACGGTTAGAAAAATCCTGACCGTTTGCAGATGCAAATAATACCAGTAAGAAAATCGTTGTTATCAGTTTAATCATGCAGCAGAAAGTGAAGAGTTTATAGCGTGCAATTTACATGAAAAGATACAGATTGACAGTGTGGAAAATATGTTGCCTGTTAAAATCAATTTAACAAATTTAAAGTAAAAGATTTTTAGCATTTAACCCTTCTGCAAAAAGGAGATCAAGAACGCTCAGGTTTGGCTGAAATCCAAACCGGTTTTCAAATACCTGGGGATATTTCAAATATTTATAACTTTCTATATTTTGAAAATTTTTTGGCAGAAAAAAATTCCGATAATCTTCACAATTATTACATTCTTTTTTATATTCAATCGTAAATAAAATTTCAACCTCTAATTTTAATTGGTTCAGGCACCAATGAAGAACAGTAAGATTAAATTCAGATAAATTCTTTTTACCTGAAAAAAGCACTTTTTTTAAAGATTCTTCATAAAATTCAAAATAAGGAGATTTATTATAAGAAGAGGTAATTGCCCGCCAGTGTTTTAAAGGCCATTTCTCCGTATAATCAATTTGTACATCTTTTGACAATTGTTTTTGGTTCCTTCCACCAACAATTGGGATTGATAATTGGATAAGACCATTTGCACCAAAAATCACATACCTGTTTCTAAAACTCATCTTTTGATAGTTTTCATACTGCTCTAATATTAAATTTGGATTTTTTACTAACATTTTAAAGCAATCAATGCAAGGAAACAATTGATTTTCAATTAATAAATAGGTCATTTTTGAATATTTTTTTAAATTTTATAAAATTTTAATTAATTGAAGTAGTTTAGTTATTTTTCGTATAATTTTGTTATTTATTAAATTTTAGTAAAAACTTTTAAAATATTGATTAAGAATTTATTAGTAAAAATTATGTGTACTCAATATTTTAATGACACCTGAATTTCTATAATAATCCTTTTAGTATTCAAAATTCCAATTTTTTTAGCAAAAAAAGGAGAATTTTTTTGGAAAGTGAATTGTTATTTTATTCTCATTAGAATGATAGCTTAAAATGAATCAAATTTGCATAAACAGATTCTTTATGACACGCCTTCTCTCCTACTCTACCATTGCAATTTTAGTTTTAATCACATCATGTAAAAAACCAATGGCTTTTGAATATCGTGATCTCACCAATTTCAAACTTGGCAACATCAATTCTGAAAAATCAGAAGTTTCACTCAACCTGGTCTATTATAATCCAAACAAATTTGGTGTTGACTTAAAAAATGTGAACTGCGAAATCTTCATAGATAGTATATATGTTGGAAAGTTTAAACTGGATACGATGATGCACATTTCTAAAACTTCTGAGTTTTCTTTACCTGCCCATTTTGAAGTGAGTGTACAAAACATTTTAAAAAATTCAATTAATTTATTGTTCAATGAAGTAACCCTTTCGGCTAAGGGAACAACCCGTGTTGGCAAGAGCGGAATATTTGTAACGGTGCCAATTGAATATTCAGGGAAGCACAAATTGAATTTGTTTTGAGTTACCGTTTAGAGTTGAGGGTTGAGAGTTTAATTGACGATTTTTAGCTTACTTGTTTTAAAAAATTTACTAAAAATGATCAAAGTAAGATCGGCGTACAATACCTGTAGATGACGTAAGTTTGTTCATTTTGCTGACAAAAATGATGATCTATTTATGAAATATTTTTCGCTCCTTCCGATCTTATTTTATTGCCATTTTTGCGAAGCCCAGCCTGGCAACAAAAACGAAAAAGCCAAAGTGATGATGGCTCAATCTGTTCATACAAAAGCCGAATTCCCTCAAACACCTGACATGATTTGGGGTAAACTTTTTACTGATGTGCAACTGAGCATGGCTATGGGCGACAATAAAACATTTACAGATGCCGTCCCAAAATTTAGCCGGGAAGAGATTCTGAAAAAATACCAGGCATCAGGCTTTAAGGTGACGGATTCTGCAAAAATCAGGGAGTTTGTTTTGGAAAATTTCAAAGTGCCTGTGACCGCCAATGCAGGTGCAGGAAGCGAAAAAACCCCGTCGCTGAAAGAGCATCTTGAAAAACTGTGGCCAGCCCTTGTTCGCAAATCTGATGTGGCAGAGGCGGGCAGTTCATTATTATCTCTTCCTAAAACTTACATTGTGCCGGGTGGCCGATTTCGGGAAATATATTACTGGGACAGCTACTTCACCATGCTTGGCCTGGCCGTTAGTAACAGGTATGATCTTATTGAAAACATGCTGGATAATTTCCAGTTTCTCATAGATACTTACGGACACATTCCTAACGGCAACCGCAGCTATTATCTTGGCCGCTCTCAGCCGCCCTATTTTGCGCTTATGGTGGCTTTGCTACAAGACAAAATGGGAGACCGGGTTTACAAAAAATATTTGTCCGCCATGCAAAAAGAATACAACTGGTGGATGGAGGGTGAAAGCAAAACAACCGCTGGAAATGCCCACAGGCGTGTGGTGAAATTAAAGGATGGAAGCATCCTGAACCGCTATTTTGATGATGTAAAAGCACCCCGGCAGGAATCTTATTTACAAGATGTGGAAACAGCTAAGACATATTCAGGCAAAGACAAAATGGCCTACACACACCTGCGTGCAGGGGCAGAAAGTGGGTGGGATTTCAGCAGCCGCTGGTTTGCGGATACCGTTCATATTAACACAATTGAAACCGCGGATATTTTGCCTGTTGACTTAAACTGCCTGCTCTACGCTTATGAAAATATTCTGTCAAAAGCTACTGCTGTTAAGGGTTTGAAAAGCCAGTCTTTACTTTACCAGCAGAAAGCCAATAAAAGAAAATCTGCCATTCTCTCCCACTTCTGGAGCAGCGAACAACATTATTTTTTCGACTACCAGTTTAAGGACAATCATCTCACCAACCGCTGGTCGCTGGCCGGGGTGCTGCCTTTGTTTGCAAACATCGCCACCAAAGAACAGGCAGGTTATGTAAAAGAACACATCGAAGAAATGTTTCTGAAAGATGGCGGCGTGGTCACCACGCCCTATCACACAGGCCAGCAATGGGATGCACCAAACGGTTGGGCACCGTTGCAATATCTGACCATTAAAGGGTTGTCGGACTACAATCACAACACCATTGCCAAAACAATAGCAGACCGCTGGATGAGCGTGAACGAACATGTTTATGAAAACACAGGGAAAATGCTTGAAAAATACAACGTTGAAAACATCCACCTGCCCAGCGGCGGCGGCGAATATCCCACACAGGATGGTTTTGGCTGGAGTAACGGGGTTTATTTAAAGTTGTATAGTCTATACAGGTAGGGAGAGGTTAATTGGGTAATTGGTTTATTGGTTTATTGGTTTATTGGGTAATTGGGTAATTGGTTTATTGGTTTATTGGTTTATTGGGTAATTGGGTAATTGGTTTATTGGTTTATTGGTTTATTGGTTTATTGGTTTATTGGTTTATTGGTTTATTGGTTTATTGGTTTATTGGTTTATCAGTTAATTGGTTAATTGGTTGATTGGTTGATTTGGTCTTATTGATAAATTTGTATTTCGATTTTCAAATTTTCAGATTTTCAAATTTTCAAATTAAAAGCTTTGTTCGCAATTGTTGACATAGAGACCACGGGAGGCCATGCCAGTGCCAACGGCATTACCGAAATAGCCATTGCTATTCACGATGGTGAGCGGCTGGTGGATACGTTCTCTACACTCATCAATCCGCAGGTGCCTATCCCTGTTTTCATACAGGCACTCACAGGCATCAACCACGCCATGGTGAGCCAGGCTCCGGTGTTTGAAGAAGTGGCAGCATCCATTTACAATCTTTTGAAAGACAAAGTTTTTGTGGCGCACAATGTCAATTTCGACTACTCATTTGTGAAACATAAACTGGCCGCCGCTGGCTACGATCTGGATTGCGAAAAACTCTGCACTATCAGAATGAGCCGCAAGCTGCTGCCTGGCCACCCAAGCTATAGCCTGGGCAAACTTTGTCGCAGCCTCAACATTCCCATGCAGCAACAGCACCGTGCCGAAGGCGATGCCATGGCTACTGTGAAATTGTTTGAAAAAATAATTGAAAATGACACGCAGGGCGAAATCAAAAAAATGTTGAAAACAGGCTCTAAAGAAAGATACCTGCCTCCACACCTGCCCGTGGAAAAAGTGGCTGATCTGCCCACAGTTTCCGGTGTTTATTATTTCCACAACAGCAAAGGCAAAGTCGTATATGTTGGCAAAGCCAAAGACTTGAAAAAACGTGTGACCAGCCATTTTAGCAATAACAAAACCGGCAGGCAAAAGCAGGATTTTCTAAGGGAAATACACAATATTTCTTACCAGGCCTGCGGCTCAGAACTAATGGCATTCATTCTTGAAAGCATTGAAATCAAACGATTGTGGCCGCTTTATAATCGCAGTCTTAAAGGCTTTCAGCAAATGTATGCCCTGTATGAGTTTGAAGACGGACGAGGCTATCAGCGGCTTTTCATTGAAAAAAAGAAAAAACAACTGCAACCCCTTTACACTTTCAATCTTCTGCTGGAAGGCATTAATGTTTTGAAGAAGCTAATAGAAGATTTTGAACTATGCCCCCGTCTTTGTTTTATAGATAAAACTGCGGGAAATACGATGGCTGATGAGTTGACTCCAGTTCAATATAATGAACGGGTTGACAAAGCTATCAACCATTTAAAAGCTTCTCTCCCAACTTTTGCCGTTATAGAGAAATTGTCTTCTCCACAGCAAGCCAATTCGCACGGTGTTATCCTCATGGAAAAGGGAAGTTTTTATGGAATGGGATATAGTTCTGCCAATATTTCTTCGTCTGATGTTGAAAATATCAAACAGCAGGTGACACGCTATCCTGAAAGTGATTACATCAGAGGGCTGATCTACCAGTATGTGGCAAAATACCCGGCAAGAAAAGTTGAATTCTCCTAAATATTTTTGGTGGCTGTATAAACTATTGTGCTCGTAAAAATAATAAGCAAAATTAAAGACCCTTAGGTTGTTGTCGATCTGAGAATTTTAACTAAAATTCTTCCCTTGCCACTCTTGAACGAACTACACTTTTCGAATAAATTTTTTTTATTAGATGATTTGTCACTAGGACTTGATTGGCCTTTCTTGCAGATTCTTTTAAATGAAAATTTAACGCTAAAAAAACATCTGGAAAAAACCCGAAAAAAGCTAAAAACTACGACCTCAACTACTAATAAGGGACTAAGACATGATCGGCAATATAGAAAAAAATATTAATTAAAAAGCCTTTCCAGCCAACAATAAGACAGGACAAAATATTAATTAATCAACCTTCTGCTTTGGCATTTAGGGATATTGTGAAAAAAGTTTTATTTAAAAGGTCTAAACTTCAATAAGGACTACTGTATCTCTCAAATCTTCATATTTATCTTCCAAAAAGGTAAATTGCTCCATAAAACTTTTTCTGCTTTTCTCGCTCCATCCGTGCCTACCTTTCATTTTGTTAAATGTGTCTAAGGCAATATCAATATCATTTTTGCAATCTATGAAAACTAATCCCCCTTCATCTTTTGAAGCACTAAGTGAAAAATACACAATGAATTGACCAAAAACATGAAAAAGAGAAATTCCTCCTGTTGAAGTTTCAAGACTATTTTTGATTGATACTGCACTTTCTTCATTAAAAACCACGTCAATTAAAGATATTAATAAGGGTAGATTGAATATAAAACCATATTCGCCGATGCCATCAGATTTTATAATTTCATTTACGGGTATAGTTGCTAACATTTCGGTTGTTTTAGAACAACCAAGATAGGGACTATTTTTTATTGACTTTACTCTTTTTGATAGGAGTATTTAGAGCAAGTTTAATTGCATCTTCAAATGACATATTCAGCTTTACGGGTTCATCATTTGACAGTAGTAGTTTCTTATGTGGTGGAGAAACTGATTTGGCTTTCTTCATTTGTACAAAGTACGCAAATAATTTGTTTTGAAGAAACTTTGAATTATTTTTACTGTAAAATATACGCCTCTCATTTCTAAAGATGGAAAATAAAAAAATAGAAAGCCCATTAACGAAAACGATTTGGCTATGCTTGTTTGTTATTGGCGTAAGCATTACAGTATCTATTCTTTTTTGGCTTTGGTTTGGTAAAATATTTTTTGACGGGTGGCACTTAAAAATAGACTTTTTTAATACCGTTTGTGGGTGCGTTACAATTATTGGAATAGGCATAGCGTTATATCAAATAGCGGAACTTAAAAATAGAAATGAAGTTATAAGCGAAGCAACGAAGGAAGAAAAAGAAAGAAAGTTTAAAAGAGAGGCACTGGTAAGTTTTGAAACTTGCAAACGAGGGTTAGAATACCTTAAAAAAACAAGTTTTGAGTGCGACATTTGACGCTGAAACATTGACGGATTATCTCAATCAAATCTACCAAATTGAAGAAACGCTTCATAATATTCATTCGCAGAATGATGCTTTAACATTGCCTAAATTGAATGAGTGCGTTAATTGCCTAACTTTACTAACTCAAATTAGTGCCGATCTTGAAAAGTGGATAGATGAAGATGCGTTTATTAAATTACCTAAGCACATTTTAATTGGCAAGCTATCTTATTGTATTAAAATGGTATCTGATTGTACCATAAAAAGCGTTTGAAAATGTTATCACAACAGCATAAAGACTTGATTTACACCCTTACTCAACTTACTCAAAATGGGATGTTGATTTGGCAAAAAGGAGAAGGATTGTTTGCCTATGAAATAAAACCGATTAAAGATGGAGCCAAATATTTAGTAGATAAATACTTTTCCAACTTTGAGGGGAAAAGGAATACTTGCTACAATCTGACTATACTCAAGAGTGATAATGTTATTTTAACCGAACTTGTTTTATGCACTTACGATGATACAAATAATGAACTATACTTCTCAAGGCATAAAACCATGAGTTGAAAGATTAAAAAAAGAGGGGCAATTTTGTAAAAGCAAAATCACAAATATGCCCACTCTTCTACTC
>JAYTGA010000186.1:0-20581 GCA_043733905.1 Segetibacter sp.
CGGCAACAACATTGAACAAAGCGATTTTGAAGGCCGTGTCATTCGTGCAGACTTTGGCGATGTAACCGTGGTAAATGCTTATTTTCCATCGGGAACAACCGGAGAAATAAGACAGACTTACAAGTACCAGTGGCTCAATGAATTTCTTGTTTATCTCAATGAACTGCGCAAGACAAGACCGCAACTTATTATTTGCGGCGACTACAACATTGCCCATAAAGAGATAGACATTCACAGCCCGAAAACCAATCAAAAGACAAGCGGTTTTTTGCCCGAAGAAAGAGCATGGTTTGACAGGTTTTTAGAAAATGGTTATGCCGATGGGTTCAGGGAAGTGAACAAAGAACCCCACCAATATAGCTGGTGGACACAGCGACACCCAAGCATCAGGGAAGAAAACAAAGGCTGGCGGATAGACTACATCAACGTGACCGAAAACCTGCGCCACACCGTGACCAATGCCAAAGTGCTGCCAATGGTGAAGCATAGCGACCATTGCCCTGTTTATGTGGAGTTCAGCATTTAGGGTAAGTAAAAACCCAACCTATTTTTTATCAATTGCCTCTGTCACTTTTGCGCTTAATGGAGAAATTCGTGTGTCAAAATAATGGGTTAAAACACCATTTTCATCCACCAGGTATTTAGTAAAATTCCATGCTGGCGGTGTGTGGTTCCAGCCGTTTTTTGTGTTGTCGGTCAGCCATTGAAAAATGAGGTTTTGGTGTTCACACTTCAATACATGCGATTTTTGCATCAAAGCAAAATGAACATTGAAATTGACAACGCAAAAGGCGGCAGTTTCTTCATCTATCCCTTTTTCCTGGTCTCTAAAATCGTTGGATGGAAAGCCAATAACGGCAAGCTTTTCACAATACCGATCCTGCAATGTCTGCAACTCAGCCAACTGGGGCGTGAAGCCACAATCCGAAGCCGTGTTGACAATCAAAACTTTTCTGTCTTTATACCAGGAAAAATCAATGATTTGGCGATTGTTGGCTGTGGCAGAAAGGCTATAAAAGGAAACCTTCGGTTGCAAATTCTGCTCATTTTCATAAACACCACCGCCTTTGCCAAACAGTTCTCCAGCCTTTACAATTGCGGGATAAATCAATTTGATTACCTTTTGTCTTATTGTCATTTTCATTTGCTTCTGAGATAATTCAAGTAAATATTGAGCCACCTTTACAATCAATCAGAAACAACATAACTTACCTCATTGTTTCAATTTTTTAAATCCAAACCCTAAACCCTAAACTCTAAACGTTCTTACTACCTTCGCTTTTCCTTTTACAACATATCCATGAGCGACGAAATAAAGCATGAATGCGGCATTGCATTCATCAGGCTGCGAAAGCCATTTTCTTATTACCTGCAGAAATACGGCACCGTCATGTATGGCCTCAACAAGCTGTATCTGCTGATGGAAAAACAACACAACCGCGGACAAGACGGTGCCGGAATGGCTGCTGTAAAACTGAATGTAGAACCCGGTTATCCCTTTCTACACCGCCTGCGAACCATTGCTCCTTCTGCCATTGCCGATCTGTTTGCCACCATTGGCAGAGAAGTGCAGGAACTGGAAAAATTTCAACCGACCATCAAACAACATCCCGGCCTGCTCAAGGGTCACCTGCCTTTTTTGGGCGAACTGCTTTTGGGACATCTTCGCTACGGCACACAGGGCAGAAACAATGTTGATTTTTGCCACCCTTTCATTAGACGTGATGTTGCACCAACCAGAAATTTAGCCCTTGCGGGAAATTTCAACCTTGTCAATACCGAAGAATTGTTTGATCTGATTAATATTGAACCGGGCACCTTTTCAAAACAAAGCGATCTGGCCGCCATGCTCGAGGTTGTGCATCATTTCCTGGTCAAAGCCGATGAAGACAACCCGGATCATCTCGACATTTCATCTGTGCTTCGCAAAGCCACTTCCTTGTTCGACGGCGGCTACACCATTGGCGGACTTGTTGGCAACGGCGACAGCTTTGTGATGCGTGATGCCAACGGTATAAGACCTGCCTATTATTATATTGACGATGAAGTTTTTGTGGCCGCAAGCGAAAGGGCAGCCATCCGCACCGTGTTTAATGTGGGCGAAAATGAAGTGCATGAACTGATGCCCGGCTGCGCACTCATAGTTGACGCCAATGGCAATCATAAAGTAGAACAGATTTTAGAACCAAAAGAAAGACGTGCCTGCAGTTTTGAACGGATTTATTTCAGCCGCGGCAGCGATGAAAAAATATACAGGGAGCGCATTGCCCTCGGCCACCACCTGAGCAAACCGGTGTTGGAGTCCATTGATTACGACCTCAAAAACACCATTTTTTCTTACATACCAAACACTGCCGAAATAGCCTACTATGGCTTGTGCAAGGGCATGGAAGACTACCTGAATAAAATAAAAGTACAGCGCATTCTCAGTTGGGGAAATGACATAAGCGAAGGGAAACTTTCGGCCATGATCAACCGAAAGATCAGGCAGGAAAAAATAGCCATCAAAGATGTGAAGCTGCGGACATTCATTACCGAAGATGCCAACCGCACCGAAATGGTTCAGCACGTTTACGACATCACTTACGGCACACTTCGCAAAGACGAAGACACACTTGTGGTCATAGACGATAGCATTGTAAGAGGAACGACTTTGAAAGAAAGTATTGTGAAAATGTTGTCGCGGTTAAACCCAAAAAAAATCATTGTGGTTTCTTCCGCTCCGCAAATCCGCTATCCCGATTGCTATGGAATAGACATGAGCAAACTGGGCGATTTTATTGCCTTCAGGGCTGCGGTAGCTTTGCTTCACGAGCAGGGAAAAGAACAGCTTTTGCAAGACTCCTACAACTATTGCCTGGAGTTGAAACTAAACCATAAACTGCACACGGAAAACGTCGTTCGGCAACTTTACAAACCTTTTTCAACCGAAGAAATCAGCCGGAAAATTGCACAGCTCATTACGCCCAAAGGCATTTCTTTTCCAATAGAAGTCATTTATCAAACCATAGAAGACTTGCATGAAAGCTGTCCCACCAACACCGGCGATTGGTATTTTACCGGCAACTACCCCACACCGGGGGGAAATAAAGTAGTTAACAAAGCGTTTATTAATTTTATCGAAGGAAAAGACACAAGGGGATATTAAGACCTTGGTATGAAAATGTTGTTTGAACGTTCAAAAAAATAATAACCGTGAAATCACTTTTGCTGATAAGACATGCTAAAAGTAGCTGGAATTTTGACACAGACGACTTTGATCGTCCCCTGTCGCAGCGTGGAGAAACGGATGCACCCGCCATGGCCAGGCGTTTGAGGAACAAAGAATTTGTCATCAATTCTTTTGTCAGCAGCCCTGCAAAACGGGCAATTACCACAGCTCGTTTTTTTGCAGAAGAGTATCAGTCAGAAAAAGCTGTTATAGAAATCCCTACCCTTTACGAGCCAACCAAACAAGCCTTTACCCAGGCAATTCTCAGCCTGAACAATGAAGATGATATTGTTGCTGTTTTTGCTCACAATCCCGGCATTACTGAATTTGCCAACACGCTCACATCCACACACATAGACGATATGCCCACCTGCGCCATTTTCGCCATTCACATCCACATTGACAGTTGGCAAGACTTTGAGGAAGGTAAAAAGGAGTTTTGGTTTGTTGATTATCCGAAGGCGGTGTAAATGATTATTGTTTCTGCTGTGCAACCATCTTCTCAACTAAAACTTCAATCACTGATTTGTACTTCTCCATTTCAAACTCAGAAAACTTGTAATTAAACCCATCTGCATTATTTAATTCCTTATCCAAATCAAAATTTTCCTGTTTTGCCGAGAGGCAAAAGCCCTGTTTGTGTAAATGACCGGCCAGGTATTCCTGTTCCGGTTGCCCGGGTGTTGGTATGAGGATGGATTTTTTTTTCAGTTTACAAATGTCCATTACAGTCGTGTATCCGCTGCGGCTAATGATGTATTCACTCTGCTGAAAGGCCTGCTCTAACTGGCTTGCAGGCAGATGGTTGTGAAAAATGATGTTTGCCTGTGGCGGCAAGTTATCAGTATTTCCCGGCAATCCCCTCACAAACAAAATGGGTTTGGTAAACTGCTGCAACTGATCAAGCATTGTTTTTTCAAGCAATGTGCGTTGGGGTTCCGGCCCCGATAAAACAATGAGAAGTTTGTATTTGATGGCGTTTTCATCAAAATGAAACCTGCTCAACCCACCAATATACGTCACCGGAGTTTTGGGCAATGCTGCCGGATGAGAGAGTTTTCCTGCCAGGTTTTGCATCCCCTTTTCGTCAGGAACCCAACATTCCGAAAACCGGTTAATGTAGTTGTAATTCATTTTTTGCAAAAACCTTTCTACAAAAAAAAAGTTGTTTTTAATGGTAAGCTGGTGAGTAATAAAAATTGAGTGAACCGACTGGTGGAAAAAACCATAACGATTGTCCGATACAATAAGGTCTATTTTATTTTTTTCAACAAAATGTCTCAACCAGTTGTTTTCAATTTGTACAGCTTTTAAGATTTTTGGTAGCTGGCTTATAATTTTTAGGACAAAAAAGCGTTTATTACTTGTGTATTGTATGTCGTAACCGGGTAAAAAAACATACGAAAGAGTTGGAAATTCTGTTTTTAACAAATTTTCCTGTTTTCCACTGGTGGCAATAATAACATTGCAATGTAATTTTAGAAAATAATTGATGAGGGGAATGCTCCTGGATGCGTGTCCAAGACCCCAATCAAGAGGAGATATTAGAACCGTTATGTTATTTTTTATCGACACTAAAAAAATTGCCCGTTTTTTGTACTTAAATACAGCGTTGAAATGAAAAAATCAATTCAAATATCTGCATTATTGCTCGTAGTGTTGTCAATTGCTTTTAGCAGTTGCAGCAGCAGCAGGGGATGCGGATGTCCGAATGTTTATAAAAAATCAGTTGGATAATTTACTAAAAAAAGTTCCTCTTTTTAATTTTACCCCGTTATGAAAACTTCAAACAGAGACTTACTGGTTCTTACCAAAACTGCCATGTCCAATAAAAATGAGATGGATGAAGAAGTGGAGAAGCTGCACAACCTCTTATACTTCGTAGAATCAATAGACAACTTTTGCATAGCCAATGAAATCATTGATATTGACAATTACAGGATTATTGACAACCCGTTTAAAATGCAGAAGTTGGTTGGCAAAAAATTAAAGCCATTCCAGTTTGTGAGCAATAAGAATTAAATATTTACCAAAATAATTTAGTGAAGGCTTCCAAAAATGGAAGTCTTTTTTATTTTAAAATCAGAAGTTTTTTATAATCCTCATCAATTCTTTCATCTAATTGTAAATAATAAAACATAGCCTTAAGTTATGGAGTATATCCTTATCCCATCACACTCAAAAAGCGAAACGGCGTTTTTGCTAAATCTTTTTAAGAAGATGCAAAAAGAAACTACCACACTTTCCTCCCGGGAAATGGAAGACATCGCTTTTGCCCAACATCTCAAAAAAGCTGAAACTACATCAAAAGGAAGCCTGGAAAAAGTGAAAGCACATCTTGAAAAAGTAAGTCTTGGTTAATGGAAATTGTTGTTCAAAAATCTTTTGAGAAATACATTTCTTCAAAAACTGATAAAAAACTTGCTTCGCAAATATTATCTATCATTGGGCAATTAGAAATTTGCCAATCATTTTCTGAGATCAATCATGTAAAAAAATTGAAAGAGTCAAGGGTGATTATTATCGAATCAGAATTGGAAATTATCGGCTGGGCTTAAAACTGGGTGATAAACAAATTTTCCTCCTTCGCTTCATGCACCGCAAGGATATTTACAATTACTTTCCATAGTTGCAAAGAAGGAATCAAGGAACTGGTTTAATACAAAACTGCATTCACTACCTTCGCCCTATGCCAAAAAAACTCTTTTTGCTCGATGCCATGGCACTCATTTACCGTGCCTATTATGCCCTTATCCGCAGCCCACGTATTACCAGCAAAGGGCGCAATACCAATGCACAATTTGGGTTTACCTCAACACTTATTGATCTTATCAACAAAGAAAAGCCCACACACCTTGCCGTGTGTTTTGACACCGAAGCTGCCACCGAACGGCATACAGATTTTGCTGAGTATAAGGCGAACCGGCAGGCTGCACCTGAAGACCTGATCAGCGCATTACCGGATATAAAAAAGATCATCACTGCTTTCAATATTCCGGTGGTGGAACTGGACGGTTACGAAGCCGATGATGTGATAGGAACAGTGGCCTGGCAGGCTGCTGAAATGGGCTATGAAGTGTTTATGGTAACACCGGATAAAGACTATGGACAGCTACTCATTCATCCGGGGGTTTACATCTACAAACCACCATACATGGGCAGTAAGGAAGAAATTCTGGATGCGAAAAGAATATGTGAAAAGTGGGATATAGCCAGGGTAGAACAAGTGGTGGACATGCTCGGTCTGATGGGAGATGCGGTGGACAACATTCCCGGCATTGCAGGCATTGGCGAAAAAACAGCATGCAAACTGCTGAAGGAATATGACAACCTGGAAAACATTTTGGCGAATGCCGAAAACATAAAAGGTGCTGTTGGTGAAAAAGTGAGAAACGGTAAAGAGGCCGCCATCATGAGTAAAAAACTGGCCCGCATTATTACCGACGTGCCGGTTCGGTTTCATGAAGAAGACTATAAATTAAAAGAGTGGAATAAGGACGAACTGAAAGAGCTTTTTAACGAACTGGAGTTTAAAGCACTGGGCAAACGCATATTGGGCGAAGAATTTAACGTGTTTGAAAAAGCAAACCCAACAGCCAGCGGCGGACAAATGGATATGTTTGTGACGGTGGATGAAACCAAGCCAACCGAGCAAAAAACCATTGCCGAAGGCGAAGAAGAAACAGTTGGTTTGGCGGCAGAGAAAAACATTCACAATACACCGCACAACTACACACTCATAGACACCGAAGAAAAAATAAAGCAACTCATCACCGAACTGATGGCGGTGGAGGAAATCAGTTTTGACACCGAAACAACAGGCACTTATGCCCACGATGTAGAACTGGTAGGTTTAAGCTTTGCGTACAAAGTTGGTGAGGGTTACTATATCCCCTGCCCAAAATCATGGGAAGAAACAATGGAATTTCTACAACAGTTTGTTCCTCTTTTTGCCGATGCCCCCAAGAAATGGGTTGGGCAAAATGTGAAGTATGATCTAACTGTTCTAAAATGGTATGGAGTAAAGTTTGCGGGACAGTTTTTTGATACCATGCTGGCCCATTACCTCATTGAGCCGGAAGGCCGTCGCAGCATGGATTACTTAAGTGCACAGTTTCTCCGCTACGAACCTGTACCTATAGAAGAGTTGATTGGGAAAAAAGGCAAAGGCCAGCTAAGCATGAAGGATGTGGAGCTGGAAAAAATCAAAGAATATGCTGTAGAAGATGCAGACATTACCCTACAATTAAAAAATACATTCGCCCCACTGCTACTGCAGAAAAAAGTTAACCGGATTTTTGATGAGGTTGAAATACCTCTGGTAAATGTCCTGCTTGATATGGAGTTTGAAGGCATACGGATAGACAAAGATTTTTTAAGCGATTATTCGAAACAACTGGAAAAAGAAGCGGCTTCGTTTGAGCAGAATGTTTATGCCGCCGCAGAAGTAAAATTCAACCTTGCTTCGCCAAAACAGTTGGGTGAGGTTTTGTTTGAAAAACTAAAACTTGATCCCAAAGCAAAAAAAACAAAAACCGGTCAATTTGCCACAGGTGAAGATGTACTGATGAAACTTGCATCCCAACATAAAATAGTGGACGACATTCTCGGCTTCCGCGAACTAACCAAACTGAAAAGCACCTACATAGATGCGCTGCCGCTGATGATCAACCGAAAGACCGGCAGGGTGCACACTTGCTATAGCCAGGCTGTGGCGGTTACCGGCAGATTGAGTAGTAATAATCCTAATCTTCAAAACATACCTGTAAGAACAGAACGTGGCCGGGAAATAAGAAAAGCGTTTATACCAAGGGATCAAAATCATATGATCATCAGCGCTGATTATTCTCAGATAGAACTGCGAATAGTTGCCGCAATAAGCGGTGACCCAAATATGTGTGAAGCTTTTAAGCAGGGAAAAGACATTCACACAGCTACTGCAGCCAAGGTGTATAATATTGAGGAGGCCGACGTGACCAAGGAAATGAGGTATAAAGCCAAGAGTGTGAATTTTGGTATCATTTATGGACAGGGAGCATTTGGCCTTGCCGAAAACCTGAAAATAAGCCGTAGCGAAGCAAAAGAAATCATTGACAATTATAAAAAACAGTTTCCTAACATTCAGCAATACATGGATGACCAAATAAAGTTTGCACAAACCAACGGCTATGTGGAAACGCTTTGGGGTCGCAAACGCTGGCTGAAAGACATCAATAGCGGCAACTTTACCGTAAGAGGTTATGCCGAGCGAAACGCCATCAACATGCCCATACAAGGCACCGCAGCAGACATGATAAAGCTGGCTATGATCAATATTCACAGAAGGTTTCAACAGGAAGGTGTGCAATCAAAAATGATTTTGCAGGTGCATGATGAACTGGTATTTGATGCACTGAAAGACGAAGTGGAACTGATAAAACCCATCATCATTGAGTGTATGCAAAGTGCATTGGAACTGCCCAACGGTGTGCCTGCCAATGCGGAGATTGGGGTGGGGGGGAATTGGCTGGAGGCGCACTAGGAGTAGTAAGATGTTAGTAGTAAGTCGTAAGACAAAATATCTTCTTTAAATTTCCTAACTTTCAATTTCAAACAATTTTATGGAGGTCAATATTGAAACATTGCTGGCATTGCCACAAAGAGAAAGAAAGAAAATTGCTGAACAGTTGTGGGATAGCCTATCTCCAACCAATACCCTGAGCAAAGAAGACAAGAAAATCGTTGACATGCTTGATAAACGATGGGGCGACCTTCAATCTGGCAAATCGAAAGTATATTCCCCTGCGGAAATGAAGGACATGGTTGCAAATCACAGAAAGCCAGACAAGTGAAGAAGTGAGGAAGAAGTTTGTTGTAACTCATTACATTCTATCATCGTTCAATTTTATAAAAGAAACCTTGCTCTCCCACAAAATAACCTCCCTCCTTTTCAATATCAACTTCAATGTGGAACTGCCCAATGGCATTGAAGTCATGAACCCATTTACAGAAGCGGAAACACAAGAGGCTGTTACCGCTTTTTACAACAAATATTACCACGACAACCAGCCCCGCTATTGTATCACAGGCATTAACCCCGGTAGGTTTGGCGGCGGCATAACGGGCATTCCTTTTACCGACCCGATAAGGCTTGAAGCCGTTTGTGGCATTGCCAACAACTGGAAGAAAAAGCAGGAATTGTCTTCCGTTTTTATTTATGACATGATAGCCGCATTTGGCGGAGCCGAACAATTTTATAGCCGGTTTTATTTTAACTCTGTAAGTCTGCTTGGGTTCACAAAAAGCGGCAAGAACCTCAACTATTACGACGATAAAATGTTGGCAGAAAGGATTATTCCTTTTGCTGTAGAATACTTCAGAAAGCAACTTGCATGGGGCTTGCAGAGTGATGTTGCCTTTTGCCTCGGCGAGGGTGAGAACTACAAATTTTTGCGAAAGCTGAATGAGCAGTACAAACTGTTTGGCGAGATTGTGCCGCTGCCTCATCCACGGTTTATCATGCAGTATAAGCTGAAGAGCAAAGCGGCCTTCATTGATAAATACCTGAGCGCATTTGTGAGCTTGTAAACTGTTACAAATCCTACACACCATTCTAGTCAACGAGTGGCTGTCTCTTACAACTTTTCAAACGCAGTCACTTCTTTTGTCCCTTCTTCGTTCATAGTTTGCAGAACATACTTTCCTTTGGGTAAAGCTGCTATGTTGATGGTTTGCGCATGAAGCCCTGCACTCATTTGCCATTGCTGGGTTGCTGCTACTTTTCCATCAATGGAAATGACGTGTGCTTGCAAGTGCGTGGTCTTGTAAGCATGTATGCTAACATGCAGTTTCTCCTTTGCAGGATTGGGATATACAGACACGCTGAAAGCCTTGTCATTACTCAGCATTCTCACAGGGCTGTAGGTAAATGCGTCGTCTTTGTCCAGCATTTTGAGGCGGTAATAATTGGTGCCTTCCAAAGGGTTGGCATCGGAAAATGTATAAGTGTTTTGCCCTGATTTTATTTGCGCCAGCAAATGATATTCTTTGCTATCGCTGCTGCGTTGCAGTTCAAAGCTGACCATGTTTACTTCCTGTGCAGTGCGCCACTGCAGCAGGTTTTGATTCCCTTTTCGCGAAGCGGAAAAAGAAAGCAAACTGAGCGGAAACACTATGTTGTTGTAACGGGCTAAGGCAAATATTCTTTTGCCGGTATTATCGGTAGCATATCCTGCCAATACAATTTTTCCATCGGGCTGCAATGCTGAAATATTACTGCGATCATCAAAACCGTAAAAATCTGTGCTGTTAAATCCATTGACGCCAAAACTGTTGTCCGGACTGCCGTTAGTGTCGTATTTTCCTACTCCAAAATCATTGTCGAAGCCTGATACTATGATTTGCCCGCCGCCTGTGGAAATAATGTGCCTGGGATAAAAAGGCAGTTGGGCAATGCCATTAGTTGCAAAGCTGCTATCAGGCAGCGCATTGCTTTTATACTTTACCAGCACCTTGTCGTAGGTCGTTTTATAACTACTGCCACCCACCAAAAAAGTATTGTCAGGAAGCATTCCTATGCAATTAGCTTCATCGCCTGAGAAGTTGTTTAAATCATTTTGCTTAACGCCCCCACTACCAAAAGTTCCATCATCATTTCCAAGTGAGTCCATTCGGTAGAATGAAAAGTCGCAGGCGGTTGGATAGCCTGCGGGTTGTGTGTAAAGCACGGTTGTCAACTTTCCATCAACAGACAAAGCCACATCGTTAAGGCCATACACTTTTCCGGGAAAAACATAAATATACTTTTCCGCAACGCCATACACACCAAAGGAACTGTCTGTAGACCCGTCTGCATTGTACTGTGCATAGCAGGGATAGGAATCAAATGTTATGCTGCCTTTAGTGCCGCAAGCCAGTATTTTTCCACCGGGTTTTACAATCAGTTTGTTAATGAATATGCCTCCATCTTGCGTTGGTGTCAACACAAGCCCATTATTTCCAAAAGTACTGTCCCTGCTGCCATTCGAATGGTAGCGTGCCAGCGCAAAATTAGCTTGAAAAAAACTTGCTACAGCCGAGTCTGCATAGCCGCCAACCAAAATTTCTCCGTTCGGCAGTAATGCGATGTCGTTGATTTCGCTGCGATACAAACCAGGTTGTTCTATAACTACCCCACCATTACCAAAAGTATTATCCAGCGATCCGTCTGAATTGTAACGGATCAATGCAAATGCCGGATGTCCATTTTGATAACATGAACCATCGGCTATTATTTTACCATCGGGCTGTATGGCCATGCCACGAATGATTCCTAAAGAATCGCCGATGGGTGTTGTTACTTTCCCGCCATTGCCAAAAGAAACATCCAAGAAACCTTGCTGGCTAAATGCAATATTGAAGCAAAAGAAAAGTAAAGCACAGAGTATGAAAGTTTTTATCATGGCTAGATAGTTGATTGATTAAAATCAGGTTTGTATAGAGTTAAATGGTTTTGCATGAAAGTTAAACCTTTTTTCAAACTACACTGCTATCTTCCGTATCCATTTTATAAAAGTTCCCTCCAAACTATTTCTATCTTAATTTTGTTTCAAAGAAAATTTGCAGACATGAAAAAGTGGAGACTGATATTCTTTCTGATCATTGGTTTTAATCTGGCCTTGGCGAACATGGCCAAGGCACAATGTTCCATTTGCACCAAAACTGCCGGACAATTGGGCGAAAAGAAGGCAACCAGTCTCAACAGCGGCATTGTCTATCTCATGTTGACTCCCTTTGCCATAGCAGGTTACATCGGCTTTAGGTGGTGGCGTGGCGAAAAAGAAATTCAATCAAACGAACAATAAGCAGAGTTAAAAATCTCTTCGCAATAAATAATGTACTACTTTTTGTCTGGCCTGTTTTATCTTTTATCTTTAATTCCCTGGCGGATTTTATACCTCGTTAGCGATTGCATTTATGTAGTTGTCTATTATATTGCCGGATACAGAAAAGAGGTGGTACTTGCAAATCTCCTCATTGCTTTTCCTGAAAAAACCCAAAAGGAAAGAATAAGAATTGCCAAAGATTTTTATAAAAATTTCATTGATTCATTTATAGAAACCATTAAGTTTTTTTCCCTGTCCGACAAAGAGTTTAATAAGCGCATGACGGGAAATTTTGAAATAATAAACCAACTCTATAACACCGGGCAAAATTTGCAATTGCACGGCGGCCATTTTTTTAACTGGGAATATATGAATTGGGGCTTTGCCCGAAATATTAATGACTACCCTTTCATTGGTGTGTATGCGCCTATATCCAACAAAGCTATTGACCGCATGATATTGAAAATGCGTGGAAAATACAACACCATCTTACTAAATGCCTACAACTTTAGAAATAGTTTTCACGAAGTTTCGAGGGGTAGATATGCACTGGCGCTGGCAGCAGATCAAAACCCGCCTGCTCCAGACAGGAGTTTTTGGATAGACTTTTTTGGGCGACCCACAGCATTCTACATGGGGCCCGAAAAGGGTGCCAGGGTCAATGATACGGCAGTGGTTTTTGTGTATAATTACAAAGTAAAAAGAGGTTATTACAATACTGAAATCTCACTAATCACCACCACACCGGGACAACTAAAGCGAGGCGAATTGACTGCCAGGTATGTAAGTTTCCTGGAGGACTGTATCCGCAAAACCCCCTCTAACTATTTATGGAGTCATCGCCGGTGGAAGCATCAATACAGGGAGGAGTATAAGAAAAATCTTATCGGCAAAAATCAGGAATAGCGGGCTGATAAAAAGGCGTAAAGGTTGGTCATATTACTTTCCTTTATTTCCCTGAAAAGCTGTTGCCTGCTCACATCTTTCATACGCTTTTGTTGCAGTTGATGATAGGCTTTGTCGGCCAGTAAATAATATTTCCGGTCGCTGTTGACAACCTGCAAAAGACATGTCTGAATAGCTTGGTACAGCTCTGTTATTCCCTTCCGGGTGTGGGCTGCTGTTTTAATGACTTGCGGTGTATAACCACTTCCTTTTTCAGCAGAGTGTAAAGTGAGTTTTAAATTGCGGGCAAACAAATCTGCATCGGGGCGGTCGCATTTGTTGACCACAAATAGTTGCCCTATTTCCATCAGCCCGGCTTTCATATTCTGCACATCATCACCAGCTTCGGGAACTAATACGACAATGGTTACATCGGCCAGTCCGGCTATTTCAATTTCACTTTGTCCCACGCCCACCGTTTCCACAATCACATAGTTAAACCCGGCAGCTTTCATGGTGTCTGCTATCTCAATTATTTTTGGATGAAGACCACCAAGGCTACCCCGTGTAGCCAGCGAACGGATAAATACATTTGGATGATTATACCACTCACTCATCCTGATGCGGTCGCCCAGTAGCGCACCAAGATTGAACGGTGATGACGGGTCAACACAGATAACGCCTACCCGTTTTCCATCTGCCACCATGGCTGCTATGAGCGCATCGGTCAGGGTGCTTTTTCCTGCACCGGGCGGCCCGGTTATTCCAATGATTGGTGTGGTGGATTCTGGCAGGCTTTGCAAAAACTCTTCATAGCCTTGCACTTCATTTTCTATTAAAGAAATGGCACGGGCAAGCGATTTTGGTTGACCGCTGATTATTTCCTGTAAAAGAACCTGCCACGTGTTTTGGAACATGCAACAAACTTACAAAGAATAATTTCACACAGAAATGACAACGGTTACAATGCCCCTATTTTATGCATTGTAACCGTTGTACTAAAAAATACTTTCCGTTTCTTCGTTTATTTCCGTGAGCAAAAAATTGTTTAAAAACTCAGCGGCACATTCACTTTCACGCTAAAATTTCGCCCCATGTTAAATACGCCTTGTCTTCCTGTTACATTGTTCACATCAGCATATTTCAGGCGGCTCAGGTGGCTTTGGTATGCCACATCGGCCAGGTTATTTGCAGTAAGAAAAAGGCTTAACACTGTCTTTCCCTTGTTCATGATATCGCCTCCAAAACCTGCATTCAAAAGACTATAACCGGGTGTGGCCGTTTCTGTATTGAAGCCAGTGAACGCACTGTTTTGGGCAAATGTATTGTCCAGTTCCACCTTTGCATACACATTGCGAATGGTCTTTCCTTTTTTCAAAAACTCAGCTTTTATTTCATTGATAAAATGCGCTGCGGGAATGAAAGGCAGGTTGTTGCTGCCGTCCTGCACTTGGCTCAATACACCGCGAACATAAGAAAACGTGTTTTCAATATGCAGCCAGTCCAGCGGATGAGGGTGAATGTCAAGGTTGGCCTCCACACCATACAGGCGTGCATCGGATTGGTTGAAACGGAAAGCAAGAAAATCGGTTCCATCTTTCGTCAATATGCTGTCGCCACCTGCGGAGGAAATCAGTTTCCGGTAGTAGATAAAGTTACTGACCCAGTTGTAAAAAACATTGGCAGAAAGCGATACATGTTCGGTTGCTACTTCAAGGCCGCCATCTATCTGCAGGCTGCTTTCAGACTTCAGGTTTTGCTCGCCATATTCGTAGCGAACAGTGCCTTCATGTGCGCCATTGCTGGCCAGTTCAGGAATACTTGGTGCCCTGAAACCCTTTGCCACATTTAGTTTTAGTGTGACCGTTTTGCTGGCTTCGTAACTCAATCCTGCACTCGCAGATGTGTTGGAAAAGTTTTTAGTAAAAGCGGTAAACTTTGTTTCGCCATTGTCTGTCAGTGGTTTTGAATTGATGTGACGGGTATCAAAACGTCCACCGCCGCTCAGTGTCAATTTGTCCCATCTTTTTTGTGTGTAAATGAACCCGCCGATATCAAACAGCGAGTAAGCCGGAATCAGAAATTCAATGCCTTTATTTTCATTGGTTTGGCGCATTCCGTTGATGCCGATGCTGGTTTTCCAACTGGTTTTTTCGTGGAAATGATATTGAAGGTTGTAGTTGATGGTTTTGAGGTCAAAATACAAACCGTTTTCATTGGGAGCCAGGACATTTCCAAACTCCTGGCGCTGGTTGCGTTGGTAGCCTGCGGCCAATGTGATCCTGTTTTTTCCAAGGTTAAAACTGTTGTCGGTTGTCAGCTTAAAATGCTGAATCCGTTGCCGGGGAATTTCAGGATTGGTGGATTTAAAGTCTGCATCCGTTGCCAAAACTTCCTCTTCTGTTCCGTTGTTGTTGATAGGTTTCACAAATTGCCCGGTTGCGCTGTCCCTTGTCCCTTCTACGAGGCCGGGGTGCTGGTCAAAGTTGCTGACCAGCAAGTGGCTGTATCCCCAGGCTTTGTTCAAGCCGATGTGAGCACCGAAATCTTTTTCGTTAAATTTAGAATTGAACACATAGCCATCGTACTTGTTCTTGTAATCTGCCGCTGCCTTATAAGAGCCATACAAGCCCCAGATGAAGCCATCGTAATTGCCGCCCAGGTCGCCGTGATAGCCTTGTTGCCTGTTGTTGGTCTGGTACGTGCCAAACAGGTTGCCCTTCACCGTTCCTTCCGGCACCGGAACGACCGAAATGAAATTGATGACCCCGGCTATTGCATCGCTGCCATACATCAGCGATGCAGGGCCTTTCAGTATCTCGGCTTTGCTCACATTGTATTCGTCTATCTCAATGCCATGTTCATCGCCCCACTGCTGGCCTTCCTGGCGAATGCCATCATTTACCACTACCACACGGTTGTAGCCCAGGCCACGAATGACAGGTTTGGAAATGCCCGGCCCTGTGGAGATTTGCGAAATGCCCGGTTGCTTTGCCAGTGCATCTATCAGGTTGGTGGATGAACCGCGGAGCAGGTCTTCTTTTTTCACAATGCTGACAGGAATGGGTGTTTTGCGAATGGAAGTAGCACCTGAAACCCCTGTTACAATGACTGCCTCTGCTTCTTTATAAGTCGGGGAAAGTGAAAAATCTTTTTGGACATTTCCACTCAATTCTATTGTTTCCAGCACAGACGAAAATCCTAAAAAACTAACCTCCACAAGATGTTTTCCCGAAGGGATATTTTTGATAGAGTAAGTTCCTTTTTCATTTGCAGATGTGCCTATTTTCTGATCTGGAAAATAAATAGATGCACCCTGGAGCGGTTCCCCGGTTTTGCTGTTGGTAATGTGTCCGCTAATGGTTGCTCCTGCCCGGTTGGTTTGACAAAATGAGCAAATGGGCGTTATAATAAACCCTATAAAAAGTATAAGAATGAATTGTTTCATTGGTGTGTTTTTAAAATAAATAAAAGAGGAAATAGCCACCTGCCATAGCATAAATAGTTGCAATCAAGTTTTTGACTGGCAGAAATAGATGGCAATTTTTTTCAGAAAAATGAAAGTCAAAAAATGACTTTAGGCAATTGCCGGTGGTCCGCGCAATTCAGCATAGAAGTGATGCTGTGTAAAGAAAGCTGAATAAGAAGCAATTGGTTTTGCTTCGCAAAAAAATGGTGTGGCAATGCTGATGACTGTAGAGTTGTTGAGAAAACTTTGTTCGCACACCATGTTGTCCCAATGGCAGTTAATGCTGGCTTTGGCTATTTCATTTGTCCTCTTGTGGTGGTGTTCAATGTTTTCGTCGTGGTGGCCGGCCAGCATGTTGTGAAAAAACATAGCAGGTGTAATAGCCATTGCAAAAATGCAAATGAGCAAAAGTGCGAAGAAACGGCGTGATATGGTGACTGGCTGCTGAAACATGTAAGGGGTGCAATTTAGCAGGTTTAGGGAAATGGGAGCTAGCGATTTCTTATTTCTATGTAAACTTTATGTTTAAGTTTGTAAGTATGATTTCTAAAGAAAACGCCTACAGTAAAATAGCCACTCTCGTTCAGCGTTTCACTGAGCAAAAGGAATTTTATAAAAAGACTGAGTACAACGAAACACAAACACGCCGCGACTTTATAGACCCTTTCTTCAAAGCATTGGGGTGGGACATTGACAATGAAGAAGGCTATGCCGAAAGCTACCGCGAAGTAATCCATGAAGACAAAATAAAAATTGGCCGTGCTACTAAAGCCCCTGATTATTCTTTCAGACTAAGCGGCGGCAAGCGGTTGTTTTTTGTAGAAGCCAAGAAGCCCAGCATTTTTATAAAAGAGAACATCACCCCTGCCTACCAGGTGCGCCGCTATGGATGGAGTGCCAAGCTACCCATTAGCATTGTGACCGACTTTGAAGAGTTTGCCATCTATGACTGTACAAAAAAACCCAACCCTACAGACAAGGCACACAATGCCCGGATTAAATACCTGGAGTACACCGATTACCTTACTGAATTTGATTTTATTTGGGACATCTTTAGCAAAGAGCGGGTGCTGAAAGGTAGCTTCGACAAATACATACAGAGCGATAAACAAAAGAAAGGAACCACTACTGTTGACAGCGAGTTTCTGCTCTCGTTAGACACATGGCGCACCTACCTGGCCAACAACATTGCCCTGCGCAATAACATTAGCGAAGACGAACTGAACTTTGTGGTGCAGCATATTATTGACCGCATTATTTTTCTGCGAATTGCCGAGGACAGAGGTATTGAACCCTACGGCCATTTAAAAGGAAACCTGATAAGCGGCGACTATTATCAAAACCTTCTTCAGCAGTTTCTGAATGCTGACCATAAATACAACAGTGGCCTGTTTGACTTTGTGAAAGACAAAACCAGCAGCCAGATTGTTATTGACAACAAGGTAATCAAGTCCATTATTACTGACCTCTACTATCCCATAAGCCCTTACGAGTTTTCGGTGTTAAGTGTGGAAATATTGGGCAGCGCTTACGAACAGTTTCTCGGAAAAACCATTTCACTGAGCAAAACGGGCAAAGCGATTATTGAAGCCAAGCCCGAAGTGCGAAAGGCAGGCGGCGTTTATTATACACCACAATACATTGTAGAGTACATTGTAAAAAATACGCTGGGCAAACTGGTCGAAAACAAAACACCTAAAGAAATAAGCATCCTAAAGATTGTTGACCCCGCCTGTGGCAGTGGCAGTTTTTTGATTGGTGCTTACCAGTATTTGCTGACATGGCATTTGGACTATTACCACACTAATGGAAAACCCGGAAAAGGCAGCAAAGACAACCCGCTGACACCCGAAGGAAACCTGACTACCGCTGAGAAGAAGCGGATTCTTCTCAATAATATTTTTGGTGTTGACCTGGATGAAAACGCTGTGGAAGTAACCAAATTAAGCCTGCTGCTAAAGTGTATGGAAGGCGAAACAGAGGCCAGCATTCATACACAAATGGCACTTCTTCATGAACGCATATTGCCTACGCTGGATAACAACATAAAATGTGGCAACAGTTTAATTGATACCGACTTTTATGAAACTATACTTGACTTTGGGGGTGAGAAAAAGATAAAACCATTTAATTGGAAAAATGGATTTCCAAAGATTCAAAACTTTGATATTGTTATTGGTAATCCACCATATTTGAAACTAACAGCAAATAATACCGATTCTGATTTGCTTTCCTATTATTTGAAAAGATTTGTTTCTTATTCAGGCGGCAGTTCTAAAAATCTATTTCAACTCTTTTTAGAAAAAATTATTAATCTTTCTCCGAACATTTTTTCTTTCATTGTTCCAGAAGCATTATTAACATCCGATAGCAATGGAAAAATTAGAGAAATTCTTTTAAAGAATTTCAATCTAAATTCAATTGTGACCTTTGACCATTTTGTTTTTGAAGATGCAACAATAGGAACTACAATCATCGTTGGTGAAAAAAAATCAAAAGAAAAAACGAAGATTGTAAAGATTGATTTAGCACAAAAAGAAAGCATTATTCAAGAAATCAAACTAAGCAAAGGGCTTAATACCTGGGATGTTTCATTTGATGATTTAAGCAGAAAGTTTTTCAAAAAACTTTTAAGCAATTCTAAATTAATGGGCGAATTAGTTGAAATGTCAAAAGGTATGGTTGTAAAAAATCGAAACGATATTTTGACACAAATACCGACAAAAAAATCTTTGCCATTCCTATTAGGTAATTGCATGAGACGATACAATTACAATTACGACAAGTATGCGGAGTATGAAAATTTAGAAATCATTGGAGGAACAAGAGATTTTAAAAAACAAACTTCTACACCCCGTTTGCTTATTCGCAGAACAGGAAGTAATTTATGTGTAACCTATTCAGACAAGCAAGAACTGATTGAAAGCACGATTTACATTTTGCGCAGCGATAAAATAAACTTGAAGTTTCTCTTGGGTTTGCTAAACTCAAAACTCCTTTCGTTCTATTTATCAAAACGACTTGTAACGAATAAACAAGGTTTTCCACAAATTCTAATGGGGCAGTTAGAACAACTACCAGTTATAAATACAAATGAAAAAATTCAAACTGAAATCATCCGACTCGTCAACCAACTCCTTCTCCTCAACCAACAAAAAGCCGACACTACCCTTGCAACACAGCTATCTCAACTGCAAGGCAAGATTGACTATTGCGAAGAGCGGATTAACCAAATTGTTTACCAGTTGTACGAATTGACGGAGGAGGAAATTAAAATTGTGGAGGAAGTATGAAATCAACCACCACCGCTAAGTTAGCAGAAGCCATCGCCCATGCCGAAACCTTCATCACCCAAATGCAGCAAATGGACGATAAAAAGCTAAGTAAACACCTGCGCCTGTTTCAACAGCAAATGCAAATGGCTTATGAACAAAAAAACCATGCTGCCTACCAGTTGCTATATGAATATGAGCAGCAGACAATAGTAGCAAGACTGAAAAAAATGGATGCTCCTATTTGCTGAACTGCCCCGTACCCCCATTCTACCCCAGCGAAGCATATCGAACACTGTACGCAAGGCATTTCTGGATCAGCGAAGCATATCGTACACTGTATGTAAGGCATTTCTGGGTCAGCGAAGCACATCGAACACTGCACGTAAGGCATTTCTGGATCAGCGAAGCACATCGCACACTGCATGTTAGGCATTTCTGGTGGCGACAGTGGAAACAGCCAACCAATATTTGTTCAAAAATATTTTTACTACCCATGTATTTAATTCATAAAATCCATACTTTTACGACTAAACAAAAACAATTATGGTAATTATTAAAAAACATTTTAGCCCAGATGCCGCCGTTGCAACGGGTGGCACCCTGCCTCCCAAAGTAAAAAGAATCAAAGTGATGCCAGATGGCGACAGTGACTTTTTGTCGACCGCAGATAAGGTAAACACAACCTGGAAAGCCAACCCGCAGATCACTCTGGTGTACATGACGCAATCTGAGTTTGAAGCCACACTAAGCGACTACAACACGGGACTAACCACCCGGCAATCAAAAGGCAGCGACAGACCCAGCCAGACATTTACCCTGAAACAGGTGAACGCTACGATTGACACCGCTGTTACAGACGTGAAAACCTACATTGAAAAAAAATATAAAAAGAAGAATG
>JAYTGA010000187.1:0-14723 GCA_043733905.1 Segetibacter sp.
CACTTGATGCAGAACGGTTTGGTGCAGATGGTGTCACCGTTCACCCCCGTCCTGATGAGCGACACATTCGCTACGATGATGTAAGGCAGATAAAAGAAGCCATTAAAACCGAGTTCAACATAGAAGGCAACCCAAGGGAGCAATCCTTTGTTGACCTTGTACTGGAGGTGCGGCCTGCACAGGTTACACTGGTTCCCGATGCGTTGGGACAACTGACCTCCGACCACGGTTGGAATACGATTGAGCATCATGATTATTTGGTGGAAATGATCAACGTTTTCAAACAGGCAAGCATTCGCACTTCCATTTTTGTTGACCCCGATCTGAGAATGATTGAAGGCGCAAAAGCCGCCGGCACCGACCGCATAGAACTCTATACAGAAGCCTACGCCAAACATTTCCACGACAATAAAGAACTGGCGATTAAAAACTTTATCGCCGCCGCCAAAGCAGCCAACAATGCAGGTTTAGGCATCAACGCCGGTCACGACCTCGACATGCAAAACCTGAAATATTTTGCCCAAAACATCCCCGGTTTGCTGGAGGTTTCCATAGGCCATGCACTGGTTTGCGATGCTTTATATCTTGGCTATGAAAATGCAATACAATTGTACAAACGACAACTGATGTAGGCATTCATTCAATCAAAGTGGATTGGCTTAGATTTAAACATTAAACATTAAACATTAAACCCTAAACCCTAAACCCTAAACCCTAAACCCAATTACTCAATTCACGTTCTTGGGATCTTTAATCTTCTTCGGCTTTTTCCTGAAACGGATAGTAGCGTTGGAGAGCAGTGAACTGGTCAGGCTCAATTCATACCTTTGGTCGCCTGAATTAATAATGGCGACCGCAGTGTTTGGCGGAATGCGGCCAAGGTTATCGGCAAACATGGAAATTTCGTTAACAGCCGTGTCTAACCGAAGTTTAAGGGTGATCGGTTTGTCACTCAGCATTTGCGATAGCAATATTGGTTTCCTGTTGTAGAATACTGAAATGGTATCGTTGTCTATTTCGCCATTGTCATAGAAGTTAACGGTAATGCTGTCTGCATCCACTTCCATCACTGGAACTGTCAGTTCAAATGTGCGGCGATACAATTCCCTGATGTATTTTTCATTCGGATTCAGTGTGCGTTTAATGACGGCTATCTGCGGTCTTTGCGAAGTATCTTTTCTCGACACCAATGGCACAGAAGGTTTGACAGTGCCCCTCATCTCCAGTTTTTTAGTGATGGTATCAGCAAGAGGAATCACTGTTTTTACAGGATCTTTTTTAACCGTTACAAGCTTTACTGAATCTTTCACAGGCAGCTTCATTTTTGCAGTATCTGCTTTCACAATTGGTTTGGCTGTGTCCTTAGCCTGAACTTTTATTTCTGCTTTTACAATCGCCTTCAAGGTATCTTTTACCTGCACAATAGGGTGAATGACCGTATCCTTTTTTATAATGACAGGCATCACAGGTTCTATGGTGTCAAGTTGCTCCTCGGGTAAGGGTTTTGAAGTATCGGGCACAAATTTTACAAACTTAATCGTAATGGCGGGGCACAGAAGCCGCGATTCATAAGTGGGGTTAAATTGTCCTGTCAGAGTAGATTCCAGTTGAGCAGCCAGAAGAGTGAAATCCCCTTCCATCGGGCATTCTGCACCGTTTTTATTCTTTGCCTGGTAGTTGACAATGGGTGTGGCAGATAGTTCCAGCCATCTTCTTTCGTCACGGTACACACCGGTCAGGTTTGTGCTAAAACTGTCTGTTTTAAAATAATAATTGAAAGTGCCAGAGACCTTGTTTCCCGTCTGTTTCAAAATCATTT
This sequence comes from Segetibacter sp., assembly GCA_043733905.1. Classification (GTDB taxonomy): domain Bacteria; phylum Bacteroidota; class Bacteroidia; order Chitinophagales; family Chitinophagaceae; genus Segetibacter. Next base: position 1,820 of record JAYTGA010000187.1, read on the forward strand.
CGCAGAGATAGCTGCTGTGTTCGCCGTTTGTTTTCACATAGCCAACGCCATACCATTCACCGGTCACATTGGTCTGTGCACTTACGACACACGAAAATAAAATGAGAACAAAAGCGAAGATTGTAATGATACCTTTCAATTGGAAAGATTGTGGTGTAAATGAATATTTGGAAATACTGACAAAAAGATGTTCAAAATAATTTAAGCCGCAAACTAACGAAATAACGTTTCTGATTGTCTTTGGAAAAATTATTTTAAGATTCGTTTCAACTCACGGTCAGCATCCTTTTTCTTGAGCGAATCTCGTTTGTCGAACAACTTTTTGCCTCTCCCAAGACCAATTTCTACCTTCACAAGTTGCTTATCGTTGAAGAAAACCTTTAGCGGAACAATGGTGTAGCCTTTGTCTTTCATGCGGGTTTCAATTTTTCTCAGCTCTCTTTTAGTTAGCAACAGTTTTCTGTCGTGCACAGCAATGTGATTGTTATTCGTTCCCAGCGCATATTCTGCAATGTACAATCCCCGCACCCATAATTCGCTTTTGTGAAGCATACAAAAACTGTCATTAAAACTCACTTTTCCATCCCTGATGCTTTTTACTTCTGTTCCCAGCAGCACAATGCCTGCCTCCCACTTGTCCTCAATGGCGTAATCGTGATATGCCGACCTGTTGTTCATTTCCTTTGTAGCCATGCGGCAAAAGTAAAATAAAGTTGAGAGTTGTAAGGATGTGTTATGCTGCGGCCATACTTCTTACTCCATAAGAATCCCCCGGAAAGGGTCAAATTGTGCAATTATTTTTTTGGTGACCAGCTAAGGAATAAATATTTAGCTTCATTGGCGACGCTCCATTCAGGTTCATTTTTTCAATTGGACTTTTTATACCTTTTATTCTTCTCATTCTACTCAGGTCTCATTTTAAGTGCAGCCTATAAAGTATCAGGAATGATGATTCCGCTTTCTAAAAATCAATTCACCAGTTTAATCAGCTCCTCCATGTCAATTCCTTTTTTGTAAACCTTTTCCAGCTTGCCTTTTTTGTTATAAAGGGCAGAGAAAGGTGTGAATTCAACTTTGTAAAACCGGGTAATGTGGTAACCGGGATCGCGGCCTATGGTGATGGTGGGAAACTTATAAATTTTGTATCTGGTTGCAAAGTTTTGCATATCCTGGAATGGCCGGCTGGTGACCATAACAATCTGCAGATTTTGCAGCTTGCTCATGTTGGCTATCAGGTTTTCTATTTCAAGTTGGCAGTGTCCACAATCGGGGCTGAAATAGAGTATCAAAACCGCTTTTTTCTCCTGCAGATCGCTGTTGAAAAACCAGGTACTGTCGGTTTTCTGAAGACTAAAAGTGGGTATCGTATTTTGCTTTTGATAAGGAGCCAATGTATCTGTAGGAGCTTTGAGAGTGTCTGCTGAAGAGGTTGATTTAACAGAATCGTTTTGTGCAGAAGCAACCACTGACAGTAAAATAAAGCAAGTAAGTATACATATTCGCATAACATTTTCCGGCAAATATCTTTCCAAAACGACTGTAGAAGTGCATTGTCTTTGCAAAGGGTTTATTTTAACGATAAATTTTGCATAAGCAAATGCGGGTCTTGCTTCATTAAAATCGTTTACTTTTCATGCTGTATTTTTGCCACACACAAAACTTCGCAAACAAAATCAAAACATGAATTTTAATTTAAGCCAGATACCTCAGCGAACAGCACAACCACGCATAGAAGGTCTTACAATGGTCATGGACAAAGGTCTTAGCATTAGGGAAGCAGAGGATCTTGTGAGTGTTGGTGCGCCTCACATTGACATTTTAAAACTGGGATTTGGCACCGCTTTCGTAACGCCGAATCTTCGGCACAAAATAGAAGTTTATCAAAAGGCTAATATCCCCGTTTATTTTGGCGGAACTCTGTTTGAAGCATTTCTCATCCGCAATGCATTTGACGACTACATCAGCATGATGAAAGACTTTGCAATCAGCTATGTTGAGGTGAGCGACGGCTCCATTACCATTCCCCATGCCGAGAAATGCGGCTACATAGAAAAGCTCACAAAATTTGGCACTGTCCTCAGCGAAGTGGGCAGCAAAGATGCGACGCACATCATTCCTCCATACAAATGGATTGAGTTGATGCGTGCCGAACTGGAAGCCGGTTCCACCTATGTAATTGCAGAGGCACGTGAGGCCGGAAACGTCGGTATTTACAGGGGTTCAGGTGAGGTAAGGGAAGGACTGGTGCAGGAAATTCTTACACAGATCCCAGCCGAAAAAATCATTTGGGAAGCTCCGCAAAAAGCACAACAATTATACTTTCTTGAATTGATCGGTTGCAATGTAAACCTGGGCAATATCGCCCCCACAGAGGTCATTCCATTAGAAGCCATGCGCATCGGTTTGCGTGGCGATTCTTTCCATTTTTATCTTGATAAATAACCACTTCCATGCGATGCTATGGCCTTATCGGATTTCCATTAACTCATTCTTTTTCCCCGGCTTTTTTTACAGAAAAATTTAAGCAGGAAGGACTGAATGATTGCAGCTATGAAACCTATCCGATGGAAGAGATTGGCAGCCTTAAAAACCTGCTGGAAATTCAGCCTTTTCTTGGTGGCCTCAATGTCACCATTCCACATAAAAAAGCAGTGCTGGCAATGCTTGACAGCTTTGATGAAGTGGTGGAAAAAACAGGCTCCTGCAACTGCATTAAAATTGAAAATGGAAAATTAATTGGGTACAACACAGACGTTATTGGATTTGAGAAATCGCTGGTGCCGTTGCTTTCACCGCATCACTGCAAGGCATTGGTGTTGGGCACAGGCGGCTCGGCGGCAGCAGTCCGTTTTGTGTTGGACAAACTTGGCATTGATTATTTATCCGCTTCGCGAAATGAGAATCAGGTAGACTACATTGCCTACAATGCAATAACGCCGCAGGTAATGGCTTCGCATACGCTCATCATCAATACAACGCCGCTCGGGATGTTTCCTCACATACATGATTGCCCCGCCATTCCTTACGACTCTATCACCAATCAGCATATTTTATTTGACCTGATTTATAATCCTGCTGAAACATTGTTTTTACAAAAAGGAAAGGAGAGAGGTGCAACCATAAAAAACGGCGCAGAAATGTTGATGGTTCAAGCTGAAGAAAGCTGGAAAATATGGAGTAATGTGAAAATTTGAAAATCAGACAATTAGAAAATCAACACAACTTGCACTATTTTTTCTTCTGGATTAGCAATTTTTTCCATTGAGTCATTTTCAAATTGAGCCATTGTTTTTTCATTAGCAAATTAGCAAATTAGCACATCATCCCATTAGCACATTAGTTTTTCCACCGCCTCCTGCGGAACGGCTACTTTCTTTTTTGCAACATAATCAAAGCACAACATGCCGGTTTTTACTTTTCCGGCTGTGAGCCATTGATTGTCGTTTTGCACTTCGAGTAAATAGCAAAGATCAAAACCTATTTTATCAAAGCCTCCGGCTGAAACGCTTATGCGTACAGCGTTTCCATAGTAAAGTTCACGTTTATACTCCATGGCGGCATCGGCCATAATCAGGCTGGTTCCTGCAAAATCCAGTTCGGTATAGCCATGATGAATCAGGAACTGCTGCCGTGCCTCATGCACAAGGCTCATGAACACATCGTTGCCCACATGTCCACCATAGTTAAGGTCAGTAATGCGTATGTTAATGGTTGTCGAAAATGAAAATGATTCAGGCAATACTACTTTTACACGTTCCATTTGTTTTTGTGTTAAACAGGAAAAAGCGAAAGTAAACTGTCATTCATTTCCAAAAAAATAACTTCATGTCTGATGAAGTTATTTACGGTTGCGAAACTTAAAGGTCGGGAGATGTCATGCTGCCTTTTCTGAAACTTGTATTAATCATCTCACTGGCTCTTTTCATTCTATGATCCTGCTGTTTCAGAGCTTCTTCAATCCGGTTCCACATGTAAGGAGGCGGGGCGACTGATTCATTCATCATATTTTCTAAAGGTTTTTGGGTAAGCAATTCGTTTTGTGGATTCATAATATGGCTGTTAAGTACATGCACGTAGTTTTTTTGGGTTTTTTCATTTTTCATAAATATTGATTTGGGTTTTTTTAAAAGACCGAAAAGAATGGATTATTTCTTTCTTCAGCCATTGTTACTTCTTACTGCAATAAAGAACATTGGATTTGCAATGTTTATTGTGCTTAGACGATTAATAAATGCTTAAGGTTGCATTTTTTTAAGGAAAGGTCTATTATTGAGAGGAATTTGTCCCTTTTTGGGAAAGATGCAAAATCAGGTTTGCCATTGCTTTTTTCCTGTGGCTGAATTTATTTTTCTCTTCCATTGTCATTTCAGCAAAAGTTTTGTCTGATCCATCAGGTACAAATATGGGGTCATAGCCAAAGCCGCTTACGCCTTTTCTTTCAGCAATGATTTGTCCTTTGCAAATGCCTTCAAACAGTTGTTCTTTTCCATCCATTACCAAAGAAATAACTGTTCTAAACCTTGCCTTTCGATTCGTTTTATGCAAAAGTTCATACAGCACTTTATCAATATTATCTTCAAAATTTCGCCCTTCTCCGGCATACCTGGCACTTTTTACACCGGGCTTTCCATTCAGAATGTCCACTTCCAAACCAGTGTCTTCGCTAAAACAATCCTGACCTGTTAGCCTGTAAATAGTCATTGATTTTTCGGTTGCATTACCTTCCAGCGTAGGGTGTGGTTCGGGAATATCAATATCAATTCCTGCCTCCTTCAACGAAATAATGTTGTATGATTCACCCACAAAAGCCTTTATTTCAGCTACTTTGTTCTCATTGTTGGTGGCGAAGATGAGAATGGGCATAAAAATGATTCAAGGTAATTGATGTGGGAAAAACTGGAAACCTGTAATTTTATTATAGGCATTTGATGCTGTAAATTCAATCTGAAGTGAGCTGACTACACCCCAAACATTTTCTTCAAACTCGTCCAAAATTGCACTTTCAACTCTTTGCCTTTTGGGGTTCCATCATTCATTTCCGCAAGGGCTGGTGATACCATAATGCTGCATCCGTCATAATTATGCACCTGGAAATCCGGTATTGAAAATGGCAATCCCAAATCGGATGGTTTCACGGCGAAAAGCAAAATTTTGGAGGCAGATAATTGTTCTTTGAGTAATACAAAACTAGCTTTTTGCTCAAAAATGTTGACAATGGCAATATCGGATAATTTAAGTGCACAGGCTTTCAGGACATTTGTTAAGAAAACAAGATCATTTTCTGGTAAAAAAATCTCATTGTTATGCTCAACGACAATAATAATTCTTTGACCATTGTCGCCTAAAAATTTGATGGCTTCTAAGGTTTCCCTCAAAACGATTTGGTTTTTATTTTCATTTACCGTTTTTGTTGATTGTTTTACTAATTCTACTAAAGAATTTTTGTACAAATCAGCGATCAGAAAATCTGGTAATAGTATTTTTTCTTCATTCATTGGCTTCATTTTTTTCCTTCAAATTTCGTTTCTTTGTCAAAAATACACTTTATGATTGCCGCTGCCCCATTTCACGTTCAAAAAGTAGAAACCAGTAAATTGCTTGAGCTTTCACTTGAGAATATCCCTTTTGGTAAATATTTTACCGATCACATGCTTGAAGCCGACTACGAGGACGGTGAATGGCGCAATATTGAAATCAAACCCTATCAACCGCTGCTTCTGGATCCGTCCACGGCGGCACTGCACTATGGCCAGGCCATTTTTGAAGGTGTAAAAGCTTACAAAGACAGCAATGGCAATGCATTTATCTTTCGTCCGCAAGACAATTTTCACCGTTTTAATGTGTCTGCACTCCGCATGCAGATGCCGGAAGTGCCGGAAGAAATTTTTATGGAGGGCATGAAAATGCTGGTTAATCTTGACAAGAGTTGGATACCCACGCAGCCCGATCATTCTTTATACATTCGTCCTTTTATGTTTTCCGTAGATCCTGTTATTGGTGTAAAACCTTCTGACAAATACAAGTTTATGATTATCATGAGTCCGACAGGACCCTATTACAACACACCAATGCGGATTTATGTAGAGGAAAAATATTCCAGGGCCGCACCTGGAGGCATCGGTTTTGCCAAAGCTGCCGGCAACTATGGCGCAAGCATGTTGGCGACCGCTGAAGCTAAAAACATTGGATACGACCAGGTGTTGTGGACAGATGCTATTGAACACAAATATGTTCAGGAAATAGGCACCATGAATGTGTTCTTCATTATTGGCAAGCAGGCATGGACACCTGGTTTGTCAACGGGCACTATCCTTTCAGGTGTCACCCGTGACAGTTCTATTACTCTCCTTCACGAAATGGGCTACGAGGTGATAGAAACGCAGATCAGCATAGACCAGTTGACTGATGCTTACGCAAAAGGCGAACTGCACGAAGTGTTTGGCACTGGCACAGCAGCCACCATTTCCACCATCAGGGAGCTTCGTTACAAAGATTATGTCATGGAGTTTGACATTGAAAACAATAGGGTTGCTACTGAACTAAAAAAACGCCTCAACGACATTCGTAGCAGTAATGTGGAAGATGTTCATGGTTGGATGTACCCGGTTTAAGTTTGTTTGATTGAAAAATATTTTTGAACCCCGGTTTTGTCCGGGGTCTTTTGTAAAGTACTATTTTCTGAATTAATTCTACCTTTTTAGTTGCTATTATATGCTGAAAACAGTTATTTTGAAAGGAGACTTAACCACATTTTTTTAACGAACTTAGGATTTCTTCAAAAAACATTTTTCAATTACAATTTATCCTTTACTTTTGCCGTCCGAAAAATTCATAAAAGGTTACAGATGCCTACAATACAACAATTAGTTAGAAAGGGTAGAGAAATCATAAAAGCAAAAAGCAAATCAAGGGCTTTGGACTCCTGTCCGCAGCGTCGTGGTGTTTGCACAAGGGTTTACACTACCACCCCAAAGAAACCAAACTCTGCATTGCGTAAAGTGGCCAAAGTGCGTCTTACCAATAAGATTGAGGTGATCGCTTACATTCCCGGCGAAGGTCACAACCTGCAGGAGCACTCAATCGTTCTGATTCGTGGTGGTCGTGTGAAGGATTTGCCTGGTGTTCGTTATCACATTGTCCGTGGTAGTTTGGATACAGCAGGTGTAAAAGACCGTAAACAAAGCCGTAGCAAATACGGTACGAAGAAAGCGAAGGTGAAGAAATAGTATCAAGTACTTAGTATTAAGGCAAGAAATAATAATTTAATCAAAATTGAAAGCAGGTAACTGCAGATAAAAATACGAACCATGCGTAAGTCGCAACCTAAAAAGATTCCTTTAGCACCAGACCCAAGATTTAACGACAAACTGGTGACTCGTTTTGTGAACAACATTATGTGGGAAGGCAAAAAAAGTATTGCCCTTACCATATTTTACGATGCACTGGACAGGGTGTCAAAGCAAACCAGCGAAGATGGTTATGAAATTTGGAAAAGAGCGCTAAACAACGTCACTCCGGCGGTTGAAGTGCGTAGCCGTCGTATTGGCGGAGCTACCTTTCAGATTCCGGCAGAAGTTAGACAAGACAGGAAAGTTTCATTAAGCATTAAATGGCTTGTACGATTTAGCCGTGAAAGAAATGGTCGCAGCATGGCTGAGAAACTGGCTAATGAAATCATAGCAGCAAGCAAAGGTGAAGGTGGCGCATTTAAAAAGAAAGAAGACACACACCGTATGGCCGAGGCTAACAAAGCCTTTTCCCATTTCAAAGTATAAATTCTAAAGTTGAAAATATTATAAAGAAGCTCTGCAATTTTGTAGGGCTTTTTCTTTGCCATACGCCATGGTTGCTTTAGGTGTTTATTTCTGACTCTTACACATTTCTAATCTCTACGTTTATCCTGACATTAATTATTTCATTTTTTTTTGAAAAAAATGAAATAATTGCTCTGAATGTGTAACTTTCCCAAAACAAGCAGTTGTTAATCATTGGAATGTAGCAAAGCAACTATTTGTCTTGCCTTTATTTTGTTCAAAATTTTATTTCCCAAAAAGACTATGTAAATTGCTTCAATGATTTAAGTTTTTTTTTGCCCACAACCAAAATTATGTTAGAAAAGCAATCAAGAAAAGCAACATGGTCTTAATATAAAACGTTACTATCTTAATCACTCTACAAACGATTAATCGAAATATTTCAGAATGAAGTTCAGCCCACTTATCTTATTAATGTTGCTGCTTGGTTCTTGTGAGCAAATACAGAAAATAACCTCCCGGAAGAAAAATGAGCCTAATCAAACCCAGGGTTCAATTCCTGTTCAAACCATAGTGGCCAGTGGGGTTACGCCAAAACTCATTAGTAAGCAATTCAAATTTACCGAAGGGCCTGCCTGTGATAAACTTGGTAATGTTTATTTCACTGATCAGCCAAACGATAAAATCTGGAAGTATGACACATCGGGAAAGCTAAGTGTGTTCCTGGAAAAAGCAGGTCGATCCAACGGTTTGTATTTTGATCAAAATGGAAATCTTCTTGCTTGTGCCGATGAAAAGAATGAGCTTTGGTCCATTTCGCCAAAAAAGAAAGTGACTGTTCTTGTAAAAAATCTGAAAGGCAAAAAACTAAACGGCCCTAATGATTTATGGGTCAATATCAATGGGGATATTTATTTTACCGACCCATACTACCAGCGTTATTATTGGAAAAGAAGAGAAACAGAACTGGATGGAGAAAAGGTTTATCTGCTGCGGAAAGGCGCAAAGGAACCTGTTGTTGCTTCTGCCATTTTTAAAAAGCCGAATGGAATTATAGGTACTCCCGATGGCAAACACCTCTTTGTAGCTGACATTGATTCAGGCAAAACTTACCGTTTTGACATAGCAATAGACGGAACTTTGCTCAATGGAAAAGCAATCATTGACCAGGGTTCGGACGGCATGACCATAGACAACCAGGGAAATCTTTACCTGACAGGCGTAGGAGTAACAGTTTACAATTCTGATGGACAAAAGATTCACCACATTGATATTGATGAACCCTGGACTGCAAATGTGTGTTTTGGGGGTAAAAAGCGTGACAGATTATTCATAACAGCATCTACTGCTATTTATATTTTAGACATGCTGGTCAATGGGTTCTGAAGAGGAGACAAAAGTTGAGCGAAAATAAAAATCTCACTGATATTTGGGTAAACAATTCTAATTGACAGCATTTAGTGTAAGCACAAATTTCAGATAGGAGTTAGCTGGAATGATAACATTGCCATCTCTATCTTTTACCTGATCGGAGCCATAAGCAAGCGATGGTGGAGAATAAATGGTAATGCTGCTGCCAGCACCTACGAGTGGCAAACCTTCTTTCCAACTTATGATGAGGTTATTGAGAATAAAACTTGCGTTTGTATTTTGGTCAAATATTACACCATTTAACAGGTATCCTTTGTAAGCAACAGTAATTGTATTGCAAACATTGGGCTTTGCACCGGCTGTGGCAGAATCAATATGATAAAAGAAGCCACGGGCATCCTTTGTAGCAACAATGTGGTTGGAGTCAATGTATCGCTGTAGGCTGTCTGTTTCAACAGATATTGCCTTTGTGGTCACTTCGCTGCAGTTAAGACTTGGCGAATCAGTTTTGCCACAGGCTGCTATCATAACCAGTAGAATCAGTGCTGAAAGAATTCTTGTCATCATTGTTTTTGTTTAGTCCGGCAATATTAGCACATCTATTTTTTTTCAAAAGAAAAATACCCTGTTGTCAATAAAAATTGTGAAACCATTTATTATCAGTTAAACTTACTTAACTTTTCACCAACAAAATAATATGAACATGAATAAACGAGTGACTTGCCTGATTATGCTCCTTTTTTTCGCTGTTTCCGCCTGCAGGTTTAGCGGCAAAAAAATAGATGGAAATGGAAATATTATTTCGGAAAAAAGAAGCGCAGCCAATATTTCTAAAATTAAACTGGAAGGAGGTATGAATGTGATCATTGACAACGGACTGGCCGCCGCCAGGGTAGAGGCAGATGAAAATATCATCCCTTATATAGTCACAGAAACTGATGGTGACTGGCTGAAAATAAAAGTGAAAAACAACGTCAGCTTGCAGAACACCAAACCGATGACGGTCTATGTTTCTCTTCCGACCGTCTCAGAAATAAAAGTAGCAGGCAGCGGCAATGTAAGCGCAAACGGAAAATTTTCTTCAAATAATAAAATATCGTTTGATATATCAGGCAGTGGAAACATAACAATGGAAGTAAATACACCTGAAGTCAATGCGAATATAGCCGGCAGTGGCGTACTCAATATATCAGGCCAGGCACGAACTGTGAATGTGTCCATTGCGGGGAGCGGAGGCTATGAAGGAACTAATTTGAAGGCAGAAAATGCCGACATCAACATAGCAGGATCAGGTGATGCTGCTGTGTTTGCAGATATTGTTCTCAAAGCTTCTATAGCGGGTAGCGGCAACATAAAGTACAAAGGAAATGCAACGGTTGACAAACACATTTCCGGTAGTGGCGAAGTAATAAAAGCGCAATAATTCATGAAAAAAAATTTAAAAAAATAAAAGCTTAAAAAAACATTTCACAATAATTTTTTATAAAAAAAATAAGTATATTTATAGGGAAAATAGTTTTTGCTTAAATTAGCCTTATAATTTCATTAAAATAATGGACAATACCCAAAGAATTCTATTAGCGGAAGATGAACCCAAACTTGGGCAGGTCATTCAGGAAGAACTAAACACACAAGGTTATAGTGTAGATGTGGCTTACGATGGCCTTGTTGCCGAAAAGTTATTTCAGCAGCATAACTATGCTATGGTGCTTTTAGACGTGAATTTGCCTTACAAGAACGGCCTTGCATTGTGCAAAGAATTCAGGGAACTAAAAAAAGGAATTCCAATTATCATGCTAACCGCTCTGGGCGAAATCCAGGACAAGATGGATGCATTTAATTTGGGTGCAGATGACTATATTGTAAAACCGTTCCACTTTAATGAGTTGTTTGCCAGGATAAAAGTTTTTTTAAAAAGAGCAGACAATGGTGTAGAACAGTCAGAAAAAATAAATATTGCTAATCTTGAAATAGACTTGCTTAACAAAACAGTGACACGTGGCACAATGGCCATTAACCTGACTGCAAAAGAGTTTGCGCTGCTGGCTATGCTGACCCGGGCAAAAGGAAAAGTGATTTCAAAACAGGAAATTATGGAAAAGGTCTGGGGGCTCAACTTTGATACGGGAACCAATACAATAGAGGTTTACATTAGCTTTCTAAGAAACAAAATAGACAAACCTTTCGATCTAAAACTCATTCATACTAAACCAGGATTTGGTTATTATGTGAAGGAATTATAGTTTCATGAATCTAAAAACCCGATTAGCACTCTTATATAGCCTTTCTGTTTTCATCATCCTGGTGATTTCTTCGGTTACCATCTATATTTTGAATGAAAGTTTCAGAAAAAATGAGTTTAGCAAAAGGCTCATGCTGGAAGCAACTGAGAGTTTTGAAATTTTCAGCCGCTTCCCCGAAATTCAGCCTGAAACTGTAGATGCCCTTAACCGCAATGCTTCCAATTCCCTTTTAGGCGAAGAAATATTTATTTTCAACTCGTCAATGCGAGCCATTTTTACAACCAACGGCAGTGCAATTCCTAATATTTCTACACGTCTTCTTACCCTTTCAAAAATCAAACAACATTATGAGTACGACGACCAGAAAAAGGAATGGCTTATTCTTTATCAAAGATTCAATAACCGGCCATATTACATTGTCATTTCTGCATTAGATGTTTTTGGGCGTAGAAAAAATGATAACCTGAAAATTTTGCTTCTCTTCACCATTTTAGGTGGAATGCTTTTGTCTGGTCTGCTTGCATTTTTCTATGTAAAACAAAGTATTCAACCACTCGATGATCTTAAATATAAAATTGAAGGCATTACTGTTCAAAACCTGAAACAGCGTATTACCATTCCTAAAAATAATAATGAGGTGTGGCAAATAGCCGACAAGTTCAACGCCATGCTGGAAAGGCTGGAACTGGCATTTGAACAGCGAAAGAACTTTGTTCACCACGCCTCTCACGAACTGCGGACACCGCTTGCCAACATGCTTTTGCAAACCGAGTCAGCTCTCAACAAATCATTAACTGCAGAAGAATATAAAGCAATTCTTTTCTCACTGAGAGAAGACCAAACCAACATGATCGAACTCACCAATTCGCTTCTGGCTCTTTCCCGCTACGAAACATCCACCACCATCAAAGACTGGACACGCATACGTGTGGACGAGGCATTGTATCACACTGTCGAGTTTATTAACCAGGTGCTGCCCGATGCTGTCATTTCCATTGATTATGAAAATGTGCCTGAAGAGGAAGACCATGTGGTGATAAGAGGTAATGAATCGCTTATTAAAAGTGCCATTCAGAATCTTATCAAAAACGGTATTCAGTATTCAGACAACAACCGTGTAAAAATAATTTTAAGTACAAGTGCCGAAAATGTGACGCTGAAATTTGAGAATTTCGGCAAGCAAATGAGTGAGGAAGAGCAAAGCAAATTGTTTATTCCTTTTTTTAGGGGCGAAAACAGCACTTACAAAAAAGGCTATGGACTTGGTCTGGCAATTGTGGAGCGCATTGTGAACGTTCACAAAGGCACCATTAAGTATGAGCCGGTGGGAGAAAGTATTAACAGGTTCACCGTCACTTTGCCTACCGAAAGTAGCAGGATGGCACCTGTGTAAAAAGTTGAGGGTTTAAGGTTGAGGGTTTAGAGTTTAAGTCCTTGATGATAAATAGCACAACATAGGTAACACTTTTCAGCATTGGAAAACGAGTCGAAAATCATCTAATTTTTTTCTGTAACAACCACCCAACGGTTTGTAAG
>JAYTGA010000188.1:0-4161 GCA_043733905.1 Segetibacter sp.
GCGAACCGTTCTTCATTCAGGTAGTTGTTTTCTATCAGGAAACTCAATACCTCTTCCACTTCATTTTTGCGTAAGCCTAAGGCATACAATTTCTCTTTCACCTCCCGGTGGCACCGCTCCTGGTAGGCGCAGTAGTGTTTTATTTTTTCTAAGCCCTGCTCTTTGGTCAGGCGGTTTTGTACCTGCATATTGGCAAAAGTGACGGATTTGAATGTTAGTATCCATTACACAGAATTATAAATATTTCTGTAGCGGGGAGTTTAATACGAAAGAATTTTAGGTTCTACTTTATCTTTGATTTATTTCAACTTCTATATCGTTCCAAAATTTTTTCAAAATTTTTTACTTCTGTTTTCGGATGAAATTTCCCAGAATTAACTCTTTCAACAAACTGCTTTATGGCATCTAATGCCTCGGGAGCCATTGCTATTGCACGTTCATTTTCGTCTTTAGAATCTTCTGGGAGAGTTGCAATTAAAATCCCATCTTGGTCTAAAATAGAACTATTTTTAATTTTCCATTTCATTTCTTTGCTATGTTTTATTGATACAGTATTTTTTTTGTCATCTTCTACCAATTCCTCAACATTTATACCTTTAGTAATTACTACCAATTCTAAATCCTTTTCATTTGCTGTCATTTTCTTATCAAAATCATATAGACACTCATCATTAGAATTTCCTTTATTTAATGGACATATTCGGACAGAAACCGCTACCAGACCTTCGCATTGTGGACAAATCTTTAATGGTGCAATTCCATCACCTTGACTTTCTGGATTATCAAATAAATCTTTCCAGTTTTTATCTTCATTCCAATCACCTAATCTCATACAATTTCCCCCCATATCTATGATATTGAAGTATTTTTTTTCAGGCAATACTCGACTTCCTCGTCCACAACATTGAATAAATTTAACTATGGAAAGTGTACTAAAGTTCAAAATTACATTTCTAATTGTTGGTACATCAAATCCTACTGTAGCAATCATAACATTACAAAGTATAGCATCTGGGGTGTTTTTGAACCAATTTAGAATCTCTTTTCTTTCTTCAGATGAGCAATTTGAATCCAGATGTCTTGCATTGTAACCACAACATTTAAAACATTCTGTAACATCTTTCGAATGGTCAATATTTACATTAAATACAACGGTTTTTGTACCTCTACAAAATTTTCCAAAGTTGATAATAACATTCTGTATATACTTCGTTTTTCTATATTCCACAGCCATCTGCCTTTCATCAAAGTCCCCCTTGATTATTTTGAATTTTTTTGCATCAACGATATCTTTTGGACAACGAGTAATATTTTGAGCTAAATACTTTTCAGCAATTAATTCTTTTATTTGTGGGCCAACAATAATATTTTGAAAATACTTATTAAGCGGATTCAGCTTTGAGCTAGCAATGGGAGTTGCACTAAATCCTATAATTTTTGATTCCGGAAATTTGTCATGAACTTTATTAAAGTTGGCTATGTGACATTCATCTATTATTACCAAGCCTATACTTTTAATGTGATTTAACCTTGATAAAGTACTTTCTACCATTCCAATATAAACTCTACAATGATAGTATTGATTAGTTTTACTTGTTATTAGGCAAGGGTCAATACGAAGCAACTCTTTTATTTTATGGGTAGCTTGTTCCATTAGTTCTTCTCTATGAACCAATATTATTACGGATTTGTCTTCTTGATGAGATGAAAAATTAGGCATCCCATTTCTATTGGATAACAACTCATTTTGATTGTCTAAGTATTCTTTGGCAATTAAACTAAAACAAACAGTTTTACCTCCACCTGTAGGCAGCTGTGCACAAGCATTATTCTTGGTAGAAATTTCTTTTATTATTGAGTTAATAAATCTTTCTTGGTAAGGGCGGTTTTCCATTTTTATGAAATTGATACATTTAAGCTAAACTTTAAAAATAATTTATGTGACCATACAAAAGTCTAAAATTATATTGATATTTAAGTGAAAGGTCTAGTGATTTTTTATAGCAAAAGTCTCTTAATTACAAATGGCTATTTTTTTCTTATTTTTTTCAATTTCGGATAAGGATAATTCAGAACAGAATGTTATTAACTTTACCCTTCTAAAAATGTTCAAACTTTGTGCAATAGACAAATTGCAGTAGGTTTGTTTCTTTAGATTTTTAAAAAAAGACCATTCACCCATGAAATTTATTGTTTCCTCTTCATCGCTGCTCAAGCACCTGCAGCAGATAAGCGGCGTTATCAACAACAACACCGTATTGCCCATATTGGAAGACTTCCTATTCGACATTGAGAATAAAAAACTCAACATCATCGCCACCGACCTCGAAACCGTGATGAGGGTGCAGATGGATGTGGAAAGCAAAGACAATGGCCGGGTTTGCATCCCCTCCAAAATATTGCTCGATTCGCTCAAAAACATTTCCGACCAGCCACTCACCTTCAACATTGATGCGAAATACGCCATTGAAATCACGAGCGACAATGGCAAATACAAAGTGATGGGCGAAAACCCTGACAACTTTCCCAAAGAGCCATCTGCGGATGAAACCACCCCTTTCACCATGCCATCCGAAGCATTGGTAACGGCCATCAACAAGACATTGTTTGCCGTCAGTACCGATGATTTGCGCCCTGCCATGACCGGTGTCTTTTTTGAATTGGACCCCAAATTCATCCAGTTTGTAGCCACCGATGCACACAGGCTTGTGCGCTATAAACGAACAGATATTTCCTGCCCCGAAGTGCATAATTTCATTGTGCCAAAGAAGCCGCTAAACCTGCTGAAAAATGTGTTACCCGACAACGAAGATGAAATCAGTGTGAGCTACAACAGCAATCATTTGTTCGTCACACTCGGCACCACGCAACTGATTTGCCGCCTCATAGATGCCCGTTTCCCTGATTACAAAGTGGTCATTCCGCTTGACAATCCTTACAAATTAATCGTTGCAAAAAGCGACTTCCAGGGTGCACTCCGCAGGGTGAGTGTGTTCAGCAACAAAAGCACCAACCAGGTTGCACTCACCATCAGCGGCAGCGAATTGCAAATGGCCGCCCAGGATGTTGATTTCAGCTTTGAAGGAAATGAAAGAATGAGTTGCCAATACGACGGCGAAGACATGCAAATTGCCTTCAACGCCAAGTTCCTGATAGAAATGCTGAACGCCGCCGACACCGCCGATGTGAAAGTAGAACTGGCCACATCTACCAAAGCAGGCATCATCAAACCCACCGAAATGGACGAAGACGAAGACCTGCTGATGCTGGTAATGCCGCTGATGTTGAATAATTAAGACAAGGTGCTCTAATAAAAAAGGTCAAATCGTAGGATTTGACCTTTTTTATTAGAGTTGTTTTGAGGATTCTTTAGCAAGCCGTTGCCTCACTATAAACTCTCAAATCACTCTCTTCGCAATGAATCCTATCGTGATTATCGTAAATTCGGATTGTCCATATTGACTCAAATTCTTTTTTTGCTTCTTTTTTTAAAAGCTCAATTATTTCCCTGGTTTCATCAAAACACGAATCAATTTGATGTTCAGCTTTAAGACAAAGGGAGAATTTGCCATTATTATACAACCCCCCAAAATCAACTTCCGAAAGCCAGGCTTCTGAATATTTATTGGTGTTCTTGTTGTATTTACACAAGACCTCATTCAGGTTTTTTATAAGTATCGCTGTATCCATTTTTCAAAAATTGAAATTGAAGTTAGTAAATCTTTTACATCATTATGGCTTCGCCCTGTTAAATATCTTGTTCCTTCGTTCCACTTTTGAATGATTGACCATGCAGCCCCAAAATCTACGTCAACCAACATTTTTTCAAAATCGGAATATACACCAGATAAAATTAGAAGCTGCTCTAAGTCATGTACTTTAAATGGCCTTAAAACCTCACTCTTAATTTTGGTTTTTCTTGCCGTATTATCAAAGTCGAAAAAGTCGTCAATGCCAAGATTTTTACAAACCTTCGCTTTAATTAACAATTCTGTAGTATAGCCCGCTAGGTAATATGCGCCATCATATCTGCCCTGACTTTCAAGGCATACAGCATCAATTAAGTAATTGTTAAAAAATAAGTAGTACATTTGTTTCAAAGAGTTGATTATGTTTAGCGATGAAGACTTACACAAAAAATTCAGTTTAATTTTACCTTAT
>JAYTGA010000189.1:0-23021 GCA_043733905.1 Segetibacter sp.
GCACACGACACCCTTGCTCTTGGCTAACACTCCCTACTGTAAAGTGTGTTCGGGACTTGCACCCTATAGTTTATTAACATGCCGGACACACTAAATAAGGTCTCTTCAGACCTTTGTGCGGAGAGCGAGGGATTCGAACCCCCGGACCTGTAACAGTCAACAGTTTTCAAGACTGCCGCAATCGACCACTCTGCCAGCTCTCCGCGGCAAAAGTACATGTTGAAGTATATTTACCAAAAAAACTTTTTCTTTTTTTAAAACAGATGGCTTCAACTTGTAAATAAACTCGTTTCGTGCTTATTTTTTAATTTTATAATCATGCGGATTTCCATTCTTCTTTTTGCTTTTTTCTTGGTGGATTGCCAGTCTGGTAAAAAAGAAAAGCATTTAGAAAACACTCCTAAAAAAGAATTCATTGTATCCCGAATAAAGGCCGACAGACTGCTCGACAGCCAGTTTATCATTCATGAACTCCAGTTTCTTGCATCTGACACTTGCGAGGGGCGAAAGCCGGGATCAAAGGGGCATGAAGCTGCTGTGCAAAGAATTTTACACGATTAAAGAATGTCTGATACTGATCGTTTTAATAACAGCCTGGTTCAATTATTTAGCGGAAAAAGTCTTGACGGTTTTACCGAAGGAAAAAATATTATTGCCTACATAAAAGGCAAGAAATATGCTGACAGTTTCATCGTCATCAGTACTCACTACGACCACTTGGGGAAGAAGGGCGACGGAACTACTTACTATGGTGCAGATAATAACGCAAGTGGCGTTGCATGTCTGCTGGCACTGGCTAAATATTATTCCAAAAATCAACCGGCGTATTCAATCATTTTTACAGCTTTTGACAGGGAAGAAACGGGGCTTGAGGGTGCCGATTATTTTGTGAGCCATTTGCCGCAAGGCGTGAAACAAGAGAACATAAAACTGAACCTGAACCTGGACATGATAGCCCGGAGCGATAAGAATGAAATATATGCCTGTGGGCTGAAACACTATCCTGCATTGGCTTTTGCCGTGGATGAAGTAAAGACTAAGACGACCGTTCAACTGCTGGCCGGTCACGATTCAGGGTCTTTCCAGGACGACTGGACAAACCAAAGTGATCATTATATTTTTCATAAAGCGCACATTCCTTTCCTCTACATCGGTGTAGAAGACCATGCAGATTATCACCAGCCATCGGACACAGTTGACAAGATCAATTATAGCAAATACATTGAAAACTGCAACATGATTTTGATGCTGGCCAATGCTTTGCAAAGCAAATAAAACCGGGAGTAAAAAACACAACAATATGGAGTATCAACAGCTTGGCAAATCGTCTCTTAACATCAGCAAAACGGGCTTCGGTTGCATGTCGCTAAAAGGTGAATATGCGGAGGTAGAAAAGCTGCTGACAACGGCTTATGAAAACGGGATCAATTATTTTGACACCGCCGATGTTTATGATGCAGGCCAAAATGAAATGCTTGTTGGAAAAGTATTAAGACCTTTTAGAAAAAAAATAATCCTGGCCACCAAAGGAGGCAACGAACCAAATCCTAACGGCAGCGGATGGAAATGGAATGCCAGCAAAGCCTATCTTTTAAAAGCCTGCGAAGACAGCCTGAAGCGCTTAAAAACAGATTACATAGACCTCTATCAACTGCATGGCGGAACAATTGAAGATCCGATTGATGAAACGATTGAAGCCTTTGAAACCCTGCAGCAACAAGGCAAAATCCGATATTACGGTATATCGTCTATCAGGCCAAACGTGATTCAGGAGTATGTGAAACGCAGCAGCCTGGCAAGTGTGATGATGCAGTATAGCCTGCTGGACAGAAGGCCGGAAGAAAGCTGTCTGCAACTGCTCCATAAAAATAAAATCGGCGTGCTTGCAAGGGGAACCATCGCCGGGGGGTTGCTTGTTGATAAGCCTGCTAAAGAATATTTAGATTATACAAAAGAGGAGGTAGAACAGATGGCGGCGACTGTTGCGAAACTATCGGACAGAGAACGCAGTATGGCACAGACGGCCATTCAGTTTGTTTTGCAAAACGCTGCTATTAATTCACCGGTTGTGGGCATCCGAACAATGGCGCAACTTTGGGAAGCATTGAATGTTTTGAAGGTGCCAATGTTGAACAGCGAAGAATTGATAATACTAAAAAATGCTCTCCCCCTCAAAGTTTACAAAGACCACAGGGAATAAAAAATATCAGTAAGCATCTTTTTTTAACGATCTGATCATTTCCCCATAGTTCCATCCTTTTGAACAGGCAGTGACCGCTTTAGCTATTCGCTTTGCCTTTGTCATTTCAGTCTTTGCGCTTTCTATCCAGTTGCTATAATATTTTCTGTGCGATGGAGGTATTTTATTGAAATAGGCCAAAGCAGCAGGTTCATCGGCCAGGCATTCAAGTAAGGCCGGGCAAAGGGTTACAGGGCTTTTATCTGCTTCCATTTTTACACTCAACATGGCTCCACATGGCTTTCGCAAATCCTTTCTCATGGCGGCATTCAATGCCATGATAAAATCGCCATCACCCATAGGTAGTAGGCTATTTCCTGCAAAAGAATGATTGTCCAATTTTCCTTTTACCCTGAAAGCTTTTTTATTTCCAGGCATCATTTGCTGCGCAATGTCACCGGGTATTTCTATGTAAGTCCAGCCGGTTTTTTCGCCCTGCTCATCAAATTTTTTGATGATCGTTTCAAATATTATCATCGCATTTCGAATAAAAAATGAGAAAACATGAATTTACTTTAAATGGTCTGGTCATGCTAAAACTTTCTCAATATAAGCCCTGGAAACTTTGTCAATATCAACCGCCACGTTGTAAACAAGGTTGAGCTGATCTACCACAGGTTTTACTTTTGAAAGTGTGATGCGGGTTTCAGTGTCTGTCCAGCCATTTTTTATTTCTGCTCTTCTTTTTTCCAGCAATTGATTGGCTATTTCATTCATTTTTCTTTGAGATGGTTTTTCATACAGCGGTAGTATTTGTCCATGATGATTACCCAGGTTTTGAATTGCATGATTAAGATAGCCATCAATATCTTTTATCACCTCTGCCAGATCTTGTGCCGAAAAACCATGCTGCTGTTGGACATTTTGGGCAAAGCCTGCAATGTATGAAGTGAGTGAATGATTGAGTACAACAAACCTGTGAAGCAGCTCCGGGCCTTGCTGCCTGCTTTCCGGCTCAGACATCATCCTATTGAAAGCAGTTGATAAATTAGCGAGAGCAACCAATGTTTTCTTACGCACCATTTGCAGGGCTACATTGTTGATTTCACTGCCTTTAATGCCTTCTGCAAAAAGTAAAAAATAGTTTCGGACCTCTGTCAGCATGGTGATCATAGCAGGTCTGACTTTATCTTTTTCCCACGAAGGAAACAGCAAATAACTGGCTGCAAAAGCGATGACAGAACCGACAATTGTGTCTATGACCCTGTCTTTTAAAAGGATATAAAAATCACCGGGACTGAGCAGGTGGTAGAAAATGACGAGGTAAGGTGTCATGAATAAAACACTGATAAAGTAGTTGCGGCGCATGGTGCTGAAACTTCCCAGCATAAACAAGATAAGGAGTGCCAGCAACACCTTGCTGCTGCTGGTCACATACAAAATGCATACGCCTGCCAAAACACCCAGGATAGTTCCTGCAAGCCTTTGTCCATTCCTTGTTTTAGTGAGGCTGTATGCGGGTTTTAATATCACAATAATGGTGAGCAAAACCCAATAACTGTGGCCGATGCTGAATAACCTGGCAACTAGAAGCCCTACTAAAACAGCTATGCTAACCCTGATAGCGTGGCGGAATGAATCCGACTTCAATGTCAGGTTGCTCCATAGCAAATCAAAAGAAATTTCCTGTGAACCAATAAATTTTGTGATGTCTATATCTGGTTGTTTCTTAGCAAGTGATTTGTCATAAGTGCTGTATTGCTGCAATATTTTTGTTCGGTCGGCAATGTCTTGTATGTTTTGCAATATCCTTCTCAGGCTGATGAATCCTTCAATGTTATCGGGTTTTAAATAGTTGTGACGTAAGTCGTCCAATTTTTTGCTTAACGTTTCTATTTCCGTAAAAATCCTTGTAAAAGGTTTGGCGGGTTCACCGCTTTTTACTGCAATGCCCACCTCTTTCAGATCGCTTGCAAGTGTGGTAACAACGTGTTCAAAATCAGGTAAAATATCCGTTTTATCAAAATATTGGTGCAATAAAGAATACTGCTGGTGGCTGGTCATTATTTTCTCAAAAATATCCGACAGGTCAAGAAACATCATAACGAGTGACCGCCCTTCTACGGTTGAATCCTTGCTGATGCTGCGGGTTTTAAACAAAAGCTCGGATAAATCATTTTGTTTTTGCTGCACCACTGCCTGCTGATTCAATATTTGTTTGAAAAGGAGATCATCATTCGCATTCTTTTTGTACAAATTTGCCCGCAATTGCAAATATTCAGCCGTTGCCTCTATGCAATCGCCCAGTGCCTGGTGAGCTAGCCGGTATGGCCTGAAATTGTAGAGCGAAAGGCTGTAACACATGTACCAAATGCCGCCTGATGCTACATAGAGTGCATTGACCAATGCATCAACAGGTGTGTTCAAATGTTTTTTAGGGTCTATGGTAAGGGTGATAATAATCATTGAAGCTGTACCAATAGATGCAGCCCTGCTGCCAAAAATGGTAATCATGCTGAAGAAGAAACAACTAATGCTTACGAAAATGGCAAGAAGAACTGTGGACTTTGTCATCAATCCCGTGACAAGTGCGCCTGCAAAAATGAAAATAAGGCAGACAGCCATCCCGTTTCGCCTGTGATGAACCGGCCCTGGACTATCTGTAACACTCACCATCAGTGCACCTATTGACAATGCAATGCCAATAACCATGTAACCAAAATAACCGAGTACCAAAGCTGGAAGAATAACACCTGCTGTCATTCTTAAACCTTCGGTCAGATAATGACTGTTGACAAAGCTTTTATATTGATTCAGGTAATTCACTAAAAAAGTAATTCTATCAAAAAATGATTCCTAAAAGTCTATCAAAATGTTGGCCTGCCCAAAATTTTGCATAAATAAAAAATGGTAGCTTTTGCGGCCACCATTTTTTATTTCTTTTACTGGAAATATTTTTTAATACCTGGCTTGACGGCCTAATACAATTCCAATTTTAAGATTGATGGACATATAGGTATCATTATCATCAGGATTGCCCCTTCTTGCGGGTATTTTACCATTCAAACTGGGATTAGACAATGCCTTTGCGTATGCAGCATCTCTTGGCGACAAATATTTTGCAAACAAATTAGAATTCACATAGTAACGGTTGCTTGCATCGTCCAAATAATCAGTAAAGAGGATGCGGTGCAAAAACTCTAATCGCAAATTGAAAATAGGCGATAATTCATACCTCAATCCTACTCCAATGGGGACATTAACGGAAGAAAGGTTGTAAGGATGTCGGTCAGGATATTCATCAAACCCTTGCCCTTCCGTGTGCAAAGGTTGCAGATCAATGTTTTTTCCGCCAATTTCAGTTTGTGGATTAAACCAAAAATATCCTATACCAGCCAAGGCATAAGGAGATAGCAGCGGAGGTCCATCATCATAATACTTCAGTTGCAATGGATGAAATTCTGCCATCAAAGCCACCTCGCCTATTCTGCTTTTGAAATTTAGGTTTCTATTTCTTTTGCTGACAAGATTGCCTGAAGTTGTTGATAGTATTTGCTTATCATCTGCCTTTACCGATCCCCAGGTGCCTTCAAAACGTAAGCCGAGGAAATTTTGATACATGATACCCATGTACAAACCACCAGCTAACTTGAAATTTTTCATTTCATTGATGTAAATCTTTGTATCGCTATTAGCACCTCCCACATCACTAACGGTGCTCATAAGACCCACGCCGCCTCCAAATTCAAATACAACGTCCCGGTCGTAGTAACCATCGTTGTAAAAATAATATTGGGCATTACTTTTTTTCAAAGAAAAAACAGCACAAATCAACAGCAACAATAAAAACTTCCCTGTCTTCATAAAAGTGGTTTCAACATTATTTCACAAAAAAACGAAAATTTAAGACTTTTTTCCCTTTTCATCATTATTTATTTATTAAAAGGTAGTATTTGCAGACCTTTTTTAATCCACATTCGCTGCATTTTGGACTTCTTGCCACGCATATATACCTTCCGTGCAGTATTAGCCAATGATGCGCTTGGTGAATGTATTCAACAGGCAAATGAGTGACTAATTGTTTTTCTGCTGCCAAAGGGGTTTTTGCGTTTTGGGTAAGCCCTATTCTTGCAGCTACTCTAAATACATGAGTGTCTACCGCCATGTTTGGTTGCTGATCAATAACGGAAGTAATCACGTTGGCAGTTTTTCGCCCTACCCCCGGCAAAGTAATTAATTCTTTTACTGTTAGTGGTATCTGTCCGTTAAATTTTTCTACAACCAAATTTGCCATCCCTATCAGATGACGGGTTTTGTTTCCAGGATACGATATGCTTTTGACAAGAGTGAAAAGATCGTCAAAGCCTGCTTTGGCAAGCTTTTCAACTGTAGGATAACGCTCAAATATGGCAGGTGTTGTTATATTGATCCGCTTATCTGTGCATTGCGCTGAAAGTATGACCGCTACCAACAACTGAAACGAATTTTCATAGTTAAGTTCTGTTTCTGCTTCAGGGGCATTTTCCAAAAAAAATTGAATAACAAACCCGTATCTTTCTCTCTTAGTCATAAACTAAAATTGAAGATACGGGTTTAAAAAAAATGAACAACTTATTTTACGAATGTTCTACAACGCCGGAAGACTTTGCATAATTAAGAATTGCCAGGACAGACTTAGCTCTTGGCTTTTCTATCATGTTGTCTAATTGCTGCATAGATTCTTTCAAGGCGTTATACTCATCTCTCAGATCCCAGTCTTGCTGTATTGCCTTTTCCATGTCTATTGATTCCTGTTCTGAACAATCGTTGTACAGATACCTAATCAAATCTTCTGTTGTGTAGTTCATCATGCTTGTCATATTTTGCCTCGTTTTTACTATTATTCCCGACATTAAAAACGCATTAATCATTGCATTATTGTTGTGCTAATTTTATTTTTTCCGCTGCTGCTATCCACAACAATAAACACCTCTTCATCGTTTCTTTTTAGAAAAAAGTTTTCTCTTGCCATTTTTTCAAGAACTGCAGGATCATTATTTAACTCAGACAGGTTTTTGCGGGTTCCTGTTATCTCATTTTCATAAAATGAGGTGCTTGTCTGTAATTTTTTCAACTCCTGTTTCCGATCATACTGGGTAAACAAATCATTTCGATCAAAAAATGAAATCCAGATAATAAATACTGTCAGAGAAATTACATACTTATTTCCAACGACATTTAAAAACCCCAGAAATTTTTGCATCAAACAATGTTATTATCATGTAAAGCTAATAAAAAACAATATAGCAAAAACTGTTTTTTAATTTAATGGAAAAAGCAAATACTCCAATACCTTTAATCATCTGCTAACCTCAAAATATCACTTGCTGAATTTGAACCTACCCTTTGGATAAATAGCGTTTTCGCCCAGCATTTCTTCTATCCGTAACAATTGATTATATTTCGCCATTCTATCTGTTCGGCTTGCACTGCCGGTTTTGATTTGCCCACAATTTAGAGCCACTGCCAGGTCTGCTATGGTCGTATCTTCCGTTTCGCCGCTTCGGTGGCTCATTATAGTGGTGTAGCCATTCATTTGTGCAAGCTGAACAGCATTGATTGTTTCTGTAAGCGTTCCAATCTGGTTCACTTTTATCAGAATGCTGTTGGCTATTCCATTATCTATTCCTCTTTGCAATATTTTGGTATTGGTCACAAAAAGATCATCGCCTACCAATTGCACTTTACTGCCCAGTGCATCAGTTAGTTTTTTCCATCCCTCCCAGTCTTCTTCGGCCATTCCATCTTCAATGCTGATGATTGGATATTTACTGACCCACTCTACCCAGTAACTGACCATTTCATCAATAGTATATTTTTTACCATCGCTTTTGTGAAAGTGATAGACTTTTTCATCTGCCTTCCACATTTCGCTGGTGGCTGCATCTATGGCAATGCCTATTTGCTCACCTGCTTTGTAACCTGCGGCTTCTATAGCTAAGAGAACTGTTTCTATGGCCTCCTCATTGCTTTGTATGTTTGGGGCAAATCCACCTTCATCGCCCACGTTTGTGCTGTATCCTTTTTTCTTTAAAACAGTTTTTAACTGATGGAAAATTTCAACTCCCCAACGTAGACCTTCGCTAAAAGTTTCGGCACCCACCGGCACAATCATGAATTCCTGGTAGTCAATTTTGTTGTCGGCATGTGCGCCACCGTTTAATATATTCATAAGCGGAATGGGCATTACTGTGCTATTGACACCTCCAATATACTTAAAGAGGGGCAGGTTGCTTTCCTGTGCTGCAGCCTTTGCCACGGCCAGGCTCACTGCCAAAAGTGCATTTGCGCCCAAATTTCCTTTATTATCGGTTCCGTCCAGTTCCAACAACTTTTTGTCAATGCCAGACTGGTCATTGACTGGCCATCCCAGCAAATGTTCAGCTATTTTTTCATTTACGTTTTCAACTGCTTTCAGAACACCCTTTCCTACATAGACGCTTTTGTCGTTGTCCCGCAGTTCCACCGCTTCGTGAATGCCTGTGGAGGCTCCGCTTGGTACTGCTGCACGGCCAATTATTCCGTTGTCGGTTATTACATCTACTTCCACAGTAGGATTGCCGCGGCTATCTAGTATTTGCCGTGCATGAATGTCAGAAATGTAGCTCATAGTATTTTATGGTTTGTGAGTGATTATATTTTTTAAAATCATCTTATCCATTCAAATGTTGCATCTCCATTTTGTTCTATGGGGTCAAATTCGTGATGGTCTGATGTTACTATCCTAGCGTTGTTCAATTTTGCAGTTGCTAAAACAAAACTGTCTGCAAATGATATTTTGTAGTTGGTTTTGAAGTAGCCGATTTCTTTTATTAAGTCTATAGTTACTATATCAACTATTTGGAATGGTAAAAATTGTTGATCAAAAAGAAAAGTATCTGCAGCTTGCTTGTCATAAACTTTCCAGAAATCATAATAAACTTCTGAAAGAGTTGCAGCATGCAACAATATTTTTAATTCCGATTGTTCAGCGTTTTCAAAAAGTGCAGTAACAACTTCTCGACCTTTTTCTTTTCGCAAATAGGCTATTAATGAACAGGCATCTAAAACATAGACATTCATAGATAATCAGCGGTCTAATTTTTTTTCTTCTTCTTTACGCTTCGCAAATTCTTCTGAAGATGTTGGTATATAAGCATATTTACCGCATATTTCATAAATAGCATTTTTACGTTTTTTTCTTTCAGTAAAATCTTCGGAAAAGTATGGGGCAGCCTTATTTGAGTTCAATTCTCCCTTCGAGGCTGCAAGTTGTTGTGCTTTATCTTCTTCTTTAAAAGAAGCGGCCATAGAAATGAAACGGGGTAAATTAATCTCCGAAATCTCCTTTACAATTTCCATTAACTGTTCTTCATACATTTTTCTTGCGCCCATAAAATTTCATTTTAGCATAAAAAACTTAGTTGTTGTCTTTCGTCAGCTTCTTAAAAATCTCTTCAAGACTGTTTCCTTCGGTTTGCAAAGAAACAATATTCAACCCGTGTTGCAAACTTAGCTCCAGCAAATGCTTTTTTACTTCAGCAGGCATATCTGTTTCCAATTGCCAGGTCTGTCGGTCTGCCTGGTAAATTTTATTTACCCCAATTATGGTAGAAAACAATGAAGGCTCAACCATTTCTTTGAAAGTAATTTTGACAAAATTGGTGGTAGTCTTTTCCTGCAGAGCTGCCAGGCTATCATCTGCCACAAGTTCGCCCTTGTTAATAATCATGACCCGGTCGCAGATAGCCTGCACTTCCTGCAATATGTGGGAAGAAAACAAGACCGTTTTGCTGGAACCCTGCTTTTTAATGACACTTCTTATTTCAATGATTTGATTGGGATCTAAACCGGTGGTAGGTTCATCAAGAATCAGGACTTCGGGGTCGTGTATGAGGGCAGCGGCCAGGCCAACTCTTTGTTTATATCCTTTTGATAATTGCCCTATTTTTTTCTTCTGTTCAATGGTTAGTCCGGTCAGTTCTATCACTTCCTTAATCCGGCTTTGCTTATTAGATACCCCGTGAATGCCTGCTGCAAAATCAAGGTATTCCTTCACATACATGTCAAAGTAAAGCGGGTTGGCTTCCGGCAAATAACCAATTTTTCTTTTGGCAGAAATGATATCAGTTGACACATCGGCACCACAAACTTTTATGCTGCCGCTATCAGGGTTTAAGTAACTGGTTATCATTTTCAAAGTAGTGGACTTACCCGCACCATTAGGTCCCAGGAAACCAACAATTTCCCCTTTTTTTATAGAAAAAGATATTTTATTTACAGCTTTTTGTTGGCCATAATTTTTTACAAGATTTTCTACAACAATTGACATTTTAGGAAAAAATTTTAAAACAAAAATAAACAGGCTTTATGGTTTGCCCCTAATCTTTTAATGAGGCAAAAGCTTTGATAACATTGAAAAAATAAAGAGGAGAATAATAATAACATACATGAATAAGGTAACAATATTATGAAATCTCATAATAATTTTACGTGTTTCATCATCTTCCATTTCCTGCTCCTGTTGTCCATACCACTTAAATATGGCATACAAAATCCCTTGTAGACCCCTTATTTTTTCATTAAAAGAATATGAAAGCACTATTTTGAAAAAAATAATGAATAAAAGAGTTATTAATACATACTTGTAATATTGGGCTACATAATTTAAAAGCATTTTGGAGAATGGCAGGGCTAGTGAATCTTCTAAGTATTGAATTTAAAACAAATCAAAGTTAGTCAATTTGTGGTTACTATCAATAAAACAAAAAAAATGAATACATTTCTTACTATTAGCATAATCTTATTGTTTTCTTTTTCCTTTTTTATTATTAATATTAAATAAAAAAAGCAGCCTTTGGCTGCTAAAATTATTTAATTTGATCAAACTATTATTCCTTTACCCTTTCCACATATTCACCATTTTTGGTGTTGATTCTAATACGTTCCCCTTCGTTAACAAATAATGGAACCATTACAGTTGCTCCACTTTCTACAGTTGCAGGTTTCAATGTGCGGGTGGCGGTGTCTCCTTTCAAGCCCGGTGCGCTGTAGGTAACCAGCATCACAATTTTGTCGGGCAGTTCCACGCTCATGGGCTGCTCCGTTTCTGTATTTATTAAAACAGCCACTTCCTGCCCGTCTTTCAGAAACTGTGGGGCATCAATCATTGTTTCGCCTATTGAAAGCTGTTCAAACGTTTCATTATCCATAAAATTAAAACCGCTTTCATCCTTATATAAAAACTGGTAAGGCTTTTTTTCCACTCTTACAGGATAAACCGTGTCGCCGCTGTTCCAAGTATGTTCAATACTCCTGTTGTTGTCCAGGCCTTTCAATTTAGCCCAAAATTTGGCTGCGGCACGGGCTGTTTTATTTTGCCCGAATTCTACAACTGTGTAAAGGCTGCCATCAAGTTTTAAAATCATTCCACGGCTAATGTCCGATGTTGTTGCCATAAATATATTGTGTGTTTATTCAAATATTTGAAGTAAAAATAGAGCCGCAAAGTAACGGGAAAAGATTGGTGCTAATAAGAAAATTTAAAAACCGTAAAAGGTTTCTTGAAATAGTTTTAAAAATGAAGCCACCGACGCTACAAATTTAAAAGAAAGGAAAAAATTAATTACTTCTTTTTGATTTTTTAAATCTTGCTATTACATCAACCACTTGCTGGTTCTGTAGCACAGAAGGATATAATTCTATCAGTTTTTTTACCTGTTTAGGAGATTTTTCCATGGCCTGTTCAAGTTGCAAAATAGCTTCACGGTTTTTCTTCAATGCGAATAGGCAACCACAATAATAGTAAGCAAAAAGAGGTTTTCCTTCAGTCATTTTCATGGCTTCAAGGCTCTGGTCCATTGCCTCTTCAAAAAACTCTGCTTTGAAAAGGCACTTGATCAGTGCGTTCCAGCCTGCGGATCCTTTAGGCCGGCTGCGAACGACATTTCCAAAATACTGAATCGCCTCTTTGTATAGGTTTTGCTGCATTTTACACTCTCCCATCGCCAGGTTATATTCCGGAGTATTGCGATGGATTCGCATAGCGCTTTCCAATTGTTTTACGGCACTCTCCCACTGTTCTTCATTAATGTATGTGAGGGCAACTTTGTAATATAATTTACTATCTTCAGGATTGAGGTGCGATGCTTTGCGGTAATGAAAACGAGCCTGGGCAAAATTTCCAAGTTTGTGATAGCAATGACCAATGGCTTCATAAATCACGTCTTCAGGTCTGCTCAGTTCCAGCACTTTTTCCAACACTTCTATCGCTTCCTTAAACTTCCTAAGTCTCAAATAAGCATCACCCATGTTGCGATAAGCGTAATCAAATTTTTCATCTATGGTAATTGCATATAGGTATGCATCAATTGATTTTTCATAAAACTTTAGACCCTGATATGCCGCACCCAGGTTGAACCAAGCCAATTCATTGTAAGGAAATTCGTCAATGATGTGCAGGTGTAATTTTATACTTTCTTCATTGCGGCCAGTAAAGTCTGTCCAAAAACAGATTTTGTACAATGCCTCTTCATTGTTTGGTTCCTCTTCAAGTATTATTTTCAGGCAGTCAAACACTTTGTCAAATTCCTCATAGTCATCATACACATCAGCCAGTTCAAATAAAAGTTCGATCCGCTCATCTCCTTCAAATTGCAGAAGGGCATCTTCAAGCAATTCAACTGCTTTGCTTTGCTGATCCAATGCCAGGTAGGCATCTGTTTTCAGAATAAATAAATTGATGTCGCTGCTGTCAAACAATTCGGCTCTTTCCAGTATTTGCAGAGCCTCCCAATACTTTCTGCCCGCCAGCAAAAGGTCAGCTTTTTTTATCATCAGCATGGATGAGTAAGGAAATTGCTCAATAGCGAAATCTGCAGCTTCCATAGCTTTAGCCAGATCATCTTTTTCGTCAAAATGGTCAATAACACGCTCAAAAGCATCTTCCTCCAGAAAGGCATGTTGCCGTCCTGTCCTTAAATTTTCGTATTGCCGCAGCAACTCCCGAAGTTCCTCCTTGTCTTCTCTATATGATGAATGTTCGCCCATTGTTTTATAAAACTTTAGGAAAGTTATGCCAGGTTGGAAATAAAAAAAAATTTTTGTAACAATATTTAATTTTTAGCGTTTGAAATAAATAAAATGAATAGTTGTTAAATTTTTCACAGAAATTAATTAAATTTGCAAAAACCATCGTGTTATGAAACCTGAAAAATTCAAAAAGCTAATAATCGCCACTATCATGATTTGCATAGCGCAAATATCTTTGGCCTCTTTTACAGGTAGTTCTGACAAAAGATCAAACACTATTTTTTCTCTTAAAAACTTCAATAAAAATTTTTACAAAACAGCTTCCCCTTTTTCTATAAGAGCTGGTTTTGCTTTCAAAGGTTTCCAATTTATTAACCAGAAAAAAGAAGTAAACGGCGACATTACGTTAAATTCAATGATGCGCTATGAGAAAGGGAATACCACTTATATTTATCCTTATAAACATAAAATAAGCGTACCTAAATTTAAACCGCCTGTAGCTGAATTAAGATAGTTTTTCTGATTCATTCTTACTCTATAAAATTCTATAACCACTTTTAGGCACATCAAATTTTGCATTTGGCACTGGTGTTAAAGTAATTTTTGAAGCCGCATATTTCACCTTCATTTTTCCATTTTCTGATTCAGTTTCATATTCGAGCACAAACCCTGGCAAATTTCTAAACTGATATTCATATTCATTGTTCGTAGGAATTATTGCTGAAGTATAATAAACATTGTAGGTTGAACCATCTGCCAATTGTGCAATCACTTTTTTGCAATCATAACCGAGTATTGTCTTTCTTTCAGTTGTATTGGCAAAGTGAATCCCTTCATACTTTTTGTTTTTGTCTTTTCGTTGTGCGGCATTGAGATATGTAATGTACTTGCTGTTTCCGAGCTCTCTTAATACAACAGTACTATCTGTTTTTGTATCAAAGAGGGTTGTTTGCTTAAAGCCTGGTGTTTCCAGGTCGCTGCGGCTTTTTGACCCTTTGATGTAAAGTGTTTTAACAGCTCCTGACATCGCTTTCACAATTGCAGGATCAGCTTTTGAATCCTGCACAGACACATCGAAACTGACTGCACAATCCGAAATTTGTTTGGCTTCCTGAGCCAGTACATGACTTAAAATCATTGCTGTAAATGCAATTGTAGCGTATATTTTTTTCATTGTTTTATTTTGAGTAAGAAAACGAAATTCTATGCCAATAATAAACAAAAAAGCCCACGCAGATTGCATGGGCTTTTGTTTAACTTAAATTAACGTCATTTCCTGTTGTCAGACTTTTGTTTCATGTCCTGTAGTTTTTTTTGCGAATCCATTACCTGATCATATTTCTGCTGCCATTTGGATTTTGTTTTGGGCTTTTTCCGTGTTTCCTCCATTTTCGACAGTATTTTATCGTGGTTGATAATGTAATTCTGAATTACAAACTGGAGAATGAGTGTAATGGAATTGGATACAGTATAATACCATGTAAGAGCCGATGGAAGCCTGTTGAAAATAAACAATAAAATGAACGGGAAAATATAAGGCATGTACTTCATGACCGGGTTGCCACTATCGGGTGTCATGCTCATGTTGTAAATGGAAATAAGGAAACTGGTAAGGACTGCTGTGAGTGTAAACAAACTGACATGGTCGCCATAACCAAAGGGGGCAGAGAAAGGCAGGTGATAAAATACGTCGTAGCTTGACAAATCTTTGGCCCAAAGAAAGCTTTGTCCCCGCAAGGCAATTTCCGAATTAAAAAAACTGTACAAGGCAAAGAATATAGGTATCTGTAGCAATGCGGGAATACAGCCTCCAAGCGGGTTTACGCCAGCTTCACGGAATAATTTCATCTGCTCAACTGCAAATGCCTGTTGATCATCGCCCAATCTTTTGCGGATGATGTCAAGTTCAGGTCGGAGGACTTTCATTTTGGCACCACTCAGATAACTTGTATAAGTAAGTGGTGAAGTAACCAGCCTGATGAAGAGTGTAAGCAAAGCAATGACCCAACCATAGTTGCTGATGAACCCGGCAAAAAAGCCGAAAACCGGGATGATGATAAAACGGTTAATATATTTGACAAACGAAAAAATGCCCGAACCTAAATCTACAATACCCTCCATTTTCAGGTCATAGGTTTTTAGCATTTTGTAATCGTTGGGGCCATAGTATAATGCCATAGGTATGGTGGCAGAAGCTGCCGACGGCAGTTGTAACTTCATATTGGCAGTGGCTTTGCCGACTATAT
The DNA here is from genome assembly GCA_043733905.1 of Segetibacter sp. Lineage (GTDB taxonomy): Bacteria > Bacteroidota > Bacteroidia > Chitinophagales > Chitinophagaceae > Segetibacter. The sequence goes on from JAYTGA010000189.1 coordinate 15,475, forward strand.
TGCTGGTATCGTCTGTCACAACCATGCTGACTTCGCCTGCGGAAAAATTGTTTTTTGCAATGAGTGTAGAATTGAAGAATTGCTGTTTTACGGCCAGCCAATGTACAGGTTTCTCAAAACTGCGGGTTGCCCCGGTGGCGGCGTTTTTATAGTCATAATTTCCATCTTCCACAAAGCATATCCGCGATTGCATCCTTTCATATTTGATGTCGCTTTGTTGCTTGTTTTCCTGCACTTGCCAGCTCAGGTTGAGTGTATTGCCGGTTAGTAATTTGTTTACCCCGTTCAAAACAATATTCCAATCAATCATGTAGCTGTCGGGCTTTATGATATATTGATGAGTGATGCTCTGCCCGTCTTCACCCGCAAGTACATAATTCAGCGTTTGTGTGCCGTCTGCGCTTTTAGTAATGACTGGTGGGGCAAACACCAAATTACCGGTAGGTGCAGCCTGTGTTGCAGATGTGTTGATGGTGTATGAAATGTTGTCAAAAGCAGAACCAGCCATCACTACATTGGCACTGTCATAAGATTTATATTTTTTCAGTTCAACTCTTTTGGGCTGCCCTCCTTTGTTCGTAAACGTAATTTTAATGAGGCCATTATCTATTTCAGTCAGTTGCTCATGAGCATTGGCACCGGCCTGAAAACTGCCTGCATTCAATATGCTGTTTGCAGAATCTTTTCTTAAAGAATCTAAAACAAGAGTGGCAGAATCAAACTTTACCGGCATCAGGGCCTTTATTTTGGCGAGGGAATCTTCCTGTCTTTTTTTCTCCAGTTGCAGTGCTTGCTGTTGCTTGCCCGTCATCCAAAAATAGCCGATGAAAAGTAATCCTATAAGTACAAAACCAGCGACCGTATTTTTATCAGTCTTCATAATATTTATAAAAAATTAGGCGGCAAAGGTAGGGGTAAAAAAGTAGGAACAATTAACTGGCAATTAGCCGGAAATAGCCAGGAAATAGAGGCATTGAACTTTCATTACGGGATGAATAAGACATTCTTAATTTCTCCAGTTTTCAACCATTCAATAAAATAAAGCCAACAAATAAATCTCAATTTTATCCGTCTTCACAGTTAAATAATAGATAAAAGATGTGAACAGGAAAATGGGAAGCTGTTATGTGCTTAATTTTCTGTTTTAATTATCTAAGCGTTCATCTCAACTTCAACCATTCAGATTTTTACTTTAAAACGTTTAGTATGTCCAAAAACATTTCTACCCTCTCGCAGAGGGAAGAATATACATCTGCGCTGTCCGACAAGTTTTTATGGTGGTTAAGTACGGCAGAAAAAGAGCTGATCTTGCCATGTGTGGTGGACCGAAACCGTTACAAAATAATAGGCATGACAGTGCTGGCTACCTGGGGTTTTGCCACACTTGCCTGGACTTATTTCTGGACTACAATCACCGACAATTGGTTTTTTTCCGTGGCTTTAGGCCTGTTCATGGGCTTCATTATTTTAACCATAGACCGTGCGCTGATTAAGGGAATGAATAAGTTTAATAAAAATAAAATCCTGCCACTTCTTTTGAGAAGTGTATTGGCCATTACTCTTGGTACCTTCATGGCGCAGCCCGCCATTTTATATATGTTTGATAAGGAAATTAAACTGCAGGCATCGTTGGATAATGAGGGGAAAAAGCGAATGAAGCAACAACAGTTGGATTCACTTTTCAGTAATCAAAAAACAACTCTTCAAACTAAAAGAGAGCAATTGCAACAACAATTGGATAGTAAGTACAGTGAAGTGTCCACAGCACGCCAACAATTTTTGGAAGAGATAGATGGAACCGGCGGAAGTGGAAAAATAGGCATTAAAAACATTGCCCTGGCGAAAAAAATGTCTTATGAAAAACTGGATTCGGACTATAGAAATATGGCGGCTATTATGCAGCCTGAAATAAAGATTGCAGACAGCAGCCTGACCGCCATTAGGATTTCGGCTAATAAAGAAAACGAGTCATTTGCAGCATTGCTAAACAATGGTTTCCTAACCCGCATAGAAGCCCTGAACAACCTGGTGAAAAGCAATGCAGCGTTGCAATGGCGCTATTTTTTAATCGTCATCATCCTTATGCTAATAGAGCTGATGCCTGTGCTTGCCAAAACCCTATTGCCATCTGGCACCTATGACGAAAAGGTGAGGCTGACAGAAGAAATGGAAAAAGAAATTTCGGAAAGCAACCAGCAAAAAGAGACAGGCCTGAAGCAGTTGTACAATAGCCTTTCCCACGAAAATGATGAAGCATTTATCAGGGAATTTTTTGCTTCTTCCAAAAAGGAAAGAAATGAAAAACTGCTGATAAAATTAGAAAAATGGAAAACCGATCAGCATCAATCTTTTGATGATTTTTGGGAAAACCTAAAAAAAGATATGCTGACCAAACAGGAAAATTAAGGTTTGATATTTATTTGAATTGTCTTACAAATGCAATAACAAAAAAAGCAGAAATCAAATTCTGCTTTTTTCTTTTTAGATAATTTTTGATAGCAATTATTTCTCTTCGGTTACCGGAGCCACCAGGCGAAATCCATTCCCATGAATATTCACTATTTCAATGGTTGAATCGCTCTTCAGGTATTTGCGAAGCTTTGCAATGTAAACATCCATGCTTCTTCCGTTGAAATAAGTATCACTTCCCCATATTCTTTTTAAAGCTTGCTCACGTGGCAAAAGATCATTCTTGTGTTCAGCAAGCATTTTCAACAAATCATTTTCTTTGGGCGACAATGTTTGTGTGATTTCACCAAAAATCAACTCTCTCAATTTTGGATTGAAATGATAACCTCCCAGGTCAAATTCAATGTTTTCATTAATGCGGTTTTCTTCTTCGTTTCGTTTCAGGATCGCTTTAATTTTATGAAGCAGCACATCGCTGTCAAATGGTTTTGTGATATAGTCATCAGCACCAAGTTTGTAACCAGCAATAATGTCTTCCTTCATTGTTTTTGCGCTTAGAAAAAACAATGGCATATCAGGATCTACATCGCGAATTTCTTCAGCAAGCCTAAATCCGTCCATGTGAGGCATCATTACATCTAACAGGCAAATGTCAAATTTTTCTCGCTGAAATGCCGCAAGCCCAAGCCTGCCATCTCTTTCCAAAATGACATCATAATCATTTAGTTCCAGGAAATTTTTTAATACCATTCCTAAATTAGTGTCGTCCTCACACAAGAGAACTTTGTATTTTCTACCTTCCATTTTGTGTATTGGTTTAAATTTTAAAAAAAAAATATTTTTGATGACTAACTATATATTTTCAACTGTTAAAAATACAAATGATTGATCTTTCTAAATTTATCAAAAAATGATGCCATCTATTGCTACCATTTACAAACACAAGCCTTTTAACAAAGCACTTTGTAATTCACTATCCCTTCACACAATTCAATGATTACCAAAGAATAAAATTAATGATGAAAAAATGCCGTTTTTCAATTTTATGAAAACGTTGTATTACAGTAGTTATAAAGTTGCAATCATGCTTATTTCCACATTTACATTTTTGGGTAAACCTTTCACTGCAACTGTTTCTCTGGCTGGGTAGTCGTTAGAAAAATAAGAGCCATATACTTCATTCACTTTTCCAAATAAGCTCATGTCGCTTAAAAAAATTGTAGTCTTAATGATATGATTAAAATTTATGCCTGCCTCTTTCAATATTTCACCCAGGTTTCGCATTACCTGGTGGGTTTCGGCTTCTATGTCGCTACTTACTACTTCATTGGTTTCAGGATTTATTGGAATTTGTCCACTGATAAATAAAGTATTATTGCTCAGGACAGCCTGGCTATAAGGCCCTATGGGCAAGGGTGCTTTGTCGGTGTGAATAATTTTTTTATTCATGCTTTTAAAATTTTCTCTAAATTGGCTTTTTTTGCATTAAAAATCCAAATTTTTTTTAAAAATAAAAATTGGTGCTGGTTTGTTTTGCTATAATCAAAATTTTTTAACCCAACTCCTTGGCTTTAATATTTAATATTGATACTGCTACAGAAAAAGCTTCAGTCTGTCTGAGCGAAAATGAAATTATTATTGATTTTTTTGAAAGTGAATATCAAAAAGAGCATGCTTCTTTTATTCATCAGGCAATTAAGCAAATACTTAATAATGCAGGAAAAAGCCTGGCGGAAACAGATGCCTTTTCAGTCACATCAGGACCGGGAAGCTATACAGGTTTAAGAGTAGGAATGGCGACTGCAAAAGGGTTTTGTTATGCACTGTCTAAACCGCTGATATTAGTGAATACATTGGAAGTAATGGTGCTTGCAGCAAAAAGCATAATAGAAGATCCATGCAGTGTATTATATTGCCCCATGATAGATGCAAGGCGCATGGAAGTTTTTACAGCTCTTTATGACGGTAATTACAACAAAATAGTCAATCCCACATCGGTTGTTTTGGACGAAAGTTTTTACATTGAACATTTACAAAATAACAAAATAATATTTTTTGGCAATGGTAGTCAAAAGATCAAAACCCTGTTGAAACATCCTAACAGTTCCTTTGTTGACGTTAACCACAATGCAACTCACTTATCAAAACTTGCAAAAATTGCGTATGACAAAGAAAAATTTTCGGATGTTACATATTCACATCCCGATTATTTTAAAGGTTTTTTTGTAAAATGAGAAAGAAGTGGTTATATTTGTTTTTTTAAACTAAATTTTAGAATTTAATAAGCAAGAAAATTAATAGCGTTTTCTATATTTACAGAAGTTTTTTTTATTATTTAACCCCCCAAAGATTAATTTATGGTAACAACAAACCAGAGCATTACAATTTCTAACAAAGAAAATAACAGCTCTATCAAACTCGATTTTTTGCACTTAAAAAAGGCAGCCCTGGTTCTAAGAGCTATGAACCACAAATTGCGCCAGCAAATGATTAAACTACTGGATGAAAATGAAAAGATGACCGTAACAGAAATTTATGTGAAGCTAAGACTCGAACAGTCTGTTGCTTCACAACATCTTGCCATTTTGCGCAGAGCAGGCATTGTAACTACGCAGAGAGATGGTAAATTTATCTTTTATAGCATTAACTATAAGAGAGTGGGCGAAGTAAACCAGTTTGTAGAAGACCTGGTTGCTTAGTCATAAAGTTAGTTATTCTGTAAATATATAAAAGGATGTTCTCTTCATTGAGGACGTCCTTTTATTTTTTACAACTACCTTATAATACATACAAGGTGTTTTAAGAAAATTAATTCTTAAACATTTTTAATTCTAAAAATTATGTAATTAAAAGGATAGGAAAACTTTCGCTTTATCAGCTTTGATATATTTGAATGAATGTTACTAAACACAAAGTCACATCATCTCATTATCACTTTAACCCCCTATTTTTGCGCATAATTAAAATTTAACGTCAACAATTGCCATGAGCGTATTAGTCAATAAAAATTCTAAAATTATTGTACAGGGTTTTACCGGTACGGAGGGTACATTTCACGCCACTCAAATGATAGAATATGGAACCAACGTTGTGGGCGGGGTTACTCCCGGCAAAGGTGGTTCCAGTCATTTGGACAAACCAGTGTTTAATACTGTGGCTGATGCAGTGGCTGGCACAGGCGCAAATGTCAGCATCATTTTTGTGCCCCCGGCGTTTGCAGCCGATGCCATTATGGAAGCCGCCGATGCAGGCATCGGACTCGTTGTCTGCATTACCGAAGGCATTCCTGTTCAGGATATGGTGAAGGTTAAAAACTATCTGCAAACCAAGTCTTCACGCCTCATTGGCCCCAACTGTCCCGGTGTCATAACCGCAGGGGAGGCCAAGGTTGGCATTATGCCTGGTTTTATTTTTAAGCCAGGAAAAATAGGGATTGTATCAAAATCCGGCACGCTCACTTATGAAGCTGCAGACCAGGCGGTAAAAGCCGGGCTGGGCATCTCTACAGCCATTGGCATAGGTGGCGACCCAATCATAGGCACTACAACAAAAGAAGCCGTAGAACTGCTGATGAATGATCCTGAAACAGAAGGCATTATTATGATAGGCGAAATTGGTGGCGGAATGGAAGCCGAAGCTGCCCGCTGGATAGAGGCAAACGGAACCAAGCCTGTGGTCGGTTTCATAGCAGGACAAACAGCACCGCCCGGCAGGCGGATGGGTCATGCAGGTGCCATTGTAGGCGGCCACGATGACACTGCAGAGGCCAAAATGGCCATCATGAAAGAATGCGGAATTCACGTTGTTGCCAGCCCGGCCGACATTGGTAAAACAATGGCTGAAGCTTTGAAAAAATAAAAACATTTTCCATAAAAAGAAAAACCTGTATCGCCTTTGCTATACAGGTTTTTTTTATGAGTTAAGAAAAGAAAACAGGTCATTTACCTGACCATTTTAAAACTGACCAATGCATCAAGAGGAAGCCAGTTACATCATTGTCGGGCAAGGCATTTGCGGGACTTTTTTGAGCTATTATTTACTAAAAGCAGGAAAAAAAATAATAGTAATTGATGCAGACAAACCCTTTTCGGCCAGCAAAATAGCCAGCGCAATTATAAACCCCGTTACGGGAAGAAGAATTGTAAAAACATGGAGAATAGACGAACTACTGCCCTTTGCCCTGGAGGCATATACGGCTCTTGGAAAGGAACTAAATGCAGACCTCGTCACTACCTGCAACCTGTTTGATTTTCATGCCACACAACAGATGTCGGAAGCATTTGAAAAGAGGCTACAGGAAGAACCGGAATTTTTGCATGAAACACCAGCGGCAGAGTGGAGCCAGTATTTCCGTTTTCATTTTGGTGCTGGCAAAGTAAGCCCCTGTTTGCTGATAGACATGAATACGTTGCTGAGCAAATGGCGGGAACAATTGTTGCTGCAAAAATCTTTGCTCACAGAACATTTTGACATACAGGAGTGCGAATTTTATGACGACCATATTGTTTATAAAAACAGTATTGCCGCCAAAATCATTTTTTGCGACGGCATTGCATCGGCAGACAATCCTTATTTCAAAAATTTGCCTTTTGCTTTCAACAAAGGGGAAGCAATTATTGCCTCTGTTCCCGGTTTGCCTACACACAACATCTACAAGCAAGGCATCAGCATTGTACCGTGGAGTGATGAGCTGTTCTGGATTGGCTCCAGCTATGAATGGAATTTTGCTGACGACAAACCCACATCCATTTTCAGAGAAAAAATAACGGCACAATTGAAAAATTTCCTGAAACTACCTTTTGAAATAGCCGATCATGTGGCAGCCGTTCGGCCCGCTAATGTGGAGCGACGGCCATTTGTGGGACTTCACCCGGCACACCCCACGGTGGGCATTTTTAATGGCATGGGAACCAAAGGCTGCTCGCTGGCTCCATTTTTTGCTAAACAGTTTGCAGATTTTTTAACCGGGCAAAAACCGATTGATCCTGATGCAGATGTGCAACGGTTTGAAAAAGTGCTGGCAAGAAAATTCAACTAAAAAATATGTTCCCATTACCAACATTGAATTATCTTGCTTTCCAAATTAAACATTTAGGGAAATTGAAAATAGCTTTTTTAATGCTGCCGTTTGTCACATT
>JAYTGA010000190.1:0-10825 GCA_043733905.1 Segetibacter sp.
CACCTGTGTGGAGGCCGTTCATTTTTATTTGAAAAAAATAAAAGACAATTGCCATCTGAATGCATGGCTCGAAGTGTTTGAAGAAGAGGCATTGCAACAGGCTACCAAACTTGATCGGAAGCGTGCCAATGGAATATTCACAGGCAAATTGCATGGTGTTGTGGTTGGATTAAAAGACGTGATTTGCTTCAAAGATCACAAGGTGTCTGCTTCGTCTAAAATTCTTGAAAATTTCACATCGTTATATAATGCAACTGCCACTCAGCGATTGCTAGATGAAGGTGCTATAATTATTGGCCGAAACAATTGCGATGAATTTGCCATGGGCAGCAGCAACGAAAACTCTGCCTTTGGCCCGGTCAAAAATGCAATTGATGAAGAAAGAGTTCCCGGTGGCTCCAGCGGTGGCTCGGCCGTGGCTGTGCAGGCGGACATGTGCATGATCAGCCTTGGCAGCGACACAGGAGGTTCTGTACGACAGCCTGCAGACTTCTGTGGCATCATTGGCATGAAGCCGTCTTATGGCACCATTTCCCGGTACGGGTTAATTGCTTATGCTTCTTCGTTTGACCAGATTGGCATTTTTGCAAAAAATATAGATGACCTAAGCAAAGTGCTGACCACAATTGCCGGAAGTGATGAATATGACAGTACTGCAAGACAATCTCCCCTCAATCAAATTTCTTCATCTGACAATAAAAAATACCGAATCTGCTATTTTGAAAATGCACTGGAACATCCCAGCCTTGATCCAGATATTTCTAAACAGATAAAAGGGTTTATTGCAACTTTAACAAATAATGGCCACAATGTAGAACCAATTCACTTTGATTTACTTGAGTATATTGTTCCAACATACTACGTTCTTACAACTGCCGAAGCCAGCAGCAACCTTTCCCGGTATGATGGGGTTAAATACGGACTTAGTGATAAACAGGAAAATATTGATCTTCAAACACTCTATAACAGCAGTCGCAGCGGGGGTTTTGGTAAAGAGGTAAAGCGTCGGATTATGCTTGGAACATTTGTACTAAGTGCTGGCTATTACAATGCTTATTTTGCTAAGGCACAAAAAGTTAGAAGGTTATTAGTGAACCAAACGAAAGAAATTTTTCGGCATTATGATGCCATCATTTTACCTACTGTTCCCTACCCGGCATATAAAATCGGTGAGAAAAAAGACCCTATTGAAATTTTCCTTTCAGACATTTATACTGTTTATGCAAACCTGGTAGGTATTCCTGCCATTTCACTTCCTTTATTTAAAAATCCGGCAGGTCTTCCCTTCGGTCTGCAAGTGATGACTTCTCAGAATAATGACCTAAGTTTGCAACTTCTTTCAAAGAAATTGATTGATTTACAATTGATTGCGAAAGAGAAACCTTTATAGCACCTGCAACCTTGACAAACGCTCTTTAACCTTATTGTTTAACTAAACATTTGTAATGTAACTCATGAAAAATGTGAAATTAACAGTTAATCTGCGTCGGTTTTTTAAATCGTTGACGATTTTCTTAATGATGTTTCTTTTTGTTTTAGCTGGTTCGGCATTTACCTCATTTTCAGAAGGAGATTTGAAAAAGGTGAAAAGTACAGATAGCTCTGCAAACGATAAAAGTGGTTTCAAAAGCCTGATTCCTGCTTCTTATTTCGATCCTACCAGACCTTCGGTAACTAAGCTGAATCCCAAAGCAGTATCGTTTGTGCAACACTATATGCGGGATGAGGGCGAAAATCTGGAGAAAATGAAGGTTTGGGGAAAGCCATATCTTGATCTTTACGATGCTATTTTGCCTCAATACGGCCTGCCCAAAGAATTGAAATACCTTTCTGTGATAGAGTCTTCTCTAATTGCCAATATTACATCGCCGGCAGGAGCAGTAGGGCCTTGGCAGATTATGGCATCTGAAGCCATAAGCCGGGGCTTGAGAGTGAATGCAAGAACTGATGAAAGGAAAAATTTTGCAAAAAGCACTCATGCTGCTGCCAAAATTTTGAAAGGTCTTCATGACCAGTTTGGCGACTGGCTTTTGGTCATAGCGGCCTATAACTGTGGGGATGGCCGTGTCCGACAAGCCATTCGTAAAAGCGGAAGCCACAACTTTTGGGATTTGCAGGCATATTTGCCGCAGGAAACAAGAAATCATGTGAAGCGATTTATTGGCACTCACTATATTTTTGAAGGAAATGGCGGACTCACTACTATGACCGCATCAGAAATTATGGAACTAAAAGATGATGCTGTTAATGATAACAAGGAAGGGTGTGAAAAAAATATGATAATCGAAGTGAATGGCAAATACAAAGCCATTATTGTTGCAAAAAATATAGGAATTTCAGTAGACAATTTCAATAAATTAAATCCCGGGTTTGACCGTTTGGTAGCAGGGGCAAAACCGTATCATTTGAAGCTACCCGAAGATAAGATCATGGCTTTTGCCAATAACAAGCAAGCAATTTTGAGTGAATGCCTGGAAACTTTTTTAAAAGACTAAGATTATCCTTAAAGCCTTAGCCATTAGCAGCGAGCAAGCTGGCCATTATACGGCCTTTTAAGAGACATTCTTCATATTCATCTTCTGGAATGCTATAGGACGTGATGGCTCCGCCCACATGATAGGAAAGGTAAGAACTGGCCTGATTGTAAACAATGCTTCTGATAACAACATTATAATCAAAATCTTTATTGGGAGCTATGTAGCCAATTGTACCGGAGTAAATGCCTCTTTTACTGTGTTCATATTGCTCGGTTAGTTCCATTACTTTGTGTTTGGGTGCACCGGTCATGCTGCCCATGGGGAAAAGGGCTTTTATTATATCACCAAACCCTGTACCGTCACACAAATTCCCTTTGACTGTAGAAATCATTTGATGAACATTGGGAAATGAATAAATGCCAAATAATTCATCCACTTTCACAGTTCCCGCAGTGCATACCTTGCTCAGGTCGTTTCTTACCAGGTCCACCACCATTACATTTTCACTACGTTCTTTTCTGCTTTCATACAAGTTGGTCTTGTTTGCCTCGTCCAGCACTTCATCAGAATGATTGCGGGGGGCAGTTCCTTTAATGGGTTGGGTGATAATCGTTTCTCCTTCTTTTTTAATAAATCTTTCGGGGCTGGCACACAGTAAATAGTTATGCTGAAGTTTGTAAAAAGCGGAAAACGGGTTGGGAGAGAAGCGGCTTAATTGTTTATACAAAGTAACAGGGTCAACATTTGCGTAAGCAAAAAATTCCTGGCAATAGTTGATCACATAGCAGTCGCCCAGTTGAATGTGAGACTGAAGTTCCTTAACTGCTGCAATATACTTTTCCTTACTTATTCTTTCATTTATATGGATTGGCGCATTGATTTTATCCTCTTCTATTTCGTTAATTATCTGATCATAAATAGCCGCTGCATCCTCATTTATCACACCAATTTGCAACACATCTTTTTTGATTAATAACACGATTTTTGGAATAAATAAAAAACAATCGGGAAAGCCAGTAAAATCAGGCAATGAAGAAGAAAGACCTTCTTGGGTTTTATTTTTTATGTCGTAGTTAAAATGGCCGAAAATATAATCATCGCCAGCATGAACAAAAGAAGAAAGTGAGGTAAAAAAATCATCACCCGGTTGAAATATTTGCAGAGTGCCGACACCCGCCAGCAACTCAACAGAATGATAGGTTGATGTGTAGGAATGGCTGTCTAAAAAACAACAAACATCGAACCGGTTGACCCAGTTCAGCATTTGTTGTTTTAATTTATGGATGTCTTTAACAGGAAAACTATGGTAGTTTCTTTGCACAATAACCTCAGCAATAATTTTTAATAGTCATCATCAGCGTCATCTGAATATTTGCTACGGGATGAACCGCCAAACATATCGCTGAACTCGTCATCAATTTTAAACTCATCATCTTCTTTTGGAGACTTTTTAGCGGCGGCAGCTTTTTTAGCACTTGACTTAGGAAGGTCAAATTCATCAAAATCAGGATCCCAATCATCTTCTTCTTCAGCTTTCTGCCAGTCGCCTTCTTTTTCATCTGCATCGCTGTCATCATCATTAGCAGCCTTGCCTTTTGCAGCTACAGATTTGCCCTGCTTTTTGGGTTTCTCATTTTCTATGTCAAGATCATCATCCTCCTCTTCAACTTGTTTTTTGGCTTTGGCCGATGGTTTTGCAGCAGAGGATTTCGCTGCGGTTTTTTTTACAGAAGATTTTTCTTCTTTAGATTTTACTGGCATAATATTGAATTTGAAAATTACTCAATCGCTTTACCCGGAAAATGATGCCATTCTGAAAATTTTTTTTTTCAAACGACACTATTCACAATTTTTTAAACAGGAACAATCTGGTCTCTGCCGGGGCCATTGCTAACATAGCTGACGGGTGCACCTGCAAAGTTATTAATGAATTTTATGTATTCGATCATTGTTTGCGGCAAATCAACCGATTGCTTTATGGCAGTTGTTGCCATGTTCCAGCCCTTGAACGACTGATAGTATGGTTCTATTGTGTCTTTGGATATTCCAAACGGAATTTCTTTTGTTTCAACACCATTTACCATGTAGGAAGTGCACATTTTCAGATCTGGAAATGTATCAAGTACATCTGCTTTAGTCATTACTATTTTAGTGACACCATTGATCATGCAGGCATATTGAAGAGCAACTAAATCCATCCATCCACATCGGCGGGAACGACCAGTTGTTGCACCAAATTCGGAACCAATTTTGCGTAATTCTTCACCTGTATCATCGAACAGTTCTGTAGGGAACGGGCCGCTGCCAACACGGGTGCAATATGCTTTTGAAACACCAATAACTTCTCTTATTTTTTGCGGAGCCACACCAAGACCTGTGCACACACCTGCGGAAATAGTATTGGAAGACGTAACAAAAGGAAATGTTCCAAAATCAATATCCAACATGCTACCCTGTGCACCCTCGGCCAATACTTTTTTGCCCTCGCTTATTTTATGATTCAGGAAATATTCCCCGTTGACGATTTTCAAAGTTTTCAAAAATTCAATTCCTTCAAAAAATTCTTCTTCCCACTGACCAATGTCTTCGTTAAAATGAAATCCATCTAACAGCCGCTGGTGTTTTAGTCTTAGTTTAATGTAATTGGTCACAAAACTTTTGTCCAGAATATCTCCTACACGTATGGCATTACGGCCTGTTTTGTCCATATAAGCCGGGCCTATGCCTTTGAGGGTGCTGCCTATTTTATCGCTGCCTTTCGATATTTCAGAAGCCTTATCCAATGCACGGTGTGTGGGAACAATTATATTTGTCCGCTCAGAAATGTAGAGATTTTTGGTAGGATCAATGCCAAAAGAAGACACCTTTTCGCATTCTTTTTTTAGTGTCAAAGGATCAAGCACAACCCCGCCGCCAATAAGATTAATTGTGTTTTGGTGAAAGATGCCAGAAGGTATCTGGTGAAGCACGACTTTCTTATCTTCCACATAAAGGGTATGCCCTGCATTTGGCCCACCCTGAAACCTGGCAACAATATCGTAACCCGGGGCAAAATAGTCAACTATTTTACCCTTTCCTTCATCGCCCCACTGCAGGCCAAGTATGACGTCCACCATCTTTTAGTAATTGAGTTTTCGCAAAAATAGGGGTTATGTATGGAGAGTTTATAATTAGCGGCTTGGAAATTATGGTTTCACAAAACTTACTTTAAAACAGAATTACAAAAGGAGAACCCCAAAATAATAACCAGAAAATTTTTGCTGATCATTTTCATGCAAAATTTAGCAAATCTTTGTTTTCAAAAGGGCTTTGTTGCATGAATCAATTTGAAGAGTATTTGGGAACACGGATGACACGGATTGAAGGGATTAACAGGATTTATTCAATAGATAAACAAGGGGTTTTTTGCTCCGCAAAGGATTATTGCCTATTTGTGCAACAAAGCCTTTCAAAGTCATTAGTATTGCATTTTATTTTTCAGAAAAAAAAGAAAACAATGGCAGACCTGAACATTGACCTGGGGCAGATAGAGGAATGGCAACTAACAAAAAATTTAAAAGACATTGAACTGATTTTTTCAAAAGCAAAAAGCACCATTGTGCAGGGACAAACAGTTTTCATCAACCGAAAAAATGAGGACGGAAGCACCTATGTTGCTAATGAAATTTCTAACGAACCGGACTTGAATCACTATAAAGATAGTGTTCTCAAATACCTTTAAAAAGGGCTTTCATTTCCTGAAAATGATTTTTTACCAACATCATTTTTCCATAAGGTCTTTGTAGGTTTTGTTTTTGATAAACCCACTCAATCCTATTGTGCCATCAGGGTTTTCTACGGTCACATAACTCCATTTTTTTGACCTGTGTGTGATGTGTATCGTCATTTGCTTCATCAGGTATGCAATCACAGGGGCATCCATATTTGGACTGGTGCGCATTTCAATTTCTCCGTCTTTCACAATTTTGGTTTCATTGACAACAGGTTCAAAATCCTGGTTACTGATTGTTTTCAGCCAGGTCGTTTTAGCCAAAATAACACTGTCGGCTTTTCTGTCTGACATTGGCTTCGTTACAGGTTTTGGAGCATTAATAACCCTCGGCGTCCGCCTGTATCCCTGAACACGTATGCCAGTCTCTGGTTTGTTATCCTCTGTGATTATATCATCCTGTGACGATTCTGTTTTTATTTCAGCAGTCTTCTTTTCAGCGGTTTTATTAGTTAAGGTCTCTTCAATTTTCTCTGGTGTCTCTATTGGTTTTTGACTATTGTCGGCTACAGCCTTCTCTGCTTCCACAGGTGGGGCAGGAGGACTCGCTTCAACACGTGGGGCAGGAGTAGTTACTTCCACAACTGGTGGTGTTTTTTTTGTTTCTGCGGGTGGTGTTGGTGCCGGATTTATTTTGACTGTATCTGCAGCGGGTCTTACCGGGATAACCGGTTTTGCCATCTGGAGTTTAAGTGCTTTTTTTCTTGACGGATCTGCGGCTAAAACTGCTCTCACTGAATCTTGTGATTTTCTGAAAACAGAGTCGGCTTTTCCAAAGCCAAATTCTTCGCCAGACATGTATGAGCCAGTATTGGTAATCGGCTGCGGACCCGGATCACTCATGTCCACATTGACCATTGCAGGGTTAGATATTTTTATCAGGGAAACACCTTTATAGTCGCTGATAACACCGGTGATACTGACCATTTTGTTATGGTAATATTTTTCAGGCTCTATAGGAAAATTTTTGCGGTCACCGCTATCTATTCTCACCATCAGCATGTGCATGGGGCTTGAATCGTAGACGTTGAGAAATGTGGGTTTTGTAATTACATTTTTCAGGTAATTGCCTGCATAGATGCGACCCGTGACTGTTATGGTATCCCCATTGTGTTGCCGGTAACCGGTGGTTGCAGACACAGGTTGGCCAATGCATTTAAAAATTTGGAAACAAATAATAGATATAAAAAAAATCCTTCTCATAGCTGATTGGCAATTTGAGTGTTTAGGGTTTAACAATGATCTTTAGAACTTAATCAACGGACTTTTTCAAAGGATATAAGACAGAATGGTCAAAGATAAGGATGCTATTGGTATAATTATTCACCTGCACAACATGTGTAAAAATAGTCAAAGTTTTTTATGCTTTATTATTCCAGCCTCCATGATTTCGTACACCTTCTGTTTTAATGGCTGAAGATCTTTTATTGTAAGACCCTGCACATTTACCTCTTCTAAAAAAACGGTGCGGCAAGGTCCGGGAGTGAGTGTGAATAATCCGCTATAATGAAGTCGCGCCTGGGTATCAATAAAGATAACAGGTTTGATAGGTGTTTCTGTTTCTATAGCGATTCTAAAAGCCCCGTCATAAAATTCTTTTAAAGGATTACCGGTTTCATTAAATGTTCCCTCGGGAAAAATAAAAATTGAAATATGCTTTCGCAAATAGCTTTTTAAAATCCTAACACTTTTTGCCCTTTTTGCCGGACTGCTTCTGTCTACCAACACGGCAGTATTTCTATAAATAAATCCAAACAAAGGCATTTTAGACATCTCATATTTACCCAAAACCCGCAATGGCTGGTGAAAGGACATGAATGCGGGTGGGATGTCTATGTAAGAGATGTGATTGGCCACAAAAATGTATTGACGTGAGGTGTCGTGAGGTGATTCATAAATATTTTTATGCCTGATTCCCACAAAAAAATACCACAAAAATCCCCATACTTTACAAGCTTTATAAATGAGGTTGCCGCCTTTTATTTTACCCAAAAACAAAGAAACAATTACAAAAGGTATGACACCCAACATGAGTATGATAAACCACGCCAGTGCATAAAGACAGTAAATCCATTGAACTGGTTTTAACAGAATTTTCATTTGAAAAATAATATGCGCCTTACGGCAAAACAACGAGCTGGTTTACAGACCAGGCCTCTGCTTTGGCAGCGAACATTTGTTTTGTAAACTGCCATGTTTCCCTGAAAAAAGAAGAATTACGATAATGGCTTAATGCAGTTTCAGTCTCCCAAATGCTGTAAGTAAAACACACATTGGCCTGCGCGCCGTCTTGCCATAACTGTAAATGTGAGCAACCTGGAAAGGCTCTTATTTTTTCTTTCCTGCTTTCAAAAAATGTTTTGAAACCATCAATTGCATCTTCTCTGAAAGTCATTTTTACAATTCTAACCAGCATTATTCAAAAAATATTTTAACGGTTTGATAAAACCAGTTGTTTTGCAGGGTAATGTTTTGCTTTTGCATAGCAGCTGAATAACCTTTCAGGCCAAACAAACCCGCTGCGTTCCCTTTGTTGACAGCTATTTCCAGATAGCCGGAGGAATTGAAAAACGCAACTTTTTCTCCTTGGAGCACACAGGCATAGGTTTCGCTAATTGTATCAATTACTTCGTCGCGTTTAAAAACAATTTTGAAGTTTCGGCCATTTCTTTCCTTTTCAAAATCGTCTTTGGTAATGTTAACAATAACGTTTTCAAAATTGTCTATGTACAATATTTGCCCTTCCATTGTGGTTGGGCTTGTCACATATTTCAGTCGAAGTTTTTCTACTACATTTACGTTTGTCTCACCTATATCTTCAAAGCTTTTCCCGGCCATAATCTGCCATATTGCATTTGCGATCACCTGTGTGCAAGTCAGGGTTGTCGGCCTTGAGTTTTCGGGCAGTGGAAGTCCGACCACTCTTTCCGGCGGGCCGTCAATTATCATTGTAAGCAGTCCGTTATCTGCACAGGCAATGTATTGATCATTGTGATAAGCAAGCAGCATTTGCTTAGGCTTGTCATCAAACATATTGACCAGCACAATGTGAAAACTACCTGCAGGAAAATGCCTGAAAGCGCTGTCGCAAAAATAGGCCGCCTGGGGATAATTGAAAGAGGAAAGCTGATGGGAAATGTCAACGATTGTCAGGCTTTCGCTCATGCTATATAACTGCCCCTTCACCGCCGCCACCAGATAGTCCTGCTGCCCAATGTCGGTTGTAAGGGTGATGATTGCCATTGTTTGTTTGTAGTGAATTGGGTTGAGAGTTTAGAGGTAAAAATTTCGTGTTTAGAATTTAGGGTTTTAATGTTTAGCGTTTGTCTTAACTCATCATTCATAACTCTGAACTACTTCACCAATTTACCATCTTTAAAGTAAAAATTGTGAACCATTTTATCAGTAATTTTTGGGAAGAGTTTGCTCATGAAAGCCGTTCTCTGCCCCAGAAAAGTAAAGACACTGCTTCTTTTTCTTTTTTCAATCGCTTCCAAAATATTAGCTGCACATTCTTTAGCACTCATCATTTTACTTTCGTCCATTGGGTTTTCCTTCTGTGGTTTTGCATCCTTATTGAGTGCCACATTCCTGATATTGCTTGTCGTAAAACCCGGAGCGATCCACATCACATTCACGCCATCGTTCAGCAGTTCTGTCCGCAATGCTTCCAGAAATCCATTAACAGCAAATTTACTGGCACTGTAGCCTGTGCGACCCGGCAATCCACGCAGCCCCGCAATGGATGACACGCCAACAATAGTCCCTTTGTTTTTAATGATTTCGGGCAAAGCAAACCTAGTGCAATAAACTGTTCCCCAAAAGTTCACATCCATTAGCGAATGGAGGGTTTGCAAATCAGTTTCTGCAAACAAAGCTCTCATAGAGATACCTGCATTATTGATCAAAATATCAATCGTACCAAAAGTATCCGTTACGGACTTAATGAAACGGTTACAATCTCCTTCTTTGCTTACATCAGTTGCCAAAATGTGCAAAGGTTTGCCAGGGTTTGCAGTCTGCAACTGGTAAAGTTTTTCATAGTTGCGTCCGCATGTCGCCACACGGCAGCCTTTTTCAAGAAGCATTTCTACGAGGGCTTTGCCAATGCCATCGCTGCCACCGGTGACAACTATAACTTTATCAGCAAGATGAGACATGGGCAAAATAATTGATTGCTGCAAATGTAAAAGACTTGAGCTACAACAGAGCAGACGGTAATATCTCTATAAATAAAAAAATGTTTTTCAAAAATTTGGCTAATAAACTGTCCACCCCTATTTTTGCACTCCCAAAACAAAAAAGAGTGCATCATTTTAAAGTTTTGCGGTTGGTTTTATTAGCTTAAAGATTTAAGCTTTTGAAAACAAATGGTTTTTGATTCCGTAGCTCAGTTGGTAGAGCAATACACTTTTAATGTATGGGCCCTGGGTTCGAGTCCCAGCGGGATCACTAAAAGAGGCTGTCTCAAAAGGGCAGCCTCTTTTAGTGTGTCCGGCATGTTAATAAACTATAGGGTGCAAGTCCCGAACACACTTTACAGTAGGGAGTGTTAGCCAAGAGCAAGGGTGTCGTGTGC
>JAYTGA010000191.1:0-20359 GCA_043733905.1 Segetibacter sp.
TTGCTGTTTTGCTGATGTTATGTTTCCCGGTAAAAGTCAATAAATAACCATTGGCAGTTTTCTCAACGCGGCTGGTGACCTGGTAAATGTTAGGAACAATATCTGGATGTTGGGATACCACCTGCGGATATACTTTTTCAACTTCCTGTGCAATTACTTTTTTGAAAATTTTATTACCATACTTTACTTTATCCCTCATTGTGTAATCCGTAATTTTCAGAGAATTAATAGTATTTAGATCATTTGTAGTATTGGATATGCCGGTAACATCTTTTATCCGGGCATCTGAAAAAGCATCATACTCCTGTGCATAAATAGAACCCGCAGAATGTATAGAGTAAGTAACATTGGAAGCAAGTGCGCCATAAAGTTCCTGGCAAAGATCAGATTTGCGAGTGTAATAGGCATAGCATTGGTTCAATACAGTTGTGCTCCCGGTTACGTTAAGCGTTCCGCTCACCTGCGCATCTGCGCCTATTTCTGCTGCCCCGGTGGTTAACAATAATCCATTTACATATTGATTGCCCTGGACTGCCAATTTATAACCCGCCACAGGATTTGTATTTCCGATGGACACATTGCCTGTATTAGTATTCATTGCAAATCCCCAACCGGAAGTATTTCCATAAATACCAAAAAGGTCAACATCTTTAGTGCCCAAAAAGGAAATGGAAGATGAATTGTCAAGATTATTAAACCATATACCTGCAGTAGATGAGCCCGAACCACTCCTTATCCTTATCCTGTCTGCAATGTCCATTTTAAAGGTTTGATCAGTAAGACCAATACCCACATTACCCAATACATCCAGATTTATAATAGGACTGTTATTGGCCAAAAGCCTGAAAGCATGATTAGAAGATGTGCCAATGCTTGCAGACACACCGCCTATGTGCTCCGTCAGCACAATACCCCCATTGCTCACATGTGTCAGGCCATCTGTATTATCAGGTGTCTGAATGGTCAGTTTAGAAATAGGACTTGTTGTTCCTATCCCCACATTTTGCGAATAAGTACAAGTCAATACAAGGAAGGTTAAGAATAGAAAATATATTTTTTTCATAAGAAAGTTTTTATGTTCAATAAATGTACTCAATTTGACGACATGAAAACAAAAACGGGAACGTTATTCCCGTTTTTACTCAAACAATTAATAAGTGCTCCCTTGTCCTGCTGTGATCTTCTTTTCTAGCCTTGTATATAGCCACAGACCCCTGCTTAAGTAACTGCTATCAGGAAAATTCTTCAACAACAACGGCTCTAAACACTTTGATGTTTTTTAATTCAAAAGCTCTGTAGGAAGACCCTACGTTAAGACGGTCTGATTATTGGACAACTCCAATTATGAAAGCACTCTTATTTATTTTATTAATCATTGGCATTTCCCAAAGTAATTTTGCACAAACTTCAAAAAAGTTTGATATACAGGGCCATCGGGGGGCACGAGGACTGATGCCGGAAAATACGATTCCGGCATTTAAGAAAGGCTTGGATTTGGGTGTCATTACTTTAGAAATGGATGCACAAATAAGCCAGGATCAAAAGGTAGTCATTAGTCACGATCCATATTTTACTCCCGAAATTACCCTTACACCTCAAGGCCAACCTATAACTGTGGCTGATGAACAAAATCTTGTGTTGTATCATATGGACTATTCTGTCATTAAGACCTACGATGTAGGTTCTAAATACTATCCAGCATTTCCTGAGCAGGTAAAAATTAAAACTTATAAACCCCTCTTGTCTGATGTGATAGATTCTGCTGAGATACATGCCCTGCAAATAGGCAGGTCAAGGTCTTTTTATTATAATATTGAAATAAAATCTTACAAATTTTATGATGGAAAGTACTATTCCACTGTGCAGCAATATGTGGACTTGGTGATGGCGGTCATTTTACAAAAGCGCATTAGTTCCAGAGTAATTATTCAATCGTTTGATGTAAGGGCATTGCAGTATATGCACCAAAAATATCCTACTATCAAATTGGCGTTGAATGCTAATAGCAGTGATTCACTTCATTTTGCCACACGCCTTACACAACTTGGGTTTACTCCCGATTTATTTAGCATAAACTACGACGCAGTGACGAGCCAATTGGTGCAGGATTGTGCATCCAAAGGAATTAAATTAGTTCCTTTTACTGTTGATGATCTAAACGCAATGAGACAACTGAAAACTCTGGGTGTTAACGGTTTTATGACAGACTACCCGGATAGGGCTAAACAATTGTAAGGTGTCTCTGTGCTTTATTGCAGGTGACAATACTTGCAACGGCGGAAATTGCATTAAACACTTTGCAGTTTTTCAATTTCAAAAACTTTGCTGGTATTAGAAGCGCCTGGGTCCCTTTCTGGAGACCCAGGCGCACTAAGAGAACCCACGCTTACAAAAAGGATCGCAGTTTACCGTGATAAGGAAAACAACTTGCATAAATGCTTGGCAGTATGCCCTCACATGGATGGCATACTCCACTGGAATGCTGATGAAAAAACGTTTGATTGCCCCATGCACGGATCCAGGTTTACTGCTGATGGCAAAGTCATTAATGGGCCGGCAATAGGTGATTTAAAGAAGGTTAAATAGCGTCTCTCTTTTTCCTCCCCCATAAGGCGCGACTTTTGCAGTAGTCTTTTTCCAAAAATATTTTTGCTTTGCTTATGCCAAAGCTTTACAAGAATCCAATTCTACGTCAAACATTTCCAAGTAGCTATTTCTATTATTTATTTTTTCATTATTAAAACCAACCGTATGAAACGAGTTTTATTCTTGTCTTTTATGGCCATATCTATTTTGGCCTTTTCTCAAAATCGTTCTTCTTTTAACCCTGCGCTGGCACCGTTTTATCATGGTGTGGCGTCGGGGGATCCTACTGCTACCAGCGTTATCATTTGGACGAGGGTGACGACTACGCATTCACATGCTCTGGTCAATTGGCGTATGGCAACAGACACTGGTATGCAAAATATTGTAAAGACGGGCCAGGTACAAACAGATGCAACAAAAGATTTTACCGTGAAGACTGATGTCACTGGTTTGCTAAGCGACAAATTTTATTATTACGAGTTCCAATTTACAAATAAAGTGAGTCTGCGTGGACGTACAAAGACTGCACCCGCGGCAGCTACAGCAAACGTAAGATTTGCAGTGGTTAGTTGCAGCAATTATGCTGAGGGCTATTTCAATGCGTATAAAGCTGTGGCAGACAGAAATGATATTGACGCTGTCATTCATCTCGGCGATTACATTTATGAATATGGGAATGGAGAGTATGGTACAATGTTTAATCTGCAACCGCCTACCGAGACACTTGTCTTGTCGGACTACCGCACACGGTACAACTATTACAAACTTGATTCAAACGTGATCCGCCTGCATCAGCAGTACCCATTCTTTAATATTTGGGACGATCATGAATTTGCAGATAACGCCTACACCAACGGAGCAGCCAATCATACAGAAGGGCCGGAAGGAACCTGGGTGAATCGCAAAGCGGCTGCTATCAAGGCTTTCAGGGAGTGGTTGCCGACAAGGGATGCCAGTCCAACCAGCGAAGACATCTATCGTTCTGCCCGCTATGGCAATCTTGGTGAAATATTTTTCCTTGATGCAAGGCTGAAAGACAGGGACAAACAATACACGACTAATTTGCCGGCATTTCTACAAGATCCTAACCGGAAAATAGTAGGACCAACGCAGCTTAGCTGGCTTTCAACTTCCATAACAAATTCTCCTTCTCAGTGGAAACTGATAGGGCAACAAGTAATGGTGGGGCCATTGCAGCTGTTGGGTTTGCCAATTAATATGGATCAGTGGGATGGGTATGCCGGTGAACGAAGCAGGCTCTACAGCGTCATCACGAAGAAGGCAAATGTGGTTGTTTTATCGGCCGATCTGCATTGTTCCATAGGCAATGAATTGCCAGACAATGGGTACACAGCAGGCACCAGCTCTGCACCATGCCAGAACTCTGCGGGTGTTGAATTTGTGACCACATCTGTGAGTGCACGTTCCAAAGACTTTTTAAATGGCGTTGCTCAACCGATTCTATATGCTGCAAATTCGCACATAAAATATGCTGAGCTGGCGCATCATGGCTATGGTATTCTTGACTTAACGCCAAGCAAGGCACAGTATGAATGGTACCTGATTTCGACCATTACCTCACCAACATTTACGACCAGTTTTGCCAAATCCTATTTTGTAAATGCCAACAGTAAATGTCTGAATGAAACAATTGTTGCAACCGTGGCCGCTGCCGCAAAAAGAGGTTTGCTGGCGCCAAGACTACCTCGCCAAGACGGTGCTTCGACCTACAGAGAAGTTGATATAACAACTGCTGCACAGTTGGCGAAAAGTGAAGTAAGAGATGGCTTAAGCCACTATTGGTATCCAAACCCAACACAGGCAGACTCTAAGCTGGAAATAAATGCATTGAAGAGCAGTACAGGAACATTGCAGGTATATGATGGCACTGGCAGGGTGGCCATGACAAGGCTGTTGAACATTGCCCCCGGCACCAACAATTACACCATTGAAACCACCAACCTGCCAAAGGGATTGTATGTTTATAGTATTTTGCTAAAGGATGAAAAGAGCAGTTTGCAGGGAAGTTTTATAAAGTTATAAAAGGATTTTTTGTTAGAGCAAAGCCTGCCCATGTTGGGTGGGCTTTTTTTATTGGCTGGTTGCTGTCGGCGTAGGATCCTTTTCAGGAGACTCTACGAGGACAAAGATACTTAAATTTTTCAATGTGGCCAATATGGCTGAGGCCGTGATATTATCCGTTAATTTTAATATCTTGCCGCTCTAAAAACAACTTTATATGAAAAAAGTATTTGCAATTGCGTTTGCCGCTTCCATTTTAACTGCATGTGGATCAGAGCAACCAAAAACAGAGGTGATGACAGACTCTACAACCACCAACACGGGAACTATGAATGACACGCACATGGACACTGCGGGCAAAATGAAAGACCCAGCAATGGCTGGCACCATGAAAACCGACATGATGCACGATGGTATGATGACCATGAAAGACGGAAAAATGATGATGATGGATGGTGGCAAAATGATGCCAATGACTAAGACAATGACATGCACCGACGGTTGCAAAGTGATGGCAAATGGCGAAGTAATGATGAAAGATGGCAAAAAGATGATGATGATGGAGGGAATGATGATGGACAAAGATGGTCACATGATGGACAAAGAAGGTAAAATGATGGATGGTAAAATGATGGATAAAAAGATGTAATTAAAATAAGAATTCTTTTAATTAAAAAAAGGTTGCTTTAACAAAAGCAACCTTTTTGTTTTCCGCCGCTGTCGGCCTCCTTCACCAACAGCTATTTTTGTCCTGCTGGGGTCTTCTTTTTAAGCCTTGTGTATGGCCAGAGACCCTGGCTGGGATAACTGCTATCAGGAAAGTTTTTCAAACATCAACCGCACTAAACACTTTGAAGTTTTTCAATTCAAAAACTCTGCAACCACTAGAAGCGCAGGGTCCCTTTCAGGAGACCCCACGCGGACAAAGTGACTGCTATTATTACTTGCGTGTTTCATGCCGGCATGTCCTTCTCTAAAATAACGTGAGTTCGTAATAAGCAACTTCAATATACCGTAGGCAACCTTATCACCTTAGTAGCAATTATTTTGCGCTGCCGTTAGTGTTCTTCACCAACAGCTTTATGTTTTGTTGTTTGTGGCAAATTGGAAACACCTGCTATGGCGTTGCTTACCTGCTTTTTTTAGAACATTGACAATGGCAAAAAAAGTATTTAGAAGCGAATACTTATATTTGACCAGTTTTGTCAAAACATATATTGTCTTATGAGTAACTTTGGTAACCTAATACGAAAAGCAAGAGAAGATAAAGGCTTGTTTCTGCGACAGGTTGCTGCCGAACTTGAAATAGACCAAGCTATCATAAGCAAATTTGAACGCAACGAACGCAAACCTACAAAAGAACAAGTACTGAAATTTGCTAAGTTCTACAAGCTCGACAAGGAAACTTTATTGGTTGAGTGGTTAAGTGACAAAGTAGCTGTTGACCTGCAAGACGAGAATTTGGCAGATAGAGTTTTGAAAGTTGCTAAACAGAAAATTAACTACAAGAAAAAATAATGCTTCATTATATCATACAAAACAAAAAAAACAAATGGCTGCAGTCTGACGACTGCACAATTAGTGATTTGATAAAATATATCCGTGACAAAGGACAGTTGCGTGATACCCAAATTGAAGCTATCGAGACTTATTTGTTTTTGAAAATACAAGGACAAAACAAACCACTTTGGCAATTATTTTCAGAAGGCTTTTTTACCAATGGCACAGACTTATCTAAACTTAACATCAACCAAACAGCAAGGGATTTTTTAACCGCCAACAAAAACGCTTTTGCATTGTATGACTTTGCAAGAACAAAAAACGGCAACGGCTCATTACTTCCCGAACTTGAAAGGTTAATCGTTGATAAGCCAGCCGAGTTGGATTATGATACAATTATTAAAAGCATATTCTACAATGTAAGTTATGCCGACTATCTAATGAGTTTGCCAATGGGTGCAGGCAAGACATTTTTGATGGCTGCTTTCATCTATTTAGATTTATATTTTGCAGACAATGAACCTGAAAATAAAACCTTTGCTCATAATTTTTTGGTGCTAATTCCGTCTGGCTTAAAATCATCAATTGTTCCAAGTTTAAAAACAATTGAAAATTACGACCCTTCCTGGGTCTTGCCAGAACCATCAGCCAGCAAATTGAAAAAGCTATTGAAGTTTGATGTATTAGATGAACAGAAATCCGCAAAGAAGAGTAACAAGGCAAGAAATCCCAATGCTCAAAAAGTTAATGCTTGTATACCTAATCCATTCGGGCAGGTATTTGTTGTAAATGCAGAGAAAGTAATTTTGGAAAGCATCAGTTTACAAATTGAATTGGAACTTGATGAAGATAAAGACACAAGCAACGACTTGAAAAGATTATTTGGACAAATCCCAAACCTTTCAATTTTTATAGATGAAGTTCACCATGCTGCAACAGACGATATAAAATTAAGACAAGTAGTTAACTATTGGCAAAGTAAGGGCAACATAACAACTGTTCTTGGATTTTCAGGGACACCCTATTTGCAATCTGCTGAAACTATTAAAGCAGGTAGCTACGCTTTCAAATTTTCTCAGATTACTAACACTGTTTATTATTATCCGTTGGTTACAGCCATCAAAAAATTCCTAAAAACACCAACAGTAAAAATCGGGCAAAACCTTGACCGCTTTCAAATTATTAAAAAAGGTATTGAGGACTTTAATACGCTTTACAAAACTAAAGTTTATGAAAATGGTGCAATCGCAAAAATTGCTATCTATTGCAGTAACATTGAAGTTTTAGAAGAAGAAGTTTATCCGTTCCTTACAAGTGATTTAAAAATCAATCCTGCCGAGATTTTGAAATTTCATGGGGGAAATAAGAAATACACTTTGCCCAAAGAGAATGAATTAGAGTTTCGTTCATTGGATTTGGCTATTTCAAAAAAGCGTTACGTTCTTTTGGTGCAAGTAGGTAAGGAAGGTTGGGACTGCCCAAGTTTAACAGGCGTAATTCTTTCGCAAAAAGGCGACAGCCCACAAAATATGGTGCTGCAAACATCTTGCAGGTGTTTACGCCAAGTGGACAAGGGAAAAGAAGAAACCGCTTTGATTTGGCTGAATAAAGACAATGCCGATACACTGAACAAACAGTTAAAGCAAGAGCAAAATAGTAGCATTGACGAACTAAACAGCACCAAACGCATTGGCAAAACCGAAATGGTGGAACGCCACAGCCGAATGGAATATTTGCAATTGCCGAAAGTGGAATTTTATCAAATGAAAGTTACGTATCAAAGCATTGATGAAGAAGAAACAGCAAATACAAAAGCCAAGTTAAAAGCCATCATCAAAAAGATGGAAGATTACAAGGCTTCGGCTTTGATAAGCACAAGCGAAATTTCAAACATTGATACTGGAACTATTGACATCATTAACGAAACAGGAATTGCATTTGCCAATTACAACCAATGGCTTTTTGAAATGAGTCGCCAAAGTTTTGGTTTGATTTCTGAAAAACAATTGCACCAATACGACACAGAGCTAAACGAAATATTTGAAATCGTTTCTTTTGAAAAAGATGGAAACCGCTTTTTCAATGAGTTGTATGATTTGCATTTGATACAATCTAAAATTCGAGTTGCCTTTAGTATCAAAAGAGATTTACAAACAGACACAGAAATAATTCCAAAAGCAGCCGAATTGCTTGTTGCCTCTAAATTGACTGATGTAGAGAAAAATCCTAAACTCTATCCAAACGAAGCCGACACAAATAAAATTCTTGAATTAGATAAAACAAATGAAAGTGTTGAAGTTGATATAACTGAAGTTGAAAAGGCATATAACCTTATGAAAGAAACTTTGGAAGCTCAAGGAATGGGAAGTATGGTTATGTCTTACGACAGTTTTAAATCAGGTAAAGAATATTCATCAGTTGTAAAATCTAGAAATAATTCCTTCCATTATTTGCCTTACAATTTTGGCGGAAGCGGAAGCAGTGGTTTTGAAATACAAGCACTTCAAGAAACTTTGCGATTAGCTGATTTCAAAACTAAAGAGTTGGAAATATATTACAATGGTGAACGTGGCTTAACTGAATTTGTAATTAATTGCTTTGCCAAAGAAGGTAAGTATTGGAAAAACATAGGCAAATACACCACCGACTTTTTAATTGTGAAGCGAACCGCCAAAGACAAAATTCACAAAGCCCTGCTTATTGAAACCAAAGGTGCTTTGTATGCAGAAGACAAAGTTTTTCAGAAAAAGAAGAATTATGTAGAAACCGAGTTTTTAAAACTCAACAAAGAAAAATTCGGCTACCAACGATTTGACTTCCTGTATTTGGAAGACAGCAAAAACATTGCAGCCAACATCACAAAATTGAACAACAAGATTAACCAGTTCTTTAACGACTAAGATATGCAATTAATAAAAGCAAGTTTTAATAATTTTCGATGTTTTAAAGATTATCAAATTGAATTTGGTAAAGACACAACAGTTTTCATTGGTAAAAACGGAACAGGCAAATCAAGTGTGCTGTCGGGAATAAGAAGAGGTCTAAGTTTTATGTTTGCTAAGCCTAACAACTTTTCAAGGAATTTAGCAACATCTAATAATGAAGCAGTTAAATCGTTTGACAATCTGGAATTCAACTTCGATGAGGTTTTAAAGGCTTATAATACTCCTTTAGAAACAAAATTTGAAGGCCTTTTTTACAACACTCCAATTTCTTGGGCACTATTGAAAAAAGAGATGAACAAAGGTCTAACAACTTCGGAATATAGCAACGCATTAAATTTAATATTAAGTTATTTCAACGCGAATCCTTTAGCTCCTCTTCCTGTCTTAGTGTTATTTGCAGACTCTTTTCCTCATGATTTGATGAATTTAGGAGCAATGGCAAAGAAGATTATTCAACAAGACATTTTGCCAAGAGATTTTGGATATTATGGCTGGATTGAAAAAACAAACTGCATAGAGCTTTGGCTTTCGAGGTATTTAAGGGTCAGAGAATATAGTCGAGATAGCCGGAATTTGGTGGAGGACACAACAAAGGATATCGATCAACTGGATGAGCAAATATTTTTCCTGGAAAAAAGGATTGATTGGAAAGATGATCACGATGAACATCAAATACCTGATTGGGCAGAACGTATTGAAGAATTAAAGGAAAGGCGAAAGGAGTTGATTTCAAAAGTTGAGTTGATGAAGAATGAAAAAAGAAGTTTGATTTTTAAAAAAGAAAAAGATTTTATTGAATCAAAGATTATTGAGTTTACGAAACCAATTTCAGACGAGTATAATTTTATTAATAGCGATTTTGAAATTTACAGGTTGGATTTTGCGAAAAGAGACAAGAACTATGAACTTGAATTTTATTTTAAAGACGGACGTGTTATTGCTTTTCCAACCTTACCAATGGGGTACAAACGAATCTTCTCTCTATTAATTGATCTTGCCTATCGTTCGTACATTTTAAATGAAGACATCGAAAGTGAAGGAATAGTCCTAATAGATGAAATTGAGTTACACTTACATCCGACTCTGCAACAAGAAATATTACAAAGACTTCGGAGAACCTTCCCGAAAATTCAATTCATAGTAACAACCCACTCACCGTTGGTGATTTCCAACTTCAAAGCCGACGAGCAGAACAAAATTGTCAAGCTTGAAAATGAGGGCACTCATTATTTCAACGAAAATGTAGAAAATGTTTTCGGTCTCGATTATTCTACCAATCTAAATGAAATAATGGAAGTGGCACCCCGATCTTCCACTATTGATAAATACATTAACGGCTTTCTTTTTCTTTATGGAAAAGGTAAAAAAGGTGAAGCTGAAAAATTGTTAGATCAATTGAAACATTACGTTGGTGGCATTATACCATCATTGATGCAAGCAGAAATTGACCAAAAGAAAAAACAATACGAAAACTAATGCAGCACATTGATAAAACAGTCAGGCAAAATGAAGCTGTAGCAATTATAGACAATCTACTCAATGATTGTTGGATGGATACTGAATACAGCGAAGCTAATTATGGTACACTTTCCAAACCGAAGTATCGAAAACCATTTGTTGAAATCTTACTACAGGAGCAAAAATATGTATGTTGCTATTGCATGAAATTGCTGGAAAATGATCACCACACCACGCTTGAACATATTGCACCTCATCACTGCACTGCGGCAGAATTTAATAAATACACTACAGTTGAAATAACTCAACATGTTATTCATACCACCGGTTTTAATTACTCTTATCATCTGGTATCACCTCCAAAATATCCGCATGACATAGCTTATCACAATTTGCTGGCTTGTTGCAAACAGTGCAACAACACACGAGACATTACATTCATCCAGGAATTTGTCTACGACCCAAATGTAACAACCGAAATTGAGTACGATGAACAAGGGATTGCTTTTTCGTTTAAGTACAATGACGAATTACGCATCGTAGGAATTTCAACGAACCCTGATTTAGTTTTATTTAGAAATCTTTGGGCTTTTTTTGCAAAGACAAAAGCAAATGCTGCTGAAGTTACAAATGAAGACATTGATACTAAAATACTTGAAATGGTTGGTATGACTGGGGATGAAAAATTGTTGGAAAATATGTTTGGCAACCCCTCAAAAAAAGATGATCTATTGAAATACAAATGGTTCTTTAAATACTATAAAACTAACAATTAACAACTAACCACTAATAATTATAAGGTGCCCCTAAAATACATCCCCTATTACCCTAACACCGTTGAAGGACAAGCAATATTAGACAACATAACCCGAACACAAAGGGTTTTGCGTTACCGTGAAAACGACAAGGTTTACGACCGCATAAAAAGAGGTATGCCTTACTACGAAGTAAAACCATTGGAAACAGTAGGTAAACCTTCTGAAAATTTAGTTATTCGTGGCGAATGCATTTCGGCTTGTGCTTACCTAAAAGAAAAGGGAATTAAAGTGGACTTGGTTTACATTGACCCACCTTTTGCAAGCGGTGCTGATTATGCCAAAAAAGTTTACTTACGTAGAAACCCAAAACTTGCAGAAAAAATAGCAGAAGCAGAGCAAGAAATGGATATTGACGAACTCAAAGCATTTGAAGAAAAAATGTATGGAGATATTTGGCAAAAAGAAGATTACTTAAATTGGATGTATGAAAATTTAATGGCAATCAAAAGCATAATGAGTGATAAAGCAAGTATTTATCTTCATTTAGATTGGCACATTTCACATTATGCTAAAGTTTTAATGGATGAAGTTTTTGGAGATGATAATTTTGTAAACGAAATTATTTGGAGAAGAAAATTGGCTACTTCATATGCCTCTAAGCAATTTGGAATTACAAATGATACTATTTTTTGGTATTGCAAAGGTGAAGAATATGTATTCAATGCAGAGTATTCCTTAGAAGATGAAAACACTCAAAATTACCTTGAAGAAAGGTTTGTCTATGATGATGGAGATGGAAGAAAATATATGAAATCACCACTAGTAAATTCCTTGTTTCGTCCAAATTTAAAATATGTGTTTAATGGTGTTGTTCCACCTGAAAATGGTTGGTTATATAAAAAGGAAAGAATGCAGGAATTATTTGATAAAAACGAATTGGTAATGCCTACAAATGGGACGGGGCGTATTTATCGTAAAATCTATGCAGACACATACCCAGGTCAATTAATTCAAAATCTTTGGCTTGACATTCCAATTGTCAATCCAATGGCAAAGGAACGTTTAGATTACGCAACACAAAAACCTGAAGCTCTTTTGCAAAGAATAATGAAAGCAAGTAGTGAGGAAGGAATGGTTGTAGCAGATTTTTTTGGAGGTTCAGGTGTTACTGCTAAAGTTGCAAACGACTTAGGACGAAAATTTATCCATAATGATATTGGTATAAATAGCATTCAAACAGTAAGAGATAGATTAGTTGAAGCAAAAGCCAATTTTCAAATTTTAGAAATAAAAGACGGGGTTAGTTTATTCCGCAACCCACAGCAAACTATGGATAAGTTGGCAACACTTATTCCAGGGTTGCAAAAAGGAGTAAAAGGAATTAGCAATTTTTGGTTTGGTGCAATTATTAAAAGCAAAGAAGGTATTGTGCCAGTTTATGTTCCTAATTTGCTCAATACACAAGAAAAGGTTTTGGACATTCCAACCATCAACACCATTATCAATCAGGAATTGCAAAATCTGGACGTCAACGCCAAAAAAGTAATTGTTTATTACATAGACATTGACGACCAAAAGGCATTAGAGAAATTTATTAACGACAATAACGCAACCGAAATAGAAGTTGAACTCAAAGACCTTAAAAACCTTTTGCACGATGTAGTAATTGAAGACATCATAGATTTTAAAACCACTAAAACCAAGGACGGTTACGAAACGGAAATAAATAAATTTATTAGCGACCGCCTTATTCAGAAAATTGGAGAGTTTAATCAAAAGGGTAATTTACAATCTATTGCCAAAAGCAAAAAATTCAATCCTATCGGCATTAGTGAAGAAGGTTTAGAACTTATAGAACTCATTGCCCTTGACTGCGAAAACACCAAAGGACAATGGCACAGCACTACCGAAATTAAAATTGACAAACTCGGTTATGTAATTACCAACGGAGTAAAATCAAAGAACTTTTGGGACGGTAAAATTATCATTGAGAAAAAGCCGTTGAGAATAAAAGTGAGAAACATTAGCGGTGATGAAACAATTAAAATAGTGGTATGAGTAAGCCAAAAACCACTTACCAGGATTTTGTAATCCGCCAACTTTTATCCATTTTCTCGCTGTACACAATAGAAGAAATAAAAAACAATCAAGGTTTTAAAGCGGTCATTGAAAGAATGATAAGATGGTACCCCGAGATTACTGCTACCGGAAAGAAAACTTATCAGCAACTGCCAGCATACAAAACTTGTTTCAAGGCTACCACAAAGGCTTTTGATATTCTCACAACCGCTACTTCTTATCAAGGCTTATCCATGGAACATACTCCCGGAGTTACAGCGGTAGTGAATGAAATAATTAATTTAGCGACACAACATACAATACCTCAAATTGAGCATCTGCACCTAATATTAGATGGTTATGAAGTCATCATTATGACCCCCTCACAATGTAGTTTAATCAATAAGAGTCGCTTTAAGTCTGCAGGAAGTTTAGAAGAAAGGCTGAAATTGATCGGTGATATTATTGAACCGGAAACAGAACAAAATTCTTTATTCAAAGTTTAATCCACCCCCACACACAATAATCCCCTCCCCCCAGCGTTATCCCATGCATGAAACATGCAAGTCATACCTACAACACCCTCAGCCAGTGGGCAGAAGTGCCTGATGATTACACGCCCCTCTATGTGGCCACAGACAAACCTGCGCAAGGCAGCATTATCCCGTTGCAAACCATCAGCCCAAAACCTGAAAGATCACCCCGCCGCACAAAAAAAACCCGTCAACAGTCACTACAGGAATTAAGAGAATGTAAAGAAGATTGCCAGTTGGTGTGGGTATATGTTTATAAATGTACTGAGATAGGATACTTTGCCTTGTACGAGGGTGTTTCATGTTACATTCCCCATTTTCCTGGCGCTTGCAAGTACCTTGCACCAGGCGACGAACAAATCCTGGTAGGCACCTGGTGTCAGGCCAAAGTACGCGGCATTGATGAAATTAATCGGGTAAGTCTCTCTATCAAAAACCATCTAAAAACGCAGTTTCTGCTCCAGTCACCGCGCAGGGCGCAGCACTTGCAGCCAGGAATACCTTTTAACGGGGTAGTAAAAAGGGTATATGATAATTGTATTCTGCTCCTCGGCAACCAGCTTCATGGTCGACTCGAAATGGACGAAGTTATATCTAAACATTTGCTGGCCTTAAGACCCGAGTTGGAACAAAGACATAAAATTTTACGGAGCATTTTCTTGCAGGACAAGCCAATCACCGCCATCATCAAATCCATCAGCGCCAATGGAGTCGTCACCCTTCCATGGGACAAAAAACTACCCGCCAATGCGGCAATATGCGATGCTATTTGCCAAATGGGCATCAGATGTTGATCAATTTAAAATTAAAAATTAATAAACCCAAATGGCTTTGTTGCATGAATAGCCTGTAAATCATTTGCGAAGCAAAAAATCCATTTTCAATCTATAAAAATATCCTGCTAATCTATCTAATTCGTGTCATCCGTGTTCCAAAATACGCTTCAAACTAATTCATGCAACAACGCCACCCCAAACAATAAACAACAAAAGTCATCGTTTAAGTAGTGTCCGTCGTAAGAAATAAAAATTAACAATTAAAAATTAACCCCGCACAATAATCATTTAAAAAAACCGTTCTAATTTCTCAACAATTTTAAAAATCAAAACAATGAGCAAAAAAGTCAAAAAATTATTTAACTGTCCGCAAGATGCCCTTTATGCTGTCATTTTAATAGCGACCGGCAATGCCCGTAAGTTCCTGGCCCAGTTCACGGCCTTCAAAGCGTTTTACACCGCAGACTACTTTGACATTCTGGACAAGAAAGTGCAGGAGGCGGAAAACATGCTAAACGAAAAGCAACGCAATGCCAACAGCTCCATTCGCCGCGACGATGCTGAAGTGAGTGCAAACAGTGCCCTGAAGCAATGGCGGAGACTGCGTCAATACATCAGTTCTGCCTACAAAGGCAATGTACAGAAGGCAAGGCTAAACGAAGCCGGAATGGCAAGCTATGCCGAGGCTTCACAGATGAATTGGGGTGCGGTCAAATCTATCCTGAAAATGGGATCTGATTTTGTGACGGCCAACAAAGCGGCTCTTATGGCCAACAACAATATGCCACCCGAATTTGTAGCAATCTACACCGATGCCGCAAGTGCCTGCCAGTTGCTCATTAAAGATTTTCGCGACACATCGCTTGGCAAAGGCTCACAGACTATTGATAAAAACCAGGCCGATAATGAGTTGTACACACCCACCATTTCATTTCTAAAAGATGGCCAAATCATCTTCGAGGAGGACAAATCTGCACAACGTTTATATGTTTTTAATACTTTGTTGAAAACGGTCAAAAGCAAAATGCCTGCACACTTCAGCGGCTATGCCCTCGACGAAAACAAACGCCCAATAGCAGATGCAGTCATCAGCATCAATAATGGTCAATACACAGCGGTTACCAATAAAAAAGGCCGTTTTGATTTCAATCGCGTGGAGGCATCTACTTACCCGGTTTCAGTACAGCGCCCAGGCTTCCATATTATTGAGGAAGAGATTACTTTCAAACCCGGCACTGGCAAGCATATAAAGTTTACACTCATCCCCGATATGCAGGTGGTAAAAAGCAGCACCGAATTGGAGAAAGTAGCTTGATACTTTTAAGCATTCAAAGTTGACTAAAAGACAGACAAATTTTTTTCTTTGATAACTACTCCCAATTTTTATGAAGAGTAATTGTCAAAGAAAAAAATTTTGACTGAAAATGAATCAATAAGCCTGCGTAAAGCATGTAAGTGAAAAACTGCAGCTTAAGAAAAACATCTACCGGTTAAACGGGAATTCATTAACCCAGTGAAAGCCCCGCTTCAGCAGCAAAAATTCATTTACATTGATCTTGTTCAGTTTCATCAACAAGCCCCGGTCATCGGCAGATGCAAGCTGCAACGTATCTCCCGGCAAACTCAGGTAGTTGAACCGATATTTCAAGCTTGTATCATTCCGCTGTTTCATGGTTAGTATATGTTTTAGCGTATCATCCACATAAGTATATGCGATCAGCGTATCGTTCATCAATTCGGCCGATACCCGGTCATAAGAGCCAAACACCAGCTTGTTCCATCGCACAGTATCTGTGAGCAAAGGTGGCAGCGTATCCTTATTTTTTACAAACGTAGCTATGTTGTAATAGCCGTACAGTTTAGGTTTGGGCGCATCATCGCCAAATTGTTTAAGGTTGCTAATGCCCTGACTGGTAAAGCTAAAAAGTATAAAAACAATGAACACCGCTTTGATGCTGTAGGCAGTCATGCGTTTCCATTTTGTTTGAAAACTGAATGCATGTGCTTTTAGCGAAACAGCCCTGCGGAGAAAAAAGAATTCGTACAACCGTCGGCATTCCGGCGCCATAATGAACAGCGACATCAGCAGTAGGGTAGAGGAATATATCTTCACCGGCACATCAAAGCAAAAATTGATGGCGACAACATTGCTCGTCACAATCATGCTTAGCAATACACCCACTATGGCTGTGCGCCTGTGCAGCAGCAGCAATCCCCCCGCCGCCTCGGCAAAGCCCATAAAATAATTGTACGGTTTGGAATAGCCTAAGAAGGTCCATGCCAGCCCCATCGGCGACGATTGACCATAAGTTTCTGTAAGCCTGCCCAGCGATGGCGCAGGAAATTGTGTTTTAAATATTTTGTACGAGCCGTAGGCGATCAGCGAATAGGCCAGGTAATACCGCACACCCACTAGCAACCAGTATAGCCAGCGGTTATAGTTTTCCTTCCTGCGGTCGGCAATGCTCCAGGCAATGCAACCAGCCACTGCCAACACAAAAAAAAGAAACAACAGCACATAGCTCCATGTACTATCGCCGCTGCCATTCGATTGCAGCGTCACATCGTAAGGCAGGTGCAAAATGTGCTTACCGGTAAACACCACCATTTTGTCCGTAGCCGTATCAATAAATGATAAAGCCTCGCCCACCCATGGAATAATATTGAGCGGAAATGGAAAGATATTAATACCAAAAAAAATAAAGAAAAAGCGAAAAAGGATTTTTTCAGCACCTGTCCAGTGGTTAAGCGTTTCAGTTTTTGTGGCAGAAATCATAGCAGGGTTTTGAAATCAAAAATAGTTGATTTTTCTGGCTGTTGTTATGTGCTGAAACGGATGTTTAAAAACAGTGTTGCTGCATCAATCCACTGGAGATTATTTAAACAACACAGACCTGCAAACTGCAGACATGTAGCATTACAACCAACCATTTTTTATGAATTTTATCAAGGAAACAAAAAATAAATGGCTGCCCTTTTTTGGGACAGCCTTTTACTTTTACAATGTTTTTATGTTATGCTTTTTGGGGACGAACATTTGTTCTTTTTTCAACCTCGTTGTGTCACTCTCTTATACGGCAAATCTTTACTCAGCTTTTTCCACCGTTTGCGCCTTGCAAAGTTTATTAAGCAAAAGATATAGTTTATCAAATATCGAACAGGGCTTGCTGCAGGTTTTGAATTAGTATTCTCCCGATTGATCGGGGACAAGCTGTCTGCCCGGAACCGCTGCTGATTGATAAACTAATAGTACAAGTTAAAAACTAAAAGCCCAATAGAATTCCGCCCGGACTAACCCCGCCTAAGCCAGCGGGAGCCGATGCTGCCAACGTCCAGCCATCCCATGTTGTGCGTTTGTGCTTCTTTCACGAAGGTTGCTTTTGCTTGATTGCCAATCTCAAGTTTCTTTCTTTTTGCTTTGCATTCTTCGCTTTGATGTCCTGCATGAGTTGGCGAAATTCAGTAAGTTCTTTTTCTGTCCATGGTTCGGACTTCATGGACATGTCAACTTCTTTTGGTTCTCTTATTAATCCCATGTCCTAAATTTTAAAATATTGAGAAATAAGCTTAATTGCAGCACTAGTTTCAATAAACATTCTTTGTCCCCTGAAATGTGTCGCATGAAGCGATTGTTCATAATGCTTTATTAGAGCAGACTTTGCGTCAAAAGCAAGAAAGCCTTCGTAGCCTTTGTCAACTGATAACTTGCAAGCAAAAGCAACAAGGTTGCCTGGAACTCCTAAATAAACCTTTGTCTTGCCTTTATTGAATTTAGCACTCTCAATGAGGTGCATAAAAATGTGGTCACCTTTGTCTTCTATGCTGATAAGACCTTGGATAATTGTAGGATTATTGGCAGTTGTTAATTTGTAAAGTTCCTTAGTCTTGTCCTTTACTTCATTATGCCAATCGAATTGCCAATCAATTTTGATAATTTGCTTTGTATCTGCACTTGTCATTCTAACAACAACGGTATCAAACACCTCACCTGTAGTAGTGTTTTCTATTGAGTTTGTCAACTTATCAATGATGAAATCGAGAGCTGTAATCTTCTGTTTTTTCACGCTGTGAATTTAACAAATTAAAGGCAGAATTTATCGCTTCAACAGTCCACACAGCAGTCCACACAGCATGCCTCACAACACTTAAACAACCGCTGCTTCCAGTGCTTTTTTCCTGATAATGTTTAATGCTGCTCCAGCCTTAAACCATTCAATCTGCTGGTTATTATAAGTATGGTTCACACTAATCGTTTCTTTGCTTCCATCCGCATGATGAAGATTCAGCGAAAGTGAAGTGCCCGGCGCAAAATGTTCAAGACCTTCAATGTCAATCACATCATCTTCCACAATTTTATCGTAGTCTTCTTTGTGAACAAATGTCAGAGCAAGCATGCCTTGTTTTTTCAGGTTGGTTTCATGAATGCGTGCAAATGATTTAACCAATATGGCACGCACACCCAAAAACCTTGGTTCCATAGCCGCATGTTCTCTTGACGATCCTTCACCATAGTTTTCATCGCCTACTACAATGCTGCCTATTCCTGCTGCCTTGTATGCTCTTGCGGTTGCCGGTACTGCACCATATTCCCCCGTCAGTTGGTTTTTTACTTTATCAACGCTGTCGTTAAAAAAGTTGATTGCACCAATCAGCATATTGTTGGAAATATTATCAAGATGTCCTCTAAACTTCAGCCACGGTCCCGCCATAGAAATGTGGTCAGTCGTACATTTTCCTTTTGCTTTGATCAGCAGCCTCAGTCCCTTTATGTCTGTTCTTTCCCATGCAGCAAACGGTGCCAGCAACTGCAGGCGTTGGGAGTCAGGGCTTACCAAAACCTGCACCAGGCTTGGGTCTTCGGCTGGCGCCTCATATCCCGCATCTTCCACTGAGTAGCCATTTGGTGGCAGTTCCAGACCAGTTGGTTCATCCAGTTTCACCTGTTCGCCGTCTTCGTTGGTCAGGGTGTCTGTCAGTGGGTTAAAGGTCAGATCGCCTGCAATAGCAAAGGCTGTCACAATTTCAGGAGAGGCCACAAAAGCATGTGTGCCTGTGAAGCCGTCATTGCGCTTTGCAAAGTTTCTGTTGAAAGATGTGATGATGGAATTTTTGCGGGTAGGATCGTCAATGTGCCTTGCCCACTGACCTATGCAGGGGCCACATGCGTTTGCCAGGACCAATCCGCCCATTTTATCATAGGCCTTTAGCAGCCCATCTTTTTCCACGGTATATCTTACGACTTCACTGCCCGGGCTGATGGTAAATTCTGATTTTGTTTTCAGTTTTTTATCAACCGCCTGCTGTGCTATGGAGGCAGACCTGCTAATGTCCTCATAAGAACTGTTGGTGCAGCTTCCAATCAGGGCAACTTCCAGTTTTTGAGGCCAGTTATTCGTTCTTACGGCATCGGCAAACTGGCTGATAGGCCATGCAAGATCCGGGGTGTAAGGCCCGTTCACATGGGGTTCCAGCTCATCCAGGTTTATTTCAATCACTTCATCGTAGTATTTTTTAGGAGCTTTATAAACCTCCGCATCGGGTCGCAAATGCTCAATTATGCCATTTGCCATTTCAGCTATTTCTCCACGATCCGTCGCTTTCAGATAGGCCGCCATTTTTTCGTCATAAGCAAACAGAGAACAGGTTGCACCAACTTCGGCACCCATGTTACAGATCGTTGCCTTTCCGGTTGCACTCAGGCCGTCTGCACCGTCTCCAAAATA
>JAYTGA010000192.1:0-16616 GCA_043733905.1 Segetibacter sp.
AAACCGTTGGGTGGTTGTTACAGAAAAAAATTAGATGATTTTCGACTCGTTTTCCAATGCTGAAAAGTGTTACCTATGTTGTGCTATTTATCATTTAGGGTTTAGGGTTTAAGGCGTTTCTTGTTGTTTTTGTTTTGCTACTTCACACCTTGCACTTACACTTCACACCTTACACCTTACACTTTACACCTTACAGTTCATAGCTCATAGCTCATCGTTCATAGTTCATCTTACTTGTCCCTTTCCCTGAATAATCCATTTTTCAGTCACTAATTTTTCCAGGGCGAACGGGCCACGGGCATGAAGTTTTTGTGTAGAAATCCCAATCTCTGCGCCGAGGCCAAACTCTTCGCCATCAGTGAAGCGGGTGGAGGCGTTGTGATACACGGCAGCAGCATCAACTGACTGCAGAAATTGCTTTGCCAGTTTCTTGTTATCAGTCACAATGGCTTCCGAGTGTTTGGTGGAGTAAGTACGGATGTGTTTGAGAGCTTCATCCATGTTTTTCACAATTTTTACTGCGCAGTTGAGGCTTAAAAACTCCCTGCCAAAATCGCTTGGTTTTGCCTTTGTCAAATATGGGTAGCCCAATAGCAATTTGTATGCTTTGCTATCTGCAAAAATGCCCACTTTATTTTCCAGGAACTCCGGTATCAGATGAGCAAAAAACTTTTCAGCAACTGATTCATCCACGAGCAGCGCATCCATTGCATTGCAGACTGATGGACGGCTCACTTTGGCATTGATCGCAATGCTGACAGCCATGTTGATGTTGGCATCCTGCGCCACAAAAACATGGCATACTCCTGCACCTGTTTCTATCACCGGCACCAGACTGTTTTTGCGAACATATTGTATGAGTCTGTCTGACCCTCGTGGTATAATCACGTCTATGTACCGGGTGGCCGTAAACAGGTGTTGCACCGTTTCTCTTTCTGATGGCAGCAGGGTAACGGCATCCGTTGGCAGGCCATTTTCTTTCAGCACTTTCTTGATGATGGAAATGGCTGCTTTGTTGGTGTGTGCCGCATCGCTGCTACCTTTCAGCAAACAGGCATTGCCACTACGCAGACACAATGATGCAATGTCGAAAGTGACATTTGGACGACTTTCGTAAATGGCACTGACCACGCCCAAAGGTACAGATGTCTTTTGCAATAAAAGCCCGTTTGGCAAAGTCCGTTCTTCCATGATTCGGTTAGAAGGGTTGGGCAGTTTTCCGACTTTTCTGATGCTGTTTGCAATGGCTTTTATGCGTTGTTCATTCAGAATTAAACGGTCAAGTTTTGGATTGTCCGGGTCTTGCTTTTCAATATCTTTTTTGTTGGCTTTCAAAAGGGCTTGTGCCCCATTTTCAACGGCTGTAGCCAATGCCTGTAATGTCTTTTTCAACTGCGCATCGGGAATGACTTGCAGGGCGTAAGAAGCTGTGTATGTTTTTATGATGGCTGGTAACATTTTTAGTATTTAGTATGCAGTATTTAGTATCAAGTATTTAGTATTTAGACAGGAAACTGCGGATGGATTGTAGTGTTTATATGGAGTATTTAGTATTTAGTATTTAGTATTTAGACAGGAAACTGCGGATGGATTGTAATGTTTATTTTTAGACAAAATAACGAAACTGATATTGTTCTTGGGTTTATGAATTTTGTTGCAGGTCAAAAGACACTGCAACGGCGATTTTCTTCCTACTTCTCACCTAACACTTTACACCTAACACTTTACACTTTACACCTAACACTTCACACTTACTTTATAGAAAGAGGACAATATCATCTGCATGAGCAGCTACCGTGTTGCGGACAACCGGTTGTGCAACAAGTTCTGCGGACGATAGTTTTGATTTGGCTACGCCTAAAATTTCACCTTCTTTATTCATAAACTGCACCACCTCGCCAGTCATAAAGGTGCCTTTTACTTCTTTAATTCCCACAGCCAACAGGCTTTTTCTATTGAGCAATGCCTTGGCTGCACCGTCATCTATTGTGATGCTGCCGGGGCTGATGCTTCCGCTTGCCAGCCATTTTTGCCTTGCTTTCAGGTTTGATTGTCGTGGTTGAAAGGCTGTGCCAGTAGTGCCTTCAAGTGCATTTGTTATCGGGCTGTTGCCGGTTAGTCCGCAGATGATTACTTTGATGCCCAGTGACGGCCAGTTTAGCGGAAGTGAGCTTAGATAACATGCCCCCCAAACCCGCTGCTGTCTTATCTTTGGTGACATAAGAAAAGGTGGTTGCATCAATTTTTTGAACGACCGGGATAATGTTTTTTCCGGCATCTAAAAGGCCGCCGCTTTTGGTGCAAATGACCAAGGTGTCGGCGTTGAAACCAACAGCTATCAAAGTTGCCAGTTCATCGTTGTCGCTGAATTTGAGTTCCACATTGCTCACCAAATCGTTTTCATTTACCACGGGAACAATGTTGTTTCTCCAAAATTCATCAAAGGTTTCTTTGAGTTGAAGAAACTGCCGCCGGTTGGCAAAATGATGTCTTTCGCAGAGTGCCTGGGCCACGGTGATGCCGTGTTTGTAAAAATATTTGTGGTATAAACGAATGAGGATGGGATTGCCCACAGCCGCCGCAGCCTTGCGCTGGGTAAGCGTTCCTTCATAATTTTGTATGAATGCCTTGCCACTGCCTACTGCCCCGCTACTCACCAGCACAATGTGATATTCAGAGTTTAGCATTGCAATTTCTTTGGCTAAACGCGATATGACTTTCACATCAATATTGCCCTTGGGATTCGAGATGATGGCTGTGCCTAACTTGATGACCAATACTTTTTTGTCCATGAAACAGATTGTAGCTGGCGCAAAAATAAGCCTTGAGTGTGAGGGCGGAATTTGGAACTTTTAAAGGCGTTGTTGCATGAATCAATTTCAATCGTATAATAGAACACGGATGACACGGATTGAAGGGATTAACAGGATATTTTATGGATTGAGAATAGATTTTTTTGCTTCGCAAATGATTTATAGGCTATTCATGAAATAACGCCACTTTTAGAACAAAGCTTTTTTAAAAATATTCGCCCACGGCAATGAACAAGCCCCTGGAGCCTTGTGAACCGAAGCCGTAATCAACGCCAAGATTTGTCCGGCTGCTTTTCTTGATTTTTAATCTCAAACCCCCGCCAAAGCCGGGTTGTATTGTCTGCAACTCGGTGCCTTGCTCCCTGCTGAATGATTGCACGTTGGCAAAAACAACGCCGCCAAGAAGCCCATTTCTCGAAATGCGGTAGCGAAATTCACCTTCGCCATAAACCATTTGAGAACCGCGAAAACGTCCTTGTATGTAGCCGCGACCAGTAGAGCTATAACTATCCCAACCATTGCTTGGAAGATCCAGATAAGGTGGACGGCCATTGAGCACAAGCCAGTTGTAAGACCACAAAGCCAGCACGTTTTGCAACCGCTTGCTGAGGAGAAAATATTTTCTCAAATCAATGATGAGCGAACGCCAGTTGTTTTTGCTGCCAAGCACCTGCAGGTTGCTGCGTAGTTGCACACTGCTGTAAATGCCATGCAAAGGATTAATCGGGTTGTCCCGTGTATCATAGACCCCATTGATGGTGATGCCGGAAGAAATCGTTTTGTTGTCGGCTCCGTATTTGTCATAATCGCTTTCACTGCCGTTGCCAGTTCCGGCGTGGGTGATGCCCCAGCGAAAATCTACGATGTAGCCAAAACCGCCATAGAAATCGCCTTTTATTTTGCGAAGCACAAATTCATAAAACCTGAAAAAGTGGTAGTCCATCGGATCTTCGTTGTCAAGAGGGGAATTGCTGCCAAGGCCAAAAGTGCTTTGCGGATATTTATAAAAACGCAAATCGCCAATAAAGGCATAGCGGTTTTTTTTTGTCCAAATGTTGGATTGGAGGGGCCAGAAAAACTGTTTGTTTTGTGTGTAAGTGGCATTGGTGGTAATGGTTGACAACCGTGTCATTGTATCGGGTTTGAATGCGACATTACCCGAAATAGTAGCTGCCAGCCTGGTTTGCAAAGTGTATCCAATAG
Organism: Segetibacter sp.; assembly: GCA_043733905.1. Lineage (GTDB taxonomy): Bacteria > Bacteroidota > Bacteroidia > Chitinophagales > Chitinophagaceae > Segetibacter. Next base: position 4,017 of record JAYTGA010000192.1, read on the forward strand.
CAGCCACGCCAGAGTAAACTGGTTTGGAGACGGGAATTTCATTTAGCGAAGCTGCATCATTTCTCTTTTTGCGAACACGACCAAATATGACATCGGACAGATCAAGGAGCGGAACAGCCTTGACGGCGGGAGAAACATTTTTGAGATCTGCCTTTGATGTGTCGCCATTTTCAGATGCCGGAAATAGTTTGCTTTGCCCAAAAGAGCACGTACTATAAAATGTAAAAAGGCTAAAAAAAAACAAGACAGGCAAGCAATATTTCACAGGATGGGCATACTTTCCAGCAAGGTGCAATAATATTCTTTAAGGCAAGTAATTTTTTGATACTCGGAAAGAATTGGGAAAAAAATAAGTGCAGGAGACAAAGCAAAATTACATGTGAAAGCTTATATGAAAACGATGTTTAGGCCAACATTGAACTCAGGAAAAATATGTGGGTGTACGGTCTTTGTCCAGTTAGGCTGTTTTCATTTACTAACTTTTCCCGCTGTTGGCCGCTTTAGTTGAATCAGCTATTGCTTTTGCTTTTTTTCTAAAAAAACCTCTTAGTAAAAAGTTATGCTGTGCAGCTTCAAGATCTTCATCCAGTTTTTGGCTGGATGTCTGAAGGTTGTGCAGAATGTCTTTGAGCTGTGCAGCGGTGGTTTCATCTTTCAACAACATACCAGCCGGAGCTTTGGGATTGTTGAGGTCATTGTTTAATCCATTGCTGGTCTTTTTCAAATCACTTACAATGCCTCCGGCGGTAACGGTCAGATTTTGGATTTCATTCACCGAATTTTGCAAACGACGAAAGACCACCGTATCTGTAACAACTTCATTCAGCAAAGCTCCTTTTTTGTTCAGCTTACCCGTGAACTGTTCTACATCGTTACTCAACTGCTGTGCATTTACAGCAGATTTTTTCAACATTGACATGGTGGTCTGAAACTCGGTAAACAATGTCTCATCGCTCATCAACTTACCTACGGTTCCTTTACCCTCTAATACATTTTTGCTGATGATTTTAAAATCGTTGGTGATCTCCAGCAGGTTTTTATTGTTATTTTGAAATGTGGCCATGATCTCATCCGGGCTGGTGACTTTGTCTATCGCTACCACATCTCCATCTTCCACTGGTGGAAATTTGCCGCCGCCGCTTGATAGCACTACAATCCTATTCCCAATCAGCCCTTCAGAACTGATCTTGGCTTTGGCATTCTTGCGGATGTATTGTTTGGAATCTTCGTCAATACTCATTTCCACTGCAACAAGCGACGTATTACTGATCGTGATTTTTTTTACCGTACCAATTTTGACCCCCGAAAACCAAACATTGTTTCCTTTTTGCAAACCGTTGATATCATCAAACATGGCAGTAACGGTAATAGACTTGGCAAAGGTTTTTCGCTGTCCGCCAATGGTCAGCACAGTGACCACAAAGACTGCTACGCCTATGAAAATAAATATGCCGACAATGACTGCACGGGTATTTTTATTTGTTTGCATTTTTACTTAATAAAATTGTAATTGTAAAAACTTTTTATCCGCTCATCATCGCTGTCAAACACCTCGTCGAAAGTTCCCTGTTTAATAAACGTGCCATCAAGCAGCATCGCCACACGGTCACCGGTGGATTTGGCACAGGTAAGGTCGTGGGTGATGATGATAGAAGTGGTGTTATACCGCTCTTTTACCTCGTTGATAAGGTTGTTAATTTCAATGCTAGTAATTGGGTCCAGGCCTGCAGTTGGCTCATCGTAAAGCATGATTTCGGGTCTCATGATTAATGTGCGGGCTATGCCAATTCTTTTGCGCTGTCCACCAGATAATTCTGAAGGCATCTGACCTGCAGTTTTTGGAAGACCGACTGCATTCAGCACCGTATCAATTGCCCTGATGATTTCCCGCCGTGTCAGTTGACGTTGGTTTCTTACAAGGGGGAATTCCAGGTTTTCCCTCACGGTCATGCTGTCGTACAATGCGCTGTTTTGAAACGAAAAACCCAGCCGGAGCCGGAGAGCATGGAGACCTTTCAGTTTCAGTTTGCTCACTTCATTTCCTAACACCACTGCTGTGCCGCTGTCTTGTTTCAGCAAGCCCGAAAGTATTTTTATTAGTACAGATTTTCCCGTGCCGGAGCGGCCAAGTACCACCACATTTTCCCCTTTAAAAACCTCAAGATCTACGCCCTTCAGCACATGGTTGCTACCAAAAGATTTGAATAAATCTTTGACGGTAATGACCGGCTGGCTATAATCTATAATGGGTTTATTGCTGTCCATTTATCCCCGGATGGTGTTGGTTATTTGAACAATAATAATTTCCTCAACAAAAATGAGAAAGATGGACATGACCACAGATGCATTAGCGGCACGACCCACGCCTTCTGTGCCTTGCGTGGCTTTGTAGCCTTTGTAGCAGCCGACAATGCCGATAGTGAAACCATAAACAACCGCCTTTGTCAGTGCAGAGAAAAGGTCAATAAAATTGATTTTCTCAAAAGCCTTTTCAAAAAAAGCGATGAAGCTGGTCATCTCATTGTTATGAACATTAATGTAGGCACCCATCATAGCTACAAAACCTGTGTAGAAGGTGAGAATGGGAATCATGAGCGTAGTGGCGACCACACGGCTGACCACCAGAAATTTATAAGGATTTGTAGCAGACACCTCCATGGCATCTATCTGTTCTGTCACCTTCATGCTGCCAATTTCTGCGCCTATGTTAGAGCCTATTTTGCCTGCGCCAATGAGGGCGGTGACCAGCGGAGCCAACGCCTTAATAATCGCAATGGACACCAGCGAAGGCAGCCATGAAGTAGCCCCAAACTCAGCCAGCGAAGGGCGTGACTGCTTGGTGAACACCAACCCTGTAATAAAGCCTGTAAGGGAAATAAGGAAGAGCGAACGGTAGCCTATTTCATAGCATTGCTTAATGATCTCTTTGGCTTCGTAAGGTGGAACAAACACTTCTTTAAAGAAACGGACAACAAACTTTCCGGCATCGGTCATGCCAGTAAAAAAACTGTCCACCTGCCGTGAAATCACATACTCTTTTGACTGCTTAACAAGCATGATGGCTTAAAATTAATTTTTTCAGCAGCGAAAGTAGGGAGTTTATCGGTTTCGTTTCTCGTTTCTGGTTTCTCGTTTTTATGTTTCTCGTTTATGCTTGTTTGGTGTTTGGGGTTTGGTGTTCTTTGTTATTCTGTTTGTGGCTTATAGCTAATACTTCATACCTCATACTTAACACCTCACTTCAACGCCTTCCTGATAAATGGTGCCAACATTTGCGCCCAAACAGCGTATTCTTTTCCCGAAGGGTGAAGACCATCGTTGGCAATGAGAGAAGGATCAATGGCGGCAAGTCGGGTAGATGGAGTAATATCTATATAGGCAATATTGTATTGCCAAGTCACCTGCTTGTTAATGGCATTGAACCAGTCAATTTCCATACTCACCCTTGCCTTGTCGGAAGCTGGTACAAACGGCGTGGCACTATAATCGGGAATGCTGAGGACAAACACCCTGTCTGGGCGGTTGGCGGCCAGTTGCACAGCCTTTTGCAGGCATTGAATAAACCTTGCCCGATAAGTTGCTGTGTCCACACCCTGGTACTGATCATTAACGCCAATCAACAGCGTAACGATGTCATAATGTGGTGAAGGATTTTGCGAAGCGATCGAAGACAATAGGTTAGAAGTGGTCCACCCCGTGGTAGCAATATAAAGAAGTGAGTCTGCCTTTATGTTTTCGCTTGCCAGCAGTTGAGCAGTCTGTGCAGGAAACCTGTCCGATGCGCTAACGCTTTGGCCAATGGTATATGAATCGCCCAAAGCAAGGTAACTGTAGTTGATCAGGCTGTCGTGGTGAAGTGTGTCCGCAGGGGAGTGTGTGGTGTCGGTGTAAATGGCTGGCAGGATGGTTTGCCCGGATTTGCCACAAGCGATTGCTGTGAAAATAAGAAATATGGTGGCTGCTATGAGGGATCCTGTTTTTTTCATTTTTTGGAGAATGGTATTGATATACGCGTAATGGGGTAAAGATGGACTTGGGTACAATGAAAATTTTATGCCTTTGTTTCTAATTTCTATAATTTTACAACTCTATGAAATCGCTAAAAATCCATTTTGCCATACTTGTTAGCTTGCTGGTATTGTTGACTCTTGCCTGTAGTAAAAGTGCAACTACTATAGCTTTACCGGCCAACAGGTTTACATGGATATATAAAAGTACGACTCACAACGCTTCACAGTTTTCGGCTTTTCTTTATAGCCGTGGCAATTTTGTCATCATTGGCGCACAGGGCAACACGATTACTTCTTTTCCGCAGTGCAACTTTAGCATCACCTCTTTTAGCAAAGGTTCTTATGCCATTAACTCAGCGGGTCTCAATATTTTAAAGTATGTTGATGAGACCGGGACCACCTATAATGCTTCTACAGGCCAGGTAAACATTACGGCCTACGGCAGCGATCTTATATCCGGCGATTTTTCGGCCATATTGCAAACTTCTTCAGGTACATCAACTCCCATATCTGGCACATTTCTGAGCGTTCCTGTTGTCCCTTAAATAGATTATTCCTTATTTTCCCCGTCAGCATATAACAATGTATTCAATGATCTCCAACTGGTTTAAACGACAAAGAGGCAACATTTAACAACGCAACCTCTTTACCATTCAATTTTAAATCCGGGAAAATTTTATCGCAACCTTATTTCCTACGGGTCTTTGTACCACCTAATTCTATGTGCAATCCCACATTTAGACCAACACTGCTCAGGGGTTCAAATATTTTTAAAGCTTTTGAAGGAGAAGATGGTGTAGTGGGATCGGAAGATGAAACGCTGGATACGTAATCTGTCTCAATATTTCCACTAAAACTGCCTAACTGGTCAATGCCATTTTCTATGTATTTAGTATAAGTTGATTTTTTAGGACTCCAGCTCTGTGTAATGATATTTAACTCAGAGAAAAAAGACAAATATTTATTGAGTATTGCTGTTACTCCCACTGCCCCTGTAAAGCCGATAGCGATGCCGCCTCTTGTTAATATTGTCTGACTTGATTTATCATTACTTGTGCTGTTGGTAGATTCCACATTCTGTTCTATTTTAGGATTAATACCAATAGAAACGCCCATTTTCATATAAGGCTTCACATCATTACCGGTCGTCAGCTTTACAGTAGGTGCAAGGCGAATAAGTTTTGCGGAGTTTTGGCTTATACTAGTAGAAGAATTAAAAGTATGTGCTTCTTTAAACTTAGCACCTATCAGGTAGCTTACTCCCAATTCCACGCCAACATGCTGGTTAATCATGCTACCAACAGCACCCACAATTTGAACACCCTTACCATAAGAAATGGCTGATTTTGTTGTTTCTGTGTAACTGTTACCGTTGCTGTTAGCAGTGCTTTCAAACGTGTATGAACCGGGCGCAACACCTATTCCATAGCCGAAACCCAGATTAAAATACGTTTGTGCGTTGGCTGTTGCAGAAAGAAGCAAAGTCAGAACAATAGCTGAAAATGTAAATTTCATAGTTAAATAGTTTGGTTTTAAAGGTAAAAAAATCATTTTTAATTATTTAATTTGATAAATTATTTTCGCAAACATACAATATATCATTACACTATTCATGCTATTTAATTATTTGACTTGTTCAAATCAACACGACGAAAACAACGTCAAAAAATAAACTTTGTCTCTTCGTTGTCTTAGTCTCTTTGCATGAAACTTCCCTCCTACCAAAACAAAAAAGGCCCCCAACCGGAGACCTTTTCTTAGTTTATTGAATAAGATTGAAATGCTACGCAGCCACTTCCATCAAAGGCTTCTTTGCGCCACCTGCTGCCATCGGCACCATTGTCACGTTAAACCTGCTGGTCACGCCTTTCTTGATTGTCACTGTCAGTTCTACAGTTTCATAGCCCTCCTTGCGGAATGTTAGTAAATGCTCGCCTGCACTGAGGTTCATGCGGTAGCGACCGTTTTTACCAGTTATTACAACTTGTTTACCGTTCAGAACCGTCACTTCTACATCGCTAACTGGTTTTGTGGCCAGGCCGGTTCCCTCCGTCAGCAGGCCGCTTGCCCCGGCTACTCCGCCATGTCCTGCGGTGGTCAGCAGATTTTTAAACACAAACTGAGACCTGATGAGCGGTTTTGATTCAAAGACACATTGCGAATCCTGGATCAATTTCACCAGGCTTTCATAGATGTTGTTGTTTGCAGACAGCTTCTCATCGCTCTCCGCCACCTTCACATTTTCCTCCGCCACATAGCTTTTCAGCTTAGTGGTGTAGTTTGTGTAGGTTGTCAAAAATTTGTCCTGGAACGACTTCGGCATGTTTTCATTCGCCGTCAGGTCGTTCACGTTCGCTGCTATGAATTCGTTTCCTGCCTTCAGCAGCTTGCCCGCCCCTTCCCAGTTTCTGGACGATGCCGATTTGTAATTAGCCATGCCTGCCGATGCCAGCTTTGCATCCCTCACCAGTCCCTTTGGCCATGTGTGGGTGATGTAGCCCTTTAGCTCACGAAAGTTGACGAGGCCATCTTTCAGCAGTTGCTGCGCCTCGCCTTTCAACAGTTTGCGCCGCTCCATGCGGGTGGGCAGGGCAGGCAAGTTCTGCGCATCTAAAATGGCTTTCAGGTTATTATCTACAAAAGGTGGTTTGTAGATGCTCCTGTATTGGACAAAATCGCTCAGATATTTGTCGCACAGGGTCCAGGCAAGAGTGCTAGAGTCGTACAAGCCTTCCTGGGAGGAATTGTACGCCGGTTCCAACGGTGTTTTCATAGATTATTATGTATTGGTTTACATGTATTAATACGCTAAAACAGGACTGTTTATTTTCTCCACTGAAATATATTTATGTGCTTACTGCATTATTTATTCATTATCAACAAAAACAATTTTGTAATCAGCCCAATGCCTCTGTACCGCTAACACATTCTTTTGCATAAACAGAAGGTTATTTTGCTCGGACGGGAGATTCTTTTGTGTGGACAGGAGATTATTTTGTTCGGACAGGAGATTATTTTGTGTGGACGGGAGATTATTTTGCGTAGGCGGAAGGTTATTTTGTGTGGACGGGAGATATGTTTGGTCAAATAGTTGATGCTGTTGCTCAAATGGTTGATTTGAGGAAGTGGAAGGAAGGAAGGGGACTATGTAAGAATGTTGATTTCATTTTCAGTCCAAATATTTTGCACACAAAAGTCTAAAAAGCGTACAAAAAGTTTACACTTTTGTAAATTACCTTCGGTTTTTATTTGTTTTAAATAGTTGACTGTATGAATCATTTGTATTTCGGCGATTGCCTGGATGTGTTGAAAGAACTGAAACGAAACCACCCCGAGCCGTTTATCGACCTGATTTATATTGACCCGCCATTCAACAGCAAACGCAACTACAATGTGCTTTTTGAAAGCATGGACATGAAAGATGCCAATGCACAGAAACAAGCCTTTGCCGACACCTGGAGCAACTATTCTTACATGGACGAGCTGAACGAACTGGCCGTACTGCACAAAGACCTGTACGATTTGCTCACTCTTTTTCACAGGCTAAAAAGCATTGGTGACAGCGAGGTGGCTTACCTGACTACTATGGCCATCCGCATTTGGTACATGCACAAGCTGTTAAAAAGTACCGGCAGTTTTTATCTGCATTGCGACCCTACTATGAGCCATTATTTAAAGTTGGTTTGCGATATGATTTTTGGGGAAAAGAATTTTAGAAACGAAATATCGTGGACAAGGTCGCAGCCTAAAAGCCATAACTACACAAATTTTGCAAATTGCAGAGACACCATATTAAGATATTCAACAACAGAAAAATACACTTTCAATAAAACATTTGGCCTTCATGACCCGGAATACATCAAAAAATTTTATCGCTTTATTGATGAAAATGGAAGACGTTACAGGCTTGGTGATATTACCAACCCAAACAAAGACAGACCAAATCTTACCTATGAGTTTTTAGGGGTAAAAAGAGTTTGGCGTTGGACAAAAGAAAGAATGCAAAAAGCTTTGGAAGATGGAATTATTTATCAATCTAAACCAGGTGCTGTACCGCAGGAAAAACGGTACTTAGATACTATGGAAGGGCAGCCAATTGGAAATGATTGGAATGATATTGAACATCTACATGCAAGTAATAAAGAAACACTTGGTTATCCAACTCAAAAACCTGTTGTACTTTTAGAGAGAATCATTAATGTAAGCAGCAACGAAGGCGATGTGGTCGCCGATTTCTTTTGTGGTTGTGGAACCACCATAGCTGCTGCTCAAAAGCTTGACCGCAAATGGTTGGGGGCAGATATTAGTCACCTTGCCATTAGACTAATAACCAAAAGACTGACCGAAACCTATGGTCTAGGTATAAAGCACAACCTGAAAATACACGGCATGCCCAAAGACATAGCCAGTGCAAAAGAACTGGCGCAAAATGTGGAAGGTGGCAGAATCAGTTTCCAGGATTGGGCGATAGAAGTGATGCTAAACGGTGTGGTCAACGAAAAGAAAACAGCCGACGGCGGCTATGATGGCTACCTGACTTTCAACAGCAATGCAGGCAAACAGTTTGCCCTTATAGAAACCAAAAGCGGCAAACTGACCGTGAAAAACCTCCGTGAATTTGTTCACGTCATAGTCACACAAAAAGCCGCCCTCGGCATCTTCGCCTGTTTTGAAGAAAACGTGACCCGGGAAATGACCAAGACCGCCAAAGAAGCCGGCCACATCAAAATAGGCGAGATAGAATATCCCATAGACCGCATCCAAATCATCACCATCGAACAACTAATGAACGGCGCACAACCTATGCTGCCTGGGATGGTTCAAAATGAAACGTTTAAGAAGGCAAAGAAGAGTGAGGGGAAGGGGGTTAGTAAAGGGTTGTTTGATTAGGGGCCAGTGGAAATCATTATTTAAAAGCAACAATATGTCGGATAATTTTTTTGAAAAGCAAACACGATCTTCTAAAATTAAAGCTCTAATAGTATCTGAGTATTTTCCAAAATACTGCACTATACTAAATACAAAAGGAATTCAAAACAAGATTCGTTTTGTAGACCTCTATGCAGGACCTGGCATTTATGAAGATGGGAACATTTCTACTCCGATATATGTAGCTCAAGCATGTCTTAAAAATAAAATACTAAAGAATATTGTAGAACTACTTTTTAATGATAATGTACATTGCGAAAAGTTAAAAGAAAATTTTTTAAAAAGTTTTCCTAATGGAAGTTTCAATTATCGACCAAGATTTGGAAAAAGAACAATAGGTGAAGACATAGGAACTACAAACTACCTAAAAGATAAGAAAAAAACAGAAAAAGGGAGCAATCCACATCCTACTTTACTTTTTATTGATCCTTTTGGTTATAAAGGAGTAAACACAACATCGTTAGCAGAATTTATGTTGAATTGGGGAAATGAAATTTTTTTATTCGTGAATATAAAAAGAATTCACGCCGCTATTGAAAACGGAAAATTTGATCAATTAATGAAAGAGTTATTCCCAACTACATTTGATCAAATTAGATCTGATAGAAAATATACATTAAGTGTGCAAGAAAGGTTAAACCTTATAATTGACAATTTAGCAAATGAATATAGAATTATTATAGGCGATCCTTTATTTTATACTGCATTTAAATTTAAAGAGGAAGATAGTGATGCAACTAGTCATTATATACTTCACTTTACTAAGCACCCTAGAGGTTATGATCTTGTTAAACAGATTTATGATGAATTTGATAATATAGGCGCAGTACTAGAAAATAATAACACTTACTCATTTGATGCAAAAAAATTAGACAATGAAAAAATTCAAGGTACTGGATTTGACTTTGGAGATCAAAACATTTTTTTATTAAAGGACATACTAAAAAAAGAATATTCCGAAAAAATTATTACTGCAGAGGCTTTATTTGAGGAGCATCAAAAAACCTCACGTTTTGCAATAAGGCATTATAGAGAAGCGTTGAGGAGTTTAGTAGATGAGGGTATTGTGTTTTCTGAATTTACAGACAAAAGCGATCATAAAGTATCAGTATTAATTAACAAATTTTGTTTACTAAAATTTAAAAAATGTCAAAATCATCAATAGAGTGGACACAAATGACTTGGAATCCTACAACGGGTTGCAATAAAATATCGGCAGGATGTAAACATTGTTATGCCGAAGTAATGACCCGTAGGCTAATGGCAATGGGCCAAGAAAAATATAAAGAAGGGTTTAGTTTTAAAATGCACGAGTCTGCAATAAATATCCCTTACACATGGCGTAAGCCACAAGTTGTTTTTGTAAACTCAATGAGTGACTTATTTCATGTAAATGTTACTTTAGAATTTGTACAGAGGGTATTTGCTGTCATGAATGATACGCCTCAACATACCTATCAAGTGCTTACAAAAAGAGGTGATATTTTAAAACAATTTGCGCCTTACTTAAACTTTACGCCAAACATCTGGATGGGTGTTAGTGTAGAAGATAATCGTGTAACAGAAAGAATAGATCATCTTAGAAACATAAATGCTGAAGTACGTTTTCTTTCTTTGGAACCATTAATTGGTCCCCTTCATAATCTTGATTTAAATGGTATTCACTGGGTTATAGTAGGAGGCGAAAGCGGACGAAAGGCTAGGCCAATAAAGGAAGAGTGGGTTGAAGATATTCGATTGCAATGTGAGGCCACAGGTGTTATTTTTTTCTTCAAACAATGGGGAGGCACAAATAAAAAGGCGGCAGGTAGAATATTAAATGGAAGAACTTACGATGATATGCCTGAAGTGATATGACTCCATGACAGGAGTTATAACTAGCCCCTATGTCAAGATTAGGAATTAGATCCAGTTTAATGTCCTCTCTCACTCTTTTCTACCCCCTACACAATAATCAACAAAACGAATCGTTCAATCAAAAAATGAACGATTAAATTGATTTTTATGCAAACAATGACTCCGGGCACTGCTCAAAGAATGGAGCAAACTTATGCTGGTTATAAAAACAAAGAGGCACCCATAACGCCATGGAAGAAACCAAACCGATCTTATAAAGTATTGGATGGTCGCATAGAGAAATTTGATCGTATGCTTCAGCGGTTTGTTGAGTATGTAAAAAAATATAAGAGGGAGCCTGAGAGTTCTGATCATGATGATGAACAAATTTATAATTGGGTTCAATCGGTTCGTCGGAAGAAAAGACAAGGCGATTTACTTCCTTTGTTTGAGGACAAATTAAACAACATCCAGTTTGTATGGGAAAAGCCTCCTGTGCACGTTAGCCCGTTTCTTTACAAAGTTGAAAGAAAAATTAAAAGTGCCATACCATTTCAACGCAACCATGCGACTTTCAGATGGCTGGCAAGGGAGGTAATGCGGTATAACAATAATACCATGCTGCCGACTTCCCGGATAAAATTTGAGAGAATATTGCAAATAAATCAAGCAACTGTACTCGAAGGCGGGACCGTAAGTGAAGTGTGGAATAAAAACTATAAAATAGTTGTGAGGTATAAAAAAGATGAGCGTAACCAGAGTTTAAGAGAACTATTCAATCAGAAACCGTCGTTAGAGGTATGGATGAATCTTTTGAACCTTCACAAAAAATTGGGGGTGTTAAACGAAGAATGGGTTCAGAAACTAGCCGACATGGAATTCCATCAAGTAAATAATAAATCGTCGGTGGAAATGACGGATCAAAAATGGAAAAAATATATTTTAGAAATAAAAAAAGATATAGAAACGAACGGCAAACCGGTTAAGATTTCTGAATTGAGAACCTATAGAAAATACAAGCGTTTGCAAAATGCCTATGATGGCTTTGCCAGCCCTGAGCAAAAAGCTATGTTTGATATACTGGAAATAAACCCTTCGAAAAAGAAGAACTGGGACGAAAGATACGATGATCTGAAAAAATTTGTAGCAGAGAACGGGTGCATGCCCACATCGAAAAAAGATTGTAATCTTTATCAATGGTTGCAAAGCACGATCAGATACGCCTCTGCTAACAAACTGTCGCCGGAAAAATATCAGAGATTAAAAGATTTGGGTGTTCAATTCCGCCAGGTTTCCTGATGAGTTTTTATTGAACTAACCAATTATTTTCACAACATATTGATCATACGAAAACGAAAAAACTTGCCCATAATAAAGGCGGGTTTTTTTAGTTTAAATAAACCAATAACCCAATTAACGAATTAACCGAATCCCCACCTCCGGCACCAGCACCTTATGATCTTTTCGCAGGTGTTCTTCACCTGCAAATCTTCGCTTTTTCCACGCTGTTTGTCTTCTTCACCAACACCAAAATGTTGCCGCTGTAAAAGACCCGGCAACAACAGAATAAATCGGTTAAGCCCGATATAAATGTACATGGCACAGTAATTAAAGACAACATAAAGTCATCAACAATATTTTTAAAAATAAAAACCGAATGCAATGATTTTGAAAATACTAATTGTATTAACCTCCCACAGTGAGTTGGGAGATACCGGCGAAAAAACAGGTTTTTGGATTGAAGAATTTGCGGCACCTTATTATGTATTGGCAGATGCGGGTGCTGTTATCACTATTGCTTCACCTGCGGGTGGGCAGCCTCCTG
>JAYTGA010000193.1:0-6992 GCA_043733905.1 Segetibacter sp.
GACACGGATTGAAGGGATTAGCAGGATTTTTTTATAGAAAAATAATGGATTTTTTGCTTCGCAAAGGATTATCGGCTATTCATGCAACAATGCCAAGAAGAGTTGATAATATGCATCCGGACACAGAAGAGGATTAAAACCATTTTGGCTTCATTACCATGCAGTTATCGCGTTCAGTTGAATCTTTGTAAAAACTATTTTGCCGACATTTTGAATCCATTTTTACCAAGCCAAAGCGACACTTTGTCCCGCTGGTCGCCTTGAATAATGATTAGGCCGTCTTTGACACTGCCGCCGGTGCCGCAATGATTCTTTAATTTCTTTCCCAGGTCTTCTAAGTCTGCTGTCGTGCCTATGAAGTTTTCAACCAGGGTAACGGCCTTGCCTGCACGCTGTTTGGTGTCAAGTTTTACTCTTAGTTTCTGTTGTGCCGGTGGCAAGGTCTCAACGTTTTCCTGCGGCTCTTCCTGGAAGCGGAAATTGGGGTCTGTGCTATAAACAAAGCCTTGGGTGTCGGGTTTATTCTTTTTATTCATTTCTTTTCGTTTCTCGTTTCTCGTTTTTGGTTTCTTGTTGTCTGTGCTTTGCTACTTTGTTTGTAGTTTGGTGTTATTTGTTGGGTTGTTGTAATTTTTGCTTAATACTTGATATTTACTACTTTCCTCTGGATGTTCTCACTTTTAGGTTTAGCCTTTTAACTTTTGCCATAGCTCATAGTTCATAACTCATAACTCATAGCCTGATTAAAGATGCCGCTGTTTTGCATTCATTCCATATTTCTTCTACAATCTCCCCGGCGGGTTTTATGGAATGGATGAGGGCGGATACTTGTCCAATTTCCAATTCACCTTCTTCCAGTTCGCCTTCCATCATTCCTTTTTTGGCACGGCCACGGCCAAGGATTTCCAATAACTCTTCTTTGGATGCGCCCCGGTCTTCGGCTGCTTTTATTTGTTCGTAGAAATGGTTTTTTAGCAACCTGACCGGAATGGTCTGTTTCATGCTGAGCATGGTGTCACCCTCGACTGAGTGGACAATCATTTCCTTGAAGTTGCTGTGAGACGATGCCTCAGGTGAGCAGACGAAGCGGCTGCCAACCTGCACTCCATCGGCACCTAAGGCAAGGGCAGCAAGCATTTGTCTGCCTGTGCCTATTCCGCCTGCGGCTATCAGGGGTATTTTGATGGCATCGCGAACCAGGGGGATGAGGACGAGTGTAGTGGTTTCATCGCGGCCATTGTGACCACCGGCTTCAAAGCCTTCGGCAACGACTGCATCGCAGCCTGCGGCCTCTGCTTTTTTGGCGAAGCCACTGCTGCTGACCACATGCACCACAATGATGCCTGCACCTTTCAGTTTGCCAGTCCATGTCTTAGGATTGCCTGCACTGGTGAAAACAATGGGGACTTTTTCTTCGATAATGATATTGATATGTTCTTCAACGGAAGGGTAAAGCAAGGGGATGTTGACACCAAACGGCTTGTCAGTTGCTTGCCTGCACCGGATGATGTGCTCTCTCAACACTTGCGGATACATGCTGCCGCTGCCGAGAAGACCGAGGCCGCCTGCATTGCTGACTGCACTTGCCAGCCGCCATCCGCTGGCCCATATCATGCCTGCCTGGATGATGGGATAGCGAATGTTGAACAGAGTGGTAACAGGGTTTGTGCTCATACGAAGACGGATGTTGTGATTGGCAAAACTAATGTCTAATTCATTTTTTCAAAGAAAAGAAACTTAAAGCAAAAAGTGGCTCACTCTTGAAGAGTGAACCACTTTAAAGTTGATGAACGAAACTATCTTTAATTGAAATAGATCCTGAACGTGGTGCCTTCTCCTACCGTGCTTTCTACGTCTATTTTTCCGCCCATGGATTCTACCTGGTTTTTGGTAATGAATAAGCCAACGCCACAGGCATCTTTGTTTCCATGAAATGTGTTGTACATGCCAAAGAGCCTGTCTTTATTTTTGTCAAGGTCAATGCCTATGCCATTGTCTTGTATGGACAACATCAAGTGGTCATTTTCAACCATTGCCCCAAACCTGACAAACGCACTTCGTTCTGCTGATTTATATTTGATACCGTTGGTTAATAAATTTAGCAGAATGCTGTCCAAATAGGCTGGCACTACATTGACTGTGTAGGATTGATCTACATCGTTAATGACATTGACCATGTTGGCGTTTAGAATAGCCTTGAGATTGTTCTGCACTTTTTGAATAGCATGATTGAGGTTGATGGGCTGCACTTCTTTCTTTGTATTTGTGCTCAGGACTACAATGTCATTCAGGTTGTCAACCGTTTCGGCCAGGTTGGCGGATGCCTCTTTCAGCAGGCCAAACATTTCCTGCTTAGATTCTTCATTTTTTTCTTCTTCAATAATACTAAGAAGCATGGAAAAGTTGGACGAGTGTGAGCGCAGGTTGTGCGAAACAATGTAAGCGAAGTTTTGCAGGCGGTCATTTTGCTCAGCGGTCATGTTCATCAGTTCGGCCAGCTTCTTTTCTTTTTCTTTTTGTTCGGTAATGTCGTGGCTCATACCCAGGATGCCGGTGACATTTCCTTCTTCATCTTTAAGCGGTATTTTAGATGTCAGGAACCATGTTTGCTTGCCATCTTTTTTAAAATTAGTCGTTTCTTTGTGAATGATGGCCTGCCCTGTTGTGATCACTTCCTGGTCTTCCTGCACTGAAATGGCTGCTATTTCCGCAGGATAGAGATCGTAATCATTTTTTCCCAAAACCTCTTGCTCATTAGCTGCACCTACATATTCAATTTCCTTTTTGTTGACCAACACTTTTCGTGATTCGCAATCTTTTACAAAGATATTCAGGGGCATGTTATCTATCAAAGTGACCAATAGTTTTTGCTCTTGGGCCAGGATATGTTCGGCCTTTTTGCGGTCGCTGATGTCAATGACCTGGCCAACAAAATGAACAGGTTCTCCGTTTTCATCTCTGACAAGGGCAACTGATAAGATGACCCAAATAATATGACCCTGTTTGTGGAAATATTTTTTCTCCAGTTGATAGTGATTTGTCTTACCGGCTAACATTTCCTGCACCAGAATTTCCTGTTTGGCCATATCATATGGAAGAGACAATCTTGCAAATGTTTCTGCAGTCATATCTTTCCTTTCGTAGCCAATGATTTTGCAAAGGCTGTCATTTACTTTTATCCAGGAATAGTCGGCGGCTACAATGGCCATACCCGAGCTGGAGTGATCAAACGTAAGCCGGAACTGCTCTTCGCTTCTTGCCAGCAAAATATCTTTGACCTTCTGCTCATGAATGTCCTGAAATATGCCATAAACCCTAACACATTTTCCATTTACAAATTCTGTTTCACCTTTTGCCCTTACCCAACATGTGTTTCCTTTAGCTGTTACTATTTCCAGTTCTGCATCATAGGGTTGTCCGGTTTGGACTGCTGTGTTAAATAGTTGAGCTATCCGATCCCTGTTTTCACCCTCTTTATAAAAGTTGAGAGCAGTCTGCACATCGGGTTCAAAATCTATTGCCACTTCATGAATTTGCCGGGTGACGGCGGTCCACGATAGTTGTTGCTTAAGCAAATCCATCTCCCATCCGCCTACTTTTGCTACCTGGCTTGTTTGTTCATAGAGTTCTAATGTCTGCTTAAGCAGTTTCTTTTTCCCGTCCAGGTGCAGGTTCATTTTCCGAAGTTCTAACAATTTGACCACCTGTTTGGACATGAGCTTCAAAGTATTAGCTTGTTCTTCTGTTAAAATTTTGGGCTGATGGTCAACAACACAAAGTGTACCCAAGGCATACCCTGCGGGTGTAACGAGGGGAACCCCGGCATAAAAAACAACATTGGGATCGCCTGTAACCGCCGGGTGGTCAAAAAAACGAATGTCTTCCCTGGAGTCGGATATTAACAACATTTCGTCAGGCTTGTTGATAGAATGGGTGCAAAAAGAAAGATCACGTGGGGATCCTGATCCTTCAATGCCTTGGCAAGATTTAAACCACACCCGATTGGAGTCTATCAGCGTAATGATGGAAATAGGCGTGCCGCAAATGTTCGATGCAAATTTGGTGATTTCATCAAACTCATCCTCGGGCATGGTGTCGAGTATGTGGTATTCCATTAATGCACCGATACGCTCAGCTTCATTGATGGGTAATAGAGGCTTAATCATTTCTTGCTATGTTTTTTAAGGTATAAACTTTTCCGAAAAGAATCAATTAATAAGTGTTTTTATACCTTAATAACGCAGAGTTAGCTAAAATGGTATAAGCATTTTGTGAAAGTTGAACCGACAGTGTGTATTTATTGTAGCAATTGTGTTAAAAAATTGGTGTTATTGCATAAATAAGTCCGTAGGACTGATATTTTGGTAGAAAGGATAAAAGAAAAATTTAAAAGGACCGTAGGTGCGGCATTTTTTAAAATGTCGCACCTACGGTCCTTTAAGCCCTTGTCACCCTGTTTATTTCTACCAAAATATCGCCTCTCCGAGGCTGGCCTGATGGGTGCAAGAAAGTATTTCAGAAAAGATTATTGGCCTTTCCTTAAAAGTTTATTTTCAATTAATTGCTGTTCTATTTTGTCAATCACATCACTGACGCGGCCTTTCAGTAATTTCCATAAAACAAAATCTACCGGGCTATCCAACAATCCAAAATGGGTGAATGAGTCGGCCAGTTCTTTAGCCCTGTTCAACGCCAGGTCATATACTTCTGCCCATTTATCCTCTGTAATCATGAGCCAATCGGGTTGCTGGAGGGAGTTTAACAACCCCGGCTCTATTGTTCTGGGAATGATCTGGCAAACTTCTTTTTGCAGACCAGTCGGATCATTTGCATCCATGGGTACTTTGAAATACCAACCAAGCGCTTCATATTTTTCCTTTAGTGCCGGGTTTGCTTTTTTGTAATAATCAACCTGGGTATTTTCGACAGGCAGATAAAAGTTTTTGTCTAAAAACCTGTAGGTATTGTAAAGCCCCAACCGATAGTCGTGTTGGCGAAAGGTAATGTCAATGAACCCGGAAAATGCACCTAACAAACCTCCGGCCAATGCAATTTCTTCAACCTTATCATTTTTATCGCGCCTGATGGGGGAAATGATAAATCGTGAGTAATAATCTTCATCCAAAGCTTTTTCTATCCAATCTGGTCTAAACCTGCCCTGGTCTATATCATGGCTCCAAGAATATACTGTGGCTGGTTGATGAGTGTAGGGATTCCAACTACAACAGTGCCTGGCAGCTTTTGAGAGTCAAAATTGGAAGGAAAAGGATCAACAAGAATAACACAAGCCATTGCATTTTTGCCATCGTGTGGCAGTTCTTTGCCTTTCAGTTTCCCTTCGCTGTTTAGTGACTCAATCAGTGATGCCCGTGCCAGGTCGTGCGGATCGCGGTTAAATGTTCCTCCATCAATATATTCCATATCAAATGGATTGAGGTCGTTGTTATCGCCCGGCCATGCTGGTTGCAGGGTGGAGTAGTCTAAGGTGGCGGAGGAAATGGTATAATTTAAGTAAAACAGTTTGCCCACATATTCTTTCCTGTATCTTTTAAGAGATCGTGGTTTGAACTCTACGGGAAATGCCGCTGTGGCAGGGCAGCTAAGTATGAACTGTTTCCAGTCGTTGTCGTCATTTAATGAATGATCGGCCCTGAAAACAAGGTTGTTGGCAAAAGGCAACGTCGGTTTTGGCGGTGCATCGGTTCCGTTTTTTGAAAAATTGAACTTGATGTAATCCAAATGGGTTTTGTGAACACCATAAGATACCCCGGTTGATTTGGTTGGTGTTGTTTTATAAGGGATGCCTTCGTAGCTGGCAAGGGTCATGAAAATTTCAATATTGTCATCAAGATAATTGAGAGTTTGTGCATTGCTTTTTTCTCCCCACTGCTTAGCCAACAGATCATTCATCAATTTATCTATTGGCTTTACATTCAGAACAGAATAGATGGGCTTGTGGTTGGATAAGTCATCATTGCACAACATGTCTTTAACATCAAAAGATGTCCATACATTTTTCAGCAGATCTTCCACTTGCCCTATGCTCCACCCGGTTATCATGAGTGCGGCACTGACCCCGCCACCGGATGCACCTGCCAAAGTTTTTATTTTGACCTCATGATCGGGTATTTCAGTTGGTTCCAAACGAATGGTGTCGCCAATCTTATATTTTTTTGTGTTGGCTGATGCTTTCAGCGAAAGTCCTTCTGCTTTGGCAGTTTGGAAAGCAGAAAGCCAATGATTAATTTCGGATAGAGTGCCACCGGTATAGGTGCCCGCAGACACTGTGCCTGCCATGGACAGGCCGAGATAAAATGTTCCCATAAATAGTTGGTTTTGGTTTTGGTTTTGAATAATATTGTTGAGTACTGTAATTAACGTGAGTTCGGTATAAGAATCTTGAGTTGTTCATTCTTTGGAAATTACCTTATTAATGCTAATCAAGGGTTGGAACTCCAGAGGAGTTCAATATTTGTAGAAAAAGAAATATCCCCACAATTTCTACGACTCCTTTAGGAGTCGAACATCACAAACTGCATGTTCAACTCCTAAAGGAGTTGTGAAAACTTTTTGGAAACTATTTCTTCTACAAATCCGCCTGCCGGACGGACTGGTATTTGACTCCTCTGGAGTCATTTCTCACTGACTTTTCAACCCTTGATTAGCATTATTACCTTAGTAGCAAGGCTGGAACAAAGTGTTGTTTCCAACCTTATTACCTTATCTGGAATACAAAGAAAGTAATAAGGTTAGCAAAACAGGTACAAAATGAATGTTACTAAGGTAATAAGGTTGCCTGCCGTATATTTAATTGGAAATTACCTTATTACCTTAGTAGCAAGGCTGGAACCAAGTGTTGTTTCCAACCTTATTACCTTATCTGGAATATAAAGAAAGTAATAAGGTTAGCAAAACAGGTACAAAATGAATGTTAATGCCAATCAAGGGTTGGATACACTTGTTGCTACTCAATAAAAATCTCAACCAACAAA
>JAYTGA010000194.1:0-1976 GCA_043733905.1 Segetibacter sp.
GGTAAGAAATCTTCAAAGCATTCAAAGTAGTCGTGGCTAAAACCGGGGCCGCCGTGCAGCAACAATATTTTTATTTTTCCATCACCAATCTTCTTTGTCCACACATTGTATTTGCCATTAACTTGTATCATTTTGGCACCGCCTGTTTTTATTACATTAGCAGAATATTTTGTATTAGCATTAACTGCATTTTCAGCAGGTGTTGAAGGCTGATTGCATGCATACAACAAACTTGTAAGCATTAAAACTACTATTACTATTTTCATGTTTTTTGTTTGGTTAATTTAAGACGACTTATTATTAAAGAACAGCTGGATATTAAGAAGCGATATGCAGTCCTCAATATCCAACTGACATAACATTATAAATATAACCCTACTGCGCTTTTACATCATCATTGCTGATATCCCGGATGCACACATATTTGCCGTTACGCTTTTCCCATATCGCCATGTACTTTCCTACAGAATACACTTTTCCTGCAGAATCTTTATGTGTTGTTTTGCCAACTTCTGTAACAAAATTTTCGTCACCAAATGCATCCAGTACATCATAAGAAACGGTAGAACCTTTGAGCCTTTTTGCCATAGAGGCTTCAAGGTCTTTTTGAATGGCC
The DNA here is from genome assembly GCA_043733905.1 of Segetibacter sp. Lineage (GTDB taxonomy): Bacteria > Bacteroidota > Bacteroidia > Chitinophagales > Chitinophagaceae > Segetibacter. The sequence continues at coordinate 617 of JAYTGA010000194.1, forward strand.
GCTTTGCCAACTAACATTGGTTTATTGTTGCTTAGGCTCACTGCATCGTCGGAATAAAAAGCTGCCAGCGCATTGGCATCACGTGCATTGTCAGCAGTTGCCCAGGCAGTTTCCAGGGCTTGAATGTCGGCTTTCATTTTTGCTGGATCTGCTTTTACAGTCATGGGTGGGGTAGCATCCGCTGTTACTTTAGGAGCTTTTTCAGCAGCAGGCTGATTGCACCCAATAATCAAAGAGAATAAAGCAACAAAAACTGTTGCGAATTTGAAATGGTTCAAGCGTTTCATTTTTTAATTGTTTTATAAGTGAATAAAAAACAGCATTCGCTGTTATGAAATTGTGAATTCCTGTCTTTACAGGCTTGTTTTAATGATTTATTTAGTGCCGTTCAGCCAGGTTCCAGATTTCCTTTTATTTTCAGCGGGTAAGTTTTTTATAAAAAAATATTTCCTAAGGTTTAAAAACCAGGGAAATAATAAAACTATTTTTCTTTCAGATAGATTGCCTCGTGCTTAACCAAATCGTCATCAATATAATTTTCGGTAAGCTTTACAGCACCCGATTCTGTGAGTTCAAAATGAAGCTTCCAGTACATGCCTGGTGGATTGTCGGCCTCTTCAAAAATGTTGTTGCCGGTGTATTCAAACTTATTGCCAAACGCTTCATTCTTCATCCACAAAATATTGTCTTTGCTGAAAAGCTCAGCGGTTTTTTTCTTGTTGGAGATATCGTTGTAAATACCGGTTAATTTTTCTAGTGCTGCCACTTCCACATTTAAAATCTCAGCCATACTCACATTGTACACCACCTTTTGTGTACCGTTATTCAATTTTTGAACATTTAAAATGCGGGCCTTCGATTTTGGTGAAGATGCGTACCGGTCGTTTTTGATATGAACATCACCTGTAAAATAAAGTTGTGTTACCAACGGCTGGTATCCTTCTGCAGTAATCATTAAATGAAAATGTGCCGGTCTTACATGGCCGCCACCAGCATCATAGGCCACCGGAAATATGGTATTGAAAGCGTAATTGCCATTATCGTCAGAATAGGTGGTGCCACGATAACGAAATTCCGCAGAACTATTATCATATACGCCTTTGGCATCGCAATGCCATAATTCAATTTTTGCTTTTTGATAGGGCGTTTTACAATCTTTATGCCTGATAATGCCACTTAGTTCAATTGGATTACCCGGCTCATCTTTTACTGCGAGGTTGTTTTTAACGGGGCTGCCTGGGCGGTAGTAAGGACCAAGAATATCCGTTGTTGTTTCGCAGTCGCCAACATAATTACTGCCATCGAATTGGATGAACCCGTAGGCACTTAATGCCACAGCACTAAGTGCTGTGTTTTTTAT
>JAYTGA010000195.1:0-32410 GCA_043733905.1 Segetibacter sp.
CATTTTGACCTTGTCGGAATAGTCTGGTTTCAAAATCTTAGGAATTAGTTGCGCTAAGTTAATAATCTTTTGCGGAAGTTATTTTGACAGCCTTACTAACCTGGTTTTGGCAAGGTGGGCAGACGGAAATAAGAAAAGGAAATGAAGTGAAAACCATAAAAGCGATAGATCAGAGATAAATGTTATCGTTTCAACAAATCTTGAACAAAACCACGTGTTGAGGAAGCGTTGTTGTTATGGCAGTGGTCTAATTTTTTGTATGATTGATTTTCTTCTGTGCCTGCAACATAGCCGTCAATTAAAAAAACGTGTAAATTGCATGTCGAAATAATTATTTTACCCAAATTTTAAAATTGAATCAAATGAAAAATGTTTACCCCCAAAGGTTTGTGCTAAGCAAGCAAACATTGCTGAACACATCGAAGCGATTGATTTCTAAAACGGTTTTGCTGTCTGTGCTAACGGCAGCTTGCTTTGGTTTTTCTACAAAATCAAATGCACAATGCACTACCGGCAACACCAGCACGCCATTGAGCTTTCATGCCACTGCCAACCAGGTCATTGGCCAATCCATCACCACTACCTGTTCGGGCAACATTAGGCAGGCCACCTTTCATTTGCCTCTTGCCGCTATTGGCAGCACCCAGACTATTTATTTAAAGGTCTATGTGGGAAATGGATTAAGCGCCCCTGTCAATCAAAACCCTATTCCTGTATCGGCCGTGGTAAATTCTAATAATGATGCGGTCATTGATTTTGCTACTTTCCCTATTGCTGTTGCTGTTTCGGCAAACAGTGCCTACACTTTTACTGCTTTTCAAACCTCAACATGGGTAGTTGGTTACAGTAGCGCTAATCCTTATTCAGGTGGAAATGCTTTTTACGCTAATGGCACAGGCAAAGCCACATCAGTCACACCTGCTGGACCAGTAGCGCAACCAACAGCAGATTTTGGTTTTACGCTTAAAATTTGCGACCCTACATCTTCCACAACTAACACCACCGCCTGCGACAGTTTGGTATGGAATGGTACCACATACAAGACTTCAGGAAGCTACAGCAAAGTGTTTCCCAGCGGCAACTCCGGTGGCTGCGACAGCACAGCTTATTTGAATCTGACAATTAACCACTCCAGTTCATCAGACACCACAGCATCTGTATGCAACAGTTTCACATGGCATGCCATTACCTACTATCACACCGGTGACAAAATGGATACCATTCCAAATGCATCAGGTTGCGACAGTATCATTACTCTTCACCTGACTATTAGGACAGTTGATAATACATTTTCCAAAACCGATGCAGGTTGCTTTGGTAGCGCAACAGGTTCTGCAACAATTGCCCCTACCATCACAACAGCAGGCCCTTACAAATATCGCCTTGGCACGGTTGGGCCAATCAATGCTATCAGCGGCACTTTCAACAATTTAAAAGCGGGCAGCTACCGTTTGTATGTTCAGGATGCAACAGGTTGTATTGGCGTAGCAGCCCCGGTTATTGTTGGTCAGTCTGATAAGGTAACTGCAACAATAACAGGTACTTATCTTACCTGCTTCGGTTCTGGAAACGGAACCATTACCATCAGCGATCCTGTTGGTGTCGGCCCTTTCCAATATAAAATAGGTATCGGTGGTGTTTATGCTCCATTTACTGCGCCTTATACCATTACCGGTAAAAAAGCAGGCAGATATGCCGTGTACATCAAAGACCAAAGCGGCTGCGAGGGCCCTGCAAACGTGGTAAATGTATTACAACCAGCTAAAATTTCAGCCACCTACAATAAAACAGATGAAAGCTGTCCTTCTGTTAAAGACGGATCTATTACCGCAGCAGGCACAGGTGGTTTTTCACCTTATCAGTTCAAGCTGAACACTACAGGAACTTACGGACCGGGCAATACTTTCCCGGGTCTTGCAGCCGGCACATACAAAGTGTATGCAAAAGATTCGCATGGTTGCCAGGGTGTGTCACCAGTCATTGTCATTAATGACATTACAGACCCATGCCCTCCTCCCGGTCCATTTGCCCGTATTGCTCCAAAAACAACTACTGACCAGTCTTTGAAACTTTCCCTGTTGCCAAACCCAAGTGCCAGCCAGTTTAGGCTAGTGGCTCACAGTGGCAACACTGCAGAGTCTGTATCTGTACGCGTAATTGATGCAAACGGAAGAAGTGTATATGAAACAAAAGGTCAGCCCGAGCAGTCATTTATGTTTGGCGACAAGTTGTCTAATGGCTTATACATGATAGAAGTAAGACAAGGAAATGAAGTGAAAACAATAAAAGCAATGAAGCAGAGATAATTATTTTCATTATTCCCGCAATATTAAACAAAGCCACCCATTGAGGTGGCTTTGTTGTTTTATGTTGGTCTGGTTTTTGATATTTTATTTAAATAATAAGATTGTCTTTATTTAAGAAAATAAAGATTGTTTTGAAATAATAAATCCCCCAAGATTAATTTGAACTTGTTTTAATGAGTGGAAAACAGATTTGTTTAATGCGAATTATGGTGAAATAATTTGAGGTTTCATGATCTCATATTCCCCATTTTTTACAGACTGTTGAAATATTTCCCCCTTGTTAAAGCCAGGTATTAAACCTAAATTATTATCCCCCCGTACTTACATCAGGCGCATTTTATGCTGGCTGATATAATGATTTCTATTGAAACCAATTTAGCTTAGACTACAGAGTATTTGTTACCTGTTGCTCTTAGCACTTTTTGATATTTTTTTGGAATCTATATTATAAACCACAAAAAAAATCAGCTATGAAACATTTAACACTCACACACGCACTCCTGTTAATTCATTTGTCCATTTTCAGCCACATTGCACATGCTCAATGCTCAGCCAGCATTGTGCCAGGCGGACCTACAACCTTCTGCACGGGGGGCAGTGTAGTATTGTCAGCTACACCTTCGCTGGGATTGCAAAGAGCAAGCTTCGGCGGGCAGGCCCGTGGTCTTGCTTTTTCGTTTTGCATAGGCACAAAGGGTTACCTCGGCACAGGTTATACACGTTCTTTTAAAAAAGACATTTGGGAATACGACCCTTCTGCCAACACATGGACACAAAAAGCAGATTTTGGCGGCACTGCACGGGGTTATGCCGTTGCATTTACCATCGGTTCAAAAGGATATGCAGGAACAGGAAACGACGGCAATAATCAAAAAGATTTCTGGGAATTTGATCCTGCTGCCAACACCTGGACCAAAAAGGCGGATTTTGGAGGTGTTGCCCGCCAGTTTGCTACTGGATTTTGTATTGGCAGCAAAGGATACATTGGCACAGGTCTGGATGGTAGTGGCAATTACCTGAAAGACCTTTGGGAATATAATCCCACAGCAAACACATGGACTAAAAAATCAGATTATCCGGGAGGAGGAAGATATAGTGCTACTGGATTTTGCTTAGGCACCAAAGGATATTTGGGAACCGGTGTAGGTGCTATTGGAAACAATAATAAAGATTTTTATGAATTTGACCCTACTGCCAATACCTGGACTAAAAAAGCAGATTTTGGCGGCACTGCACGTTTTGGAGCCACAGCTTTTTCTCTTGGCAGCAAAGGATTTATAGGCGGAGGATACGACGACCAGACTTTTCAAAGGGACTTTTGGGAATACAACCCTTCTTCCAACACCTGGGTAAGAAGGGCAAATTTTGAAGGCTCTCCACGGCAATTTACAACTTCATTCAGCACCGGATCCAAGGCATATATAGGAACGGGTATAGATAAAACGGGCTTTACAACAGATTTTTGGGAATATGAACCTTCCACCACATACACATGGTCCAATGGTCAAACTACACCTGAAATTACAGTCACTACAAGCGGCACTTACACAGTTACCATTGCCAACAGCACTCTGGGATGCAGTGCCACATCAGCACCAGTTGTTGTGAAGGTAAATATGCCTACTACGTCTGACACAACTGCCAGTGTATGTAACAGCTTTACATGGCATGGAGTCACTTATTACCACACGGGTGACAAGATTTTTAAAACTACTAACGTGGGAGGCTGCGATAGTACCATTACATTGCATTTGACTATTTCAGTCATTGCTACTACTTTCTCCAAAACAAATACAGGTTGCTTTGGCTCTGCCAACGGTTCCATTACAATTAATGCTACAAGCGGCATATCACCTTTCACTTATCGTCTTGGCACAGTAGGGCCTATCAATTCCACCACCAATACGTTTAATAATTTAAAAGCAGGCAGCTACAGAGCCTATGCGCAAGATGCCACAGGTTGCATTGGTGTAGCCGCTCCTATTGTAATATCACAAGCTGCCAGGGTATCGGCCACCGTTACTCAAACAGCCGTTACCGGATGCAACAGCTCTGCCAATGGAAAGCTGACGATCAGCAATCCTGTAGGCATTTCTCCTTTTAAGTATAAGCTTGGATCCAACGGCACCCTTACCTCTTTTACCCCTCCCTATACCATCACAGGTCTCAAATCGGGTAATTACATTGTTTATATACAGGATGGAAGCAGTTGCAGCAATTCAACAGGTACCACAAATGTGTCACAGCCGCCTGCGGTGGCAGTGAATTATATCAAAACTGATATTACCTGCGCAGTGCTTACGGGAACACTCAACCTTAGTTCCCCAGGCAATACAAATGCTACATTTAAAATAAGACCGGGAAGCAGCATATACACAGCTCAAAATGTTTACAGCGGTCTTGCAGCAGGCACTTATTATTGCTATGCAAAAGACACCAATGGCTGTGCCGGACGGGCAGGTCCTATTGTTTTTACAACTATTTCCGGTTGCAGGGACATCGTAGCAAAGAATTCTGCTTTTGGTAACGATGAAAGCAGCAAAACACTTGAATTCAGTTTGTGGCCTAATCCCAGCAGCAGCCAGTTCCGACTGGTGGCTCATGGCGGCAACGGGCAAGCCGTCTCTATCCGGGTGATTGATGTGAATGGTAGAAGTGTTTATGAAGTAAAAGGGCAGCCGGAACAGTCACTTATGTTTGGAAACCAACTGTCCAAAGGGCTGTACATGGTTGAAGTAAGGCAAGGCAATGAAGTAAAAACTGTTAAAGCATTGAAAATGCCATAGCCTTAAAATATTTTTAAATAAATGCTTTAAAAAAACCGCTGCGAATGTTGTAGCGGTTTTTTTTTGAAAAATTCACTTCCTGAAAATTATCCTTCAAAGGAAATAACCAACGAAATTTTAAACAAAGACATTTCCTTCTACCTTTGCTTTTCTAAAACTATTGACTATGCCAGGCTTTGAATTTTGGGGCGAAGAAGAACGCAAAGAAGTAAATGACGTGCTGGAAACAGGCATACTAATGCGTTATGGTTTTGACGGTGCCAGGAAAGGCATGTGGAAAGCCAAAGAATTGGAGCAGGAAATTTGCAACACTTTCGGCTGTGGCTATGCACAACTTACCAGCAGCGGCACTGCAGCCCTCACAACAGCTATGATTGCTTTGGGCATTGGTTATGGTGATGAAGTTATTATGCCTTCATTCACATTTGTGGCCAGTTTTGAGGCCGTCATCAGTGTTGGAGCCATCCCCGTTTTGGTAGATGTGGATGAGTCGCTGACACTTAGTCCCGATGCAGTCCGGCAAGCCATTACCCCTAAAACAAAATGCGTCATGCCCGTTCACATGTGCGGCAGCATGGCCGACATGGATGCTCTCAGCAACATCTGTGAGCAGAACGACCTCATACTGCTGGAAGATGCCTGCCAAAGCATAGGTGGCTCTTACAAGGGAAAAATGCTGGGAACAATCGGCCACGCCGGCACTTTCAGTTTTGATTTTGTCAAAACAATTACCTGTGGCGAAGGCGGTGTGGTAATGACCAACAGCAAAGATGTTTACACCAAATGCGATGGCTACACAGACCACGGCCACGATCATCTTGGCGGTGCAGATCGCGGTGCAGATTTGCATCCTTTTGTGGGTTACAATTTCAGGATCAGTGAACTGCATGCTGCTGTGGGACTTGCGCAGATAAAAAAACTTCACAATTTCCTGGAAATACAAAGAAAAAACCAAGGCCAACTAAAAGCGATCCTTTCACAAATACCCGAAATTACTTTCAGGCATGTACCCGATCCAACTGGAGATAGCTGCTCATTTCTAAGCTGGTTTTTGCCGACTGAAGAAATGACACTGGCTTTTGTCAATGAAATGAAAGCGCAGGGTATTCTGGCCGGAAATTTTTACTGGTACAACAATAACTGGCACTACATCAGCAAATGGGATCACCTGAAAAATGCAGCCTTTTTAAACGCCCAAAACAAAGATATTCACGACAAGTTAAGGTCTTATGCTTCGCAAAGTTTCCCGGTGAGTGATGCGATTATGAGCCGCTGCATTTCTACCGCCATCAGCCTGTTGTTGACAGAAGAACAAATCCGCGAAAAAGGTGAAAAAATGGTTGCGGTGATTAAAAAGGTTTTGGCGGAAAGTGAGGTGATGGCTTAGTTCAGTTTAAGGTTGAGAGTTGAGAGTTTAGGGTTTAGGGTTTAATGTTTAGTTTATAGCTCACAACTTATAGTTCATAGTTTATCGTTCATAGCTTATAGTTCATAGCTCAAAAATGCTTCAAAAATCAGCCATCAGCCATCTTTTGTGGCAGCCTGTTGGCAATAGTCCGCTGATTGTTTTCCGTGTGTTGTTTGGACTGGTCATGTTTGGGCAATCTATTCGTTGGGTATTGAGTGGGTGGGTCAGGGAAATGTATGTGGAACCCGGTTACAATTTCACTTTCATTGGTTTTGAATGGCTAAATGTGTTGCATGGCAGCAGCATGTATTTGTACTTTGCTTTCATTTCCCTGCTGTCGCTTATGGTCTGTGCCGGTTTGTTTTACCGCATATCAGCTTTGCTTTTAGCCATTCTTATTTCAGGCATTTATCTATCCTGCAAAACGCACTACAACAATCATTATTACCTAATGGTATTGCTTTGCTGGTTTATGGCTGCAATGCCCGCCAACAGGCGTTTTTCACTTGATGCAAAGCTTAATTTTACTGCAAAATCTTCACACTGTTTTCAGTGGCAACTGTGGCTATTCATTTTCCAGGTAGCATGTGTCTATGTGTTTGCAGGCATCGCCAAAATGAATGCCGACTGGCTTCAAGCGATTCCCATGAAGCAGTGGCTGCACATTAAATCAGGGAGGCGATACATAGATTGGTTTCTGAAAAGATCATGGATGCCGTGGTTCATTGTTTATGGCGGATTACTGTTCGATTTAATAGTCATACCAGGGTTACTTTACCGTAAAACCCGACCGTTCTTTTTTGTGCTGGCACTTGGTTTTCATGTCTTCAATGGCGTGGTGTTTCAGATAGGCTCATTCCCATTTATGGCTGTTAGTTTGCTGGTCTTCTTTTTTCCATCGTGTTGGTTTGACAGGTTCTTACCTGCGGCAAAAGAAGCGCATTTGCTGCAAGACATTTCTACAAATAAAAAACGATGGACAAACTATGGGATTAGTGCATTTGTAGCAGTACAACTATTTTTGCCCATCAGGCATTTATTCATCAAAGGTTCGGTTGGTTGGACAGAAGAAGGGCATCGCATGTCGTGGCAGATGATGCTTCGCTCCAAAAGAGGAACAGCATTTTTTATAGTAAAAAACAAAGCTACCGACAGCACATGGACAGTTGAATCCGGCTCATTTGTCAACAAGGAATCGTTAAGAGAAGTGGCTGTGTTGCCCGATGTGGCATGGCAGGCTGCCCAGTTTTTAAAACAGCAATACCAAAAACAAAAAATGGATGTCGCCATCTATTCCCATTGCAATGCAAGCCTAAATTATCGGCCCTATCAACAACTCATAGATTCAACAGTTGACCTGGCGAATGTGAAGTGGAACTATTTTGGACACAATAATTGGATTTTGACAAATAACTAAGAATAAATCACCAAAAAGTTATAGCTCATAGTTCATACCTCACACTTAAAACTTCACACCTTACACTTAACACCTACTCCGTTCTTCTCGCCGTAATCTTTCCTTCCAATTTATCAGTGTAGGTCACATTTCCCAGCCGCATCTTAACGGGAATTTTCACGGCTTTTTCAATTTGCAATTCTTTTTTACAAAAGAAGCTGAGAGAATTGGTGTAATAAGATGCAGGTATAGTTTTAACAGGATTATTAATTGCAAAAGAATTGGAGGGAAAAGATGTTTGATACTTTGACATCGTAAAAAACCCTTTGCCAGAATCTGTACTGTTTTTCAATATCGGAAATGAAGGGTTTTGTTGCGCATTTGCCAGGAGGCATACAAAGAAATTTATGAATAAACAAATGACCGGAAACCGCATGTCCACAGATTTTGTCTGTAAATTTACCGCAAATAGTCTGCAAGGCATTGTTATAAAAACAGTCTTGCAATTTAAGGAAAATAAAAAATCCAAACTGTCGTTTTGGATATAAGATGTCAAGCGTTCAAAAATGTCATTAAGTCAATCATTACAGCAGAAATTACTGCAAAAATTATCGCCTCAACAGATTCAGTTAATGAAGCTGTTGCAAGTGCCTACAGCCAACCTCGAAGAGCGGTTAAAAGAAGAACTGGAAGAAAATCCTGCCTTGGAAATGAGCGAAGAGGGCCAGGAATTTGAAGAAGCTGATGAATTTAAAAGCGATACAGAAGAAGAATATGAAGCAGACAGCAGCACAGATGATTATGACAACATAGACATCAGCGAGTATGTGAGTGAAGGTGACGATGAAGTCGGCGACTACAAACTCCGGGATGAAAACTACCCGGAAAGCGACGATGGAAAAGTAATACCAATCAAGGTGGAAACGTCATTTTATGAACTGTTACTGACACAACTTGGCATGTTGGAACTGGATGAAAGAAGACAAAAGATAGCCGAACAAATTGTAGGCAGCATAGACGATGATGGCTACCTGCGACGGGAAATAACCTCCATTGTAGATGATCTTGCCTTTCGACAAAACGTGGTCTCTTCCGTTGCCGAAATAGAAACCTTGATTAAGCAAATTCAGCAGTTTGAACCGCCGGGTATTTGTGCAAGAGACTTGCAGGAATGTCTGCTCCTACAGTTGAAAAGAAACCTGGGCGAAGGCAAAGAAGTGGAATTGGCAATGCTGGTTATGGCCAAGTATTTTGATGAATTTACCAAGAAACACTACGAAAAAATACAACGTGGCTTAAACCTGACAGACGAGCAACTGAAGTCCGTCATTACTCAAATCATTCGCCTCAATCCTAAGCCGGGTGGAAACATTGGCGGAGGAAGCAAAGGTGAAAGCTATGTAGTTCCCGATTTTTTCATCTTCAACAATGGGGGAATACTGGAGCTAACACTCAACAGTAAAAATGCCCCTGACCTGCGCATCAGCGAGGGCTATCGCGACATGCTGAAAGACTATGACAAAGGCACTAAAAAAGATAAAAGACAAAAGGAAGCAGTGTTGTTCATCAAACAAAAAATAGACTCTGCCAAGTGGTTTATTGACATGATCAAGCAGCGGCAGCAAACGCTCATTGGTACCATGAGTAGTATCATGAATTACCAGCAGGAGTTTTTTCTGTCGGGTGATGAAACTACACTTCGACCCATGATTCTGAAAGACATTGCCGAAATGACCGGCCTCGACATCAGTACCGTAAGCCGCGTTGCCAACAGCAAATTTGTGCAGACAGAGTTTGGAACTTACCGCCTTAAATTTTTCTTTAGCGAATCGCTGAGTACCGACAGCGGCGAAGAAGTAAGCACAAGGGAAGTGAAAAAAATTCTAAGCAACCTGATAGAAGCCGAAGACAAACACAAACCATTGAGCGACGAACAACTGACCGATATGCTACAGGAAAAAGGCTATAACATAGCCCGCCGAACCGTAGCCAAATACCGCGAACAACTCAACCTGCCTGTGGCAAGACTGAGGAAGCAACTTTAAATAAAACTATGTCCGCAACTACGATCCGGCATCCAACATTTCCTTTGCCACAACCTGCACTGCTTCGGGCTTTGGGAAAGATTGTGTCCTACATTTTTCATCCTTTGTTTATCCCGGTTTATGTGTCTGCTTATCTCATTTACATTCACCCATACCTGTTTGCTACCCTCGATGAAAAGCATCAAAATTTAAGGTTCCTTTCCGTGGTGGTCATCACGGCATTTTTTCCTGCCCTCACGGTGTTTTTGTTGTGGCGGCTGGGTTTTTCCACCTCCATTTATTTACGCACACAAAAGGAACGCATTGTTCCCTACATATCGTCCATTATCTATTTTTTCTGGGCTTTTTATGTCAGTAAAAACCTGCCGGGTTCGCCAGCCGAAATGACTTTTTTCTTCCTTGGCATTTTCCTCACCATGAGCCTGGCTGTGATGGCCAACAACTATTACAAAATAAGTATGCACGCCATGGCAGCAGGCGGCGCAGCGGCTTTTATGGTGCTGCTCGGACTGGTCAACAGCCAGACAAGCGGCCTCGCCATCGCTATTGCTGTGTTTGTTGCAGGGCTTGTATGCACATCGCGTTTGCTGGTGTCAGACCACAGTCCTTACGATGTTTACTGGGGATTGATATTGGGTGTAATTTGCCAAATGGTGGCTTGCTTTTTCATTATGTAGAAGTTGTTTGCAAAAGCTAACCATTAAAAATGCATATTAAAACAATCATTACACAATATTCTTCGATTACTATATATTTTCAGAAAAAGAAATGATAATAGCCAGATTGACAACAAACTTCAAGACTATTATTTTAAACTTTTACGAAGCATTTTGGTAAATTCGTCTTGTGAAAAAACAGCAAAAAACTTTGATTGATATTGAGATTGATAAACTTACTAACTCAATTGAAAATGTTGTTTCTGGAGATGTTTTCGATACAGAAGTCATCCTACTTTCGACAAAGGATATTAAAGACATAAAAAAATCAGATTGGCTTTTCGATTGGAACAAACAATTAAAGCAAAGTGATAGGCAGGCTTATAAATTGATTATCAATAATAACCCGAAAGTTATACAAGGACTTATAAGTTTGAGTGATAGTGCTGATCACATCTACATGCACTTAATAGAAAGCTCGAAATTCAACAAGGGTAAAACAAAAATTTATGCAGGAGTACCGGGAAATTTAGTAGCGTTTGCATGTAAGTTAGCTTTTGATAAAGGCTACGAAGGATACCCTTGCTTTTGATGCAAAAACTTCATTAATTCATCACTATCAGGAAACGTTATTTGCTACACATTTTAGAGGTACGAAAATGTATATTGAAACACCTGCAGCTTTACGTTTGATTAATCAATATTTTAAAACTTAATGATAATGGGATTGATACGAGAACCTAAAAACGTTGACTTTTACGTAATTGATAAGCCTTGGACAGAAAAAGAGAGGGGAGAATTTAGCGAACTAATTCGCCAAAAGAAAGAACAGTTTAAGAAGCCCCGGCTAAAGAAAGACGACTTAAAAATTACAAAGAGAAAAAATTTTTCCGATTGAAAATTAGCATGAAGAAGAAACTCGAACGCTAATGGGTATTGTTAAAGGAATACATGTGATGGCAACTCCTTGATAAACTGCGTTCTCATTTTCCTCCTACCTTTACGCCCACCCTGTAAAAGGGTTTATTTGTTATAGAAAATGAACGATACCGGAAAATACGAAGCCGTCATTGGGCTTGAGGTACATGCGCAGTTGCAAACGAAAAGTAAGTTGTTTAGCGGCGATAGTGCCGCATTTGGAGCAGAGCCTAATACACACATTAGTCCTATTACTTTGGGGCATCCCGGCACTCTGCCACGTACCAACAAAACTGCGGTCGAATATGCGATTCGCATGGGGTTGGCGTGCCATTGCGAAATAGAGCAGTACAACTATTTTGCCCGCAAAAATTATTTTTACCCTGACCTGCCAAAAGGCTACCAGGTGTCGCAACACACCACGCCTATTTGTAGAGGTGGCCATGTAACTATCAATACAAAAGACGGGCTGAAAAATGTGCAGTTAAACCGTATTCACCTGGAAGAAGATGCAGGAAAAAGCATTCACGATGCAGACGAAAACTATACCTGCGTTGATTATAACCGTGCCGGTGTGCCTCTCATAGAAATAGTGACAGAACCCGACATGCACTCAGCCGACGAGGCTTTTCAATACGTGACCGAAGTGCGCAAACTGGTTCGCTGGATAGACGTTTGCGATGGCAACATGGAGAAAGGCAGCCTGCGCTGCGATGCAAATGTGTCCATCAGGTTGCGGGGCGAATCTGAGTTGGGAACTAAAGTTGAGGTGAAGAACCTGAACTCCATCCGCAATGTAAAAAAGGCGATTGAGTACGAAATTGACCGCATGATTTCACTGGCGGAAAAAGGCGAAAAAATCATTCAGCAGACACGCAGTTTTGATGCCGACACCGACACCACTTTTTCCATGCGGGATAAGGAAGAAGCCAACGATTACCGCTATTTTCCCGAACCTGATTTGGCACCGTTTCAATTGACGGAAACATTTATTAATGGCATCAAAGATTCATTGCCGGCATTGCCGCAGACTTTGCAAAAGTATTATTTATCTCTTGGGCTAAATGAATACGATGCTTCGCAATTGTGCGATGAAAAAGCGACTGCAGATTATTTTGACGAAGTCGCCAAACATACCAACAAATACAAAGCAATCGCCAACTGGATGCTCGGTCCGCTTCGGCAAATAGCCAATGAAAAAGCTCTTTCAATAGGCAGTCTTCATCTGGCACCAAATAGGTTGGTACAACTGGTAGAAATAGTGGAAGAAGGCAAGGTTAATTTTTCTGTCGCTTCGCTCAAAATTTTGCCAGCCATGTTGCAGCAGTCCGGCAAACATCCGCTGGAAATAGCCACAGCACTTAATTTGATCCAGGTTAGCAACACTCAGGACATAGAAGCCTGGGCAGATGATGTCATCAACAAAATGCCCGACAAAGTAGCAGAATATAAGAAAGGAAAAAAGGGGTTAATCGGCTTGTTTGTGGGTGAAATGAAAAAACTCAGCAAAGGAAAAGCCGACCCGAAAATGGCAACCCAAATACTGGAAGAGAAGCTGAGATAGTGTACCATCATTTATCTTCTGAATACTGTTCCCAACTATTTAAACACAAAAAATGAAACAAATCGCTCCACTCATATTCCTCATTATTTTTGCAATGGCCTGCAAAGAAAAAAAGAACGGAATTTTTACTGTAAAAGGTAATATCGTCAATGCCACAGGCAAAAAAGTAGTGCTGATAGAAACCTCTTACACCCAAGACCAGCCTGTTATTTTAGACTCTGCTTTTTTGCAGGGCAAAGGTACTTTTACCCTAAAAGGAAGAGCCAATGAAGAGGGGATTTACAGGATCGTTTTGGAGAATGGCCCTGATGTCATTTTAGTAAATGACAATCCTGAAATCAATGTGCATTTAGATGTCAATGATTATAGAAATTATACCACAGAAGGTTCCGCGGCATCTGAAAGCCTTCACCGCCTTTTTGAAGATTACCATACCAAGGATTCAACCATTACCGTCAATTTTAAACTCATTGACAGTCTGAAAAATAAAGGTGCAAATGACAGCACACTGGAAGCGATGAAAACTGCAAACGACAGAAATGTAGAAAGTTTAAACAGTCTGCTGAACGATTTCATTAAAAACAACAACAGCCCGGCAGCAGTGTTATATGTGCTTGGCATAGCCAGCCAAACCATTCCGGCAGAACAGCTAAAAGGGATGGTGAATGCGGCGGCTGCAAAGTTTCCTACCCATGCAGGTCTTGCAAGGGTGAAAACAATGATGGCACTCAAGAAGCCCGCCGCCGAACCCAAGCCCGACGAAAAAACATATCCTTTGCTTGGCAAACAGGCTCCGAACCTTACCATGCAGGATTTGAAAGGAAAATCTGTCAGCATCAACAGTTTCCGCGGCAAATTTTTGCTGGTAGATTTTTGGGCAAGCTGGTGTGGCCCTTGCCGCCAGGAAAACCCCAATGTGGTCGTGGCTTACAACCGTTTTAAAAACAAGAACTTCACCATTCTCGGCGTTTCACTTGACCAGGACAAAGATGCCTGGCAGGCAGCCATTGCCAAAGACAACCTGACCTGGAACCACATGAGCGACCTGAAGCAATGGCAAAGCGAAGCAGTGACAACTTATGGTTTTGAAGGCATTCCTTTCAACATTCTCATAGATCCATCGGGCAAAATCATCGCCAGTGGATTGCGTGGTGAGGAATTGGGCAAAAAACTGGATGAAGTATTGAAATAAGATAGGTTGATTCTTCTCAAAAAAATCGCATGAACTCATGAATAAGATCGTTTTGATCACCGGAGCCACATCAGGTTTCGGAAAGTCAATCGCAGAAAAATTTGCCGCAGGCAAATGGAATTGTATCATTACAGGAAGACGTGCTGACAAGCTGCACCTGCTGGCTGATGAACTTCGCTCCACCCACCATGTACGTGTTTTAAGTCTTGTGTTTGATGTGAGAAATAAAACGGAAGTTGAACAACACCTCACTAACCTGCCGACTGAATGGCAGGATGTAGATGTGCTGGTCAACAATGCCGGTCTTGCCCTTGGCAGAGACCCGATTGACAAAGGTGATACCGAAGAATGGGACACCATGATTGACACTAATGTGAAAGGCCTGCTGTATGTGACCCGTGCCATTGCACCATACATGATTGCCCGAAAACAAGGCCACATCATTAACATGGGAAGCATAGCCGGGAAGGAAGTGTACGAAAACGGCAACGTGTATTGCGCTACTAAATTTGCGGTAGATGCCCTCAGTCGCAGCATGAGAATAGATCTTCTTCCGCACAAAATAAAAGTCACCAACATCAACCCCGGTGCGGCAGAAACTGAGTTTTCGCTGGTGCGCTACAAGGGCGATGAAGAGAAGTCACAGGCGGCCTACAAAGGCTACACCCCACTGTATGCCGACGACATTGCCGACATTGCCTGGTATTGTGCAACGCTGCCGCCACATGTGTGCATCAATGATTTGCAGGTCACATGCACAGCACAGGCCAATGTGGTCAACCTTTTGAAGGAGTAATAAAAATGCCGCCGATTCGCAGATGCAGCAAGTTGGCAGATTACTTCCATATCAGGATTAACATGCCAGTCAATATAAATGATGCTCCTGTCAAAACTTTTGCAGTCATTGGTTCTTTCAACAGTATGAAAGAAAGTAGAAGAGTCACGACAATACTAGCTTTGTCAATACTCGCTACATAAGACACTTGTCCTTCTTTCATAGCCCGGTAATAAAAAATCCACGACAAAGAGGTTGTGATACCTGAAATGGCTAAAAAGACTAAGTTGCTTTTAGAGACTTGTTTCATTTCTGTCAAAAAGTTATTTAGCAAGATTGCGTTGGCCATGATGATGGAAAACACAACCATCGTTCTGATGCTTAGTGCAACATCACTACTAAGATTCTTCATTCCAAATTTTGCAATGACAGATGTTAGTCCTGCAAAAAACATGGAAATGATTGCAAAAATTTTCCATTTTTCCATTTGGTATTCTTATTATTTTTTGACACAAAAAGCCAAGGTAGAAACAGTAAATTCTTCGTACTAAATAAGTCATCATACTTAGCAGACCAGAAAACAAAGTATGTGGTTGTTGCACAAATTTACCGATTAATGAACTATCAGTGTTTTCATTTTTTGTTGTGTCTAAAGTCGAAAGTTGGCTCGCAATAGTCTAAACAACATAGTCTCTTTCAAGAATTTCAAGTAAAAAAAAGAGGCTGCCCTTTTAAGACAGCCTCATGATTGTAAAACATTACCAAAACAACTGTTTAGGCCAGTTTAGCATCAAGTGTTATTTCCATGTTGTATGCCTTGCTGACAGGGCAGTTTTCTTTTGCATCCTGTGTGCATTTTTCAAAATCTTCCTGGCTAAGGCCGGGTGCGGTAACGGTGCATTGCAAATGAGAAGCATTGATAACGCCATCTGTCAGTGAAATGGAACAGGTGGTTTCAATTTTCTCCGGGGTAATGCCCAGGTTACCAATCACAAAACTGAGTTTCATGCTAAAGCAGCCTGCATGTGCTGCCGCCATCAACTCTTCAGGATTGGTTCCTGCACCATCTTCAAATCTTGTTTTGTAAGAGTATTGACTGTTGTTCAATACTGTGCTTTGGGTACTAAGTGTGCCAGTCCCTTCTTTGCCGGAACCGCTCCATACGGCGGTTGCATTTCTTTTCATAATAATGGTTTTAGTGTTTTTAACAATAACATGAAACCTGCCAAAATGTTTTCTTGCAGGGGCAAAAAAACATGACCTGTTTCATGGTCTTGGATGTTTTAGATTTGTAAAAATATTACTTAATTGATTCGATAAGCCGGTTTTGAAAAGATAATCATGGATACATTGACCACTTACTACCAATCGCCGCTGGGACTGCTGCAAATCAGCGGTACAAAGCAGTACATCAGCAAAGTTCATTTTGTAGAAGAACAACATGCCATGCAGCCAACACAAAGCAATACCATGTTACAACAATGTACTGAAGAACTGGGTGAATATTTTAACGGGCAAAGACTCGCCTTTGATATTCCTCTTTACCAGCAGGGGACAGAGTTTCAGACCAAGGTTTGGAATGCGTTGCTCAACATCAATTTCGGGCAAACCATCAGCTACATGACCCTGGCAAAGCGGCTCGGCGACCCCAAGTGCATCAGGGCAGCGGCCTCAACCAATGGCAAAAACAGTATCGCCATCATTGTCCCCTGTCACAGGGTCATAGGCAGCAATCAAACCCTTGTTGGCTATGCCGGCGGCCTGTGGCGAAAGCAGTGGCTGCTGGAACATGAAAACAAAATAGCCAATGGTGTGCGGACGCTATTTTAATTATAAATTTTATCACTTATTGGGCAACCACCACTTTCTCATTTCCCTCTACTGTTTTCAAATAATACACTCCCGGTGGCAAATCATTTACATCAATCGTTTGGGTGACTAAATGGAAAACAGCTCTCTTCACAACCACACCCACACTGTTGACCAGCAAAGCTTCGGTATTAAATAATGATGCTGCAACAGATGTAAGTACTAGCGTATGTTGTGCAGGATTTTGCAGCAACGTAAACCCTGCGTTGCCGGTTTTATTTTTTATAAGCACGATAGGGGAGTAACTAAACGCTCCGTCTTTGTCTGTCATTTTCAACCTGAAATAAAGGTTTGTTTTTGCCGGGTTTGTTACATTGTAATCATAGCTGTTATTGCCGGAGCCATTTGCTTTTACATTGCCAATGGCTGCAAACTCTCTGCCGTTGAGGCTTTGTTCTATTAGAAAAAGCCTGGTGTTCATTTCGTTGGCTGTTGTCCAATCAAGTTTAATGTTGTTTTCGCTTGTTTTATTTCCTTTAAAAGAAATGAGCTTGAGCGGAAATGTCTGAGATATAATTTGTGTGACGGCAGTGTTGGTGACCACAGGTTTATTGTAGTCGAAGTAAATGGAAGCCTTGTTGCTGACTACATTTCCTGCTACCAGTGTGTTTACAGGCTTCACTTTAAATCGGATGAAACCATGACTGGCAGCTTCATTCGTATTGCTGTCGGACAGCATAATATTCCGCATTTCAAAGCTAACGGTGTTGCCTTTAACGGTGGTATTCGTGTTGTGCGAAGTAGATATTACCTCCAGTGTGTTTGCAAGCAATTGTGCAGGTAAAGTATCTGTCACCACTACGTTCACCGCTTTGGCAGTGCCCGTGTTTTGATAGCGAATGGTATAATCAATGTATTTGCCGCTGCTGATTTGTCCTGTTGTCAGTTTTTCAGTAGCCAGCTTTATATTGGGATCGTGTGAGGAAACAATAACGTTGTTTGATGTATCCATTGCAACTGCTGTTCCACCAGCAATGCTGGCAATTGTCAATACTGTATCGCCCAATGCTGCGGTTGTTTTGACCTTGAAATAAGCATTGAATGAGTTAAAACTGCCAAAAGGTAGCGATGCAAGGTTCAGCGTAAGTGTATTTCCTGTATTGGTAACAGCAGGATTGGATGCTGAGTTAAAAACAGTTAAACTGCTGTCATACATAACCTTTACCACAGTCGCATTCAGGTTGGTAGAACCAACATTTTGAAAATCTATTTGATAGTCTAAAGTAAAACCTGGATTGGCCCAGGTAAAAGAAGTGACAGCAATGCTTAAACTGTCTTTGATAGTGGTAAGATGATAAGCAAAGTCTTGTGTAACAGACGTGTCGTAACTGTTGAAGTTGAATGTTGCGATGGCAGGAAAAGCGGTAAAGAAATGATTGTCGTTAACCGGCGTAAGTGTTAGTGAACCCAATGTGGTTGTGCCGCCTTCATAGTAGCCGTGGCGATCGGTGAATGAATAGCCGCCATTGGATAATTGAATTTTACTGTTGATTTTATAAGGTTCATTTGCATCTTTTACATTATTGTTGTTGAGATCATAAAAAGTGACTCCCAACACTACGGGGAATGCTTTGCAGTTATTGACATTGTTGGTGACATTGCATAGCCGGGGACTGATAACTACAGAAGAGCTATTACCACCATAATAATAATGTACTATGGACATACCGGGATTCGTGTTAGGAATACAATGGATAACGCTGGTATCTACCCAAAGGGAAGTAAGTGATGCAGGTAAAACCGGAAGGCATTTAATACTTGTACTATATACTTTTAAGGATGTTAATTTTGATGGTAAATCAGGCATTGTGGTTAGTACTGGATTATTGTCGCAATCAATCTTTAGCAAGCTGTCTGGCAACTGAGGTAAAGACGTGAAGTTATTAGAGCTGCAATCAAACGTACGCAAGCTGTCAGGCAGTGGAGGCAGCACCGTCAAATGATTTTGGTTGCAAGTCAAAAAAGTTAGCGATGGAGGTAATGCAGGCAAAGACGTTAAAACATTTCCTTGACAGTCAAACCATTTCAGTGTTAAAGGTAAAGGCGGCAATTTAGAAAAGTTACAATAATAACAACTCAATGTTATTAACGAAGGAGGTAATGCAGGCATTGAATCCGATAAGCGAAAATAATCTATCAAGAGTGTTTTTATTGTGGTTGCAAATGATGGCAACCGCTTCAGTTTTGGAACGACTATTTGTAATCCTATAAGATTTTTGAAATATTGTAAACCTTCCAGGCTTTTTATAGAATCGCCATTTATATCAGTACCCATAAAACCATTAGCGCCAATCCCAATTGAATCTTCTGTTACAATTGCTGTACACGTCGTATCCATTTGGTTAGCGGCATTAAAGCAACCGGGATATTTTAGTTTTAGCTGAGAACGAAATGCCGAATCGGGAATGGTCACGTACTGTGCATTGGCAGTTGAAAGTGATAATAGCAAGGCACTAATAAAAAAGGATAGATATTTTTTCATGATGGTTGAAGTTAATTTTTTGACATTATTTACACTCATACAACAAAGGTCATTGCAAAGGCTGGGTTTGTTGGAAATGTTTTTTGAAATAACTGTAGAGATGATCTTCGATTAAAACAATTATTATTATTTGCCGCAGATGAGGTTTTCCAACAACAGCTTTTATGCTACCTCGTTTACTTAAAAATCATAACGTGGCATTTTAGAGTGCCTCAATCTCCTTCACCAGGTTTTGCAAAACACCTTTTGCATCTCCAAACAACATAGACGTTTTTGGTTGAAAAAACAGCATGTTTTCTATACCCGCATAGCCCGGTTTCATGCTGCGCTTGTTTACAATGACTACTTTGGCTTGCTCAACTTCCAATATTGGCATTCCGTAAATGGGGGAGGAAGCATCGGTCTTGGCGGCGGGGTTTACAACATCGTTTGCGCCTAATATCAACACCACATCCGTCCGTTTCATTTGTTCGTTGGCATCATCCATTTCCATTAGTTTGTCGTACTCCACGCCTGCCTCGGCCAGCAGCACATTCATGTGGCCGGGCATACGACCCGCCACCGGGTGGATGGCATAGGAGACATCAACGCCTTTTGCTATTAGCAGAGATTCCAGCTCGTGACAAACGTGCTGCGCCTGCGCCACTGCAAGACCATAGCCGGGAACAATCATGACCTTAGTAGCATAGCCCACCAATGCAGCCACATCGGCCAAAGCAATTTCTTTGTAACCGCCTTCGGTCTGCACAGCCGCGCCGCCGCTATTGCTGCCGCCAAATGAACCGAGCAATACATTTTTCAAACTCCTGTTCATGGCACGGCACATGAGAATGGTGAGCAAAGTACCCGCTGCACCTACTAATATACCACCGGTCAGCATCACATGGTTGTTGTATAAAAATCCGCCACAAGCCGCTGCCACACCGGTAAATGAGTTGAGCAGAGAAATGACAACAGGCATATCTGCACCACCTATGGGCAACACAAACATAACTCCGTAAAACAAAGCCAGGGCAATGAGGCTATAAAAGAAATAAAGGTGGTTTTGCTGCAAAATCTGCTGTACCATGCCATCGCCATTTGTAAGAAAACCAGGTGTGTAAACAGTATAAAGAAAAATGCAGGCGGCAATGATCGCCAGCAAAAGAAGGTTGATATAACTCTGCCCTTTAAACGTAAAATCCTTTACCGTACCGTTCAGTTTTCCGTATGCAACCAGGCTTCCGGAAAAAGAAACAGCACCAATGACCATAGCAACAACAATGATAAAGATGTGCAAATGAGTCACGCCCTCACGTAGGATGTAAGCATTGTTGACAAAGGCAGAAGTCTCCACAATATGCCGGAACTCCATCAAAGAAATGAGCATGGCGCAGGCACCACCCATACCGTTGAAAAGGCTGACCATTTCAGGCATGGCGGTCATTTTTACTTTTTTGGCAATGCCCGTTCCCAACACGCCGCCAACAAGCAATGCCGCAAAGATCCACCCATAATTATGAAGCCTTTGACCGTTGTCCCGGTACAAAAAGATGGTTGCAAAAATAGCAATCGTCATACCCGCAGCCGCCACCAAATTGCCTCTCTTCGCACTCCCGGGATGAGACAACATTTTTAAGCCCGCAATAAAACTAATAGAGCCAACCAGGTAGGAGATGATGAGCATTTGATTAAGAAGGTTAATTCGTTTATTGGTTAATTGGGTTTATCGTTTATAGTTTGTTGTTTGTCGTTGCCTATGTTTTGCTACTTCATACCTCATAGTTCATACCTCATACTTAACACCTTACACTTCACACTTCACACCTCATACTTTCCCCTTTCTTTTCTTAAACATCGACAACATCCTGTCCGTTACCACAAAACCTCCTACCACATTTAGTGTACCCAACACAACTGCAAGAAAGCCAATTGTAAGGGGTAGATAATTGTCCGGCTGCACACGACCCATCACGATGATGGCACCAATAATGACGACCCCATGAATGGCATTGGCACCACTCATCAACGGAGTATGCAGCACACTTGGTACACGGCCTATGATTTCTATTCCAAGGAAAATTGAAAGCAGCACGATATAGACCATTTCGATATTTGCAGTAATCCAGTGGATGATGTTCATGGAGTTGAAGTTAGGGAAATAAGTGAGGTAAACAAGAATAAGCTACATTTTCAACGAGGTTAAAGCAAGTGAGATAAGCCAAGATGATTGCCGTTATTCAATAACTTTGTTTTAAATTTTATAAAAACAAACATCTTGAACATTTCTTTCCATAAATACCAGGGAACCGGTAATGATTTTGTAGTGATAGACAACCGAACCCGGGCTTTTGATACACTAACCAGTGAGCAGGTTCAATTTCTTTGCGACCGCCGCTTTGGTGTGGGTGGCGATGGGCTGATGCTGCTTAACACAACAGCGGGTTACGATTTTGAAATGAAATATTACAACAGCGACGGAGCCGAAAGCAGCATGTGTGGCAATGGTGGCCGCTGTCTTGTAAAGTTTGCCGCAGAAATGGGAATGAAAAAAAGCAATTATCACTTTAAAGCTATAGATGGACTTCATGAGGCAAGTATTGAAGACAACGGCTGGGTAAGGTTGAAAATGAACAATGTGACATCAGTCACAAAAACTCATTCCGACCATGTCCTTGACACTGGTTCCCCGCACTATGTGAAGATAGTGGCCGATGTAGAAAAAATGGACGTGAACAAAGAAGGAAGAGCGATCCGTAACAGTTCCGCCTACAAAAAACATGGCATCAATGTGAACTTTGTGGAGATCAAAGACGGCTACATCTTTGTGCGTACTTACGAGAGGGGCGTGGAAAACGAAACCCTTAGCTGCGGCACTGGCGTGACTGCTGCTGCATTGGTCTGCGCCCATAACGACATTGGTTTTAACCATATTGACATCAAAACCCCGGGTGGGGATTTAGCAGTTGAATTCAAAAAGCAATCTGCAGAAATGTTTACAGACATCTGGCTATGCGGTCCTGCACAATTTGTGTTTAAAGGCGAAGTTGATATCAACTAATTTTCAAAAAAAAGAACAAACAACCAGTGGAAGAACAACCGCAAGGCAATAGAGAATTGCTGATGGAACTCATTAAAATGAAGATGCCGTTTGGCAAATACAAAGGAACCGTTCTGTGCGATCTTCCCGTTTTTTATTTGGAATGGTTTCAGCGCAAAGGTTTCCCCAAAGGCAAGCTTGGCGTGCTGTTGCAGACGATTTATGAAATAAAGCTGAACGGGTTGGAAAGTTTATTGGAGCCGCTGAGGAAATTTAAATGAAAGAAAAAAGTTTTATTGAATCAGATTCAAAAAATACGGTGGAATAGTTTTAGTGTATCACTTTCTAAAACTTATTATGAATAATTTTCCGACCTGGTATTTTTTAACCGGTATTGTAGTCGTTGGATTAATTGTATTTTATAAAAAAGGTGCAGCATGGGGCGGCTTGGTTATAGGAGCTGTAGTAGGTTGTGTTATCTCCATTATACACAATGATAAAGGTCAGGGATTTCAACTTATCTATGTCAAAAAAGCCGCCATTATAGGGGCTTTGGTAGGAATTGTTATTGCTTTTATCTCAAGGCTTATCAATAAATCGCGGAATAAACCTTTAGCAAATTCTACTGTTCACTTAGTGTGAAACGAATATTTTAAATTGAAAAAAGCCAATAAACTAATGTGGGACGTACTGGACTCGAACCAGTGACCCCTACTCTGTCAAAGTAATGCTCTAAACCAACTGAGCTAACGTCCCTGCGGGGCGTAAAAATAGAGATTTCCTTTTTACAAAATGCAATTTGGCTCATCTTAATTTCTGTTAACCCTCATTCCTTTTCACAACCAGGTACCAATTGTTGTCAAGCGGCAGATAGCCAAAGTCGTAGCAGAAAAAATAGGTCTGCTCCTTTTTGTTTTTATAGATGTGGGTGTGATATTTAAATGCAAATCCTTTTTGCAGCAATTTGTCGTGGGTCGTTTTCGCCATCTCCTCGGCTTCGGGCAACAGGCTTTCAAGAATTTTTCGGTTTTTCAGTAGCGTATTGTTGACCGTGCGGATGAAAGCATTGTGGACACCCTGAGTTTTTTGCAGGTTGTTGTAGTTGTTTCTGCAATAATCATCGCAAAATTTTTTGTCAATGCGGCCTTTCAGTGTTTTGTCGCAGGAAAGGCATTTTCTAACCTCAGAAGTAAGCATAGGAGGGTTTTGAGCGTACAAAATAGGAAAAATTATCCGTGTAAAAACGCTTATACACGTTTATCATCACCAATAAACGCTTAAAACCCGGATCAGGCTTTTGGGCAAGTCCATCTTTGCATTGTCAAACCAAAACAGCCTGGTACCGCTGTCGGAGTTTGATTGAAATAAATTAAAATAACCGCTTCGCAAAAAATGCCCCAACCGGGCAGAAGCACAAAAACCCAACAACATGTACGCACTCAAAAACAAAGTTCAACTGATTGGCAACCTGGGAAATGCCCCTGAAATTAAAACAATGGATGCGGGTAAAAAGATGGCACGTTTCAGCATAGCCACCCACGAAAGCTACAGAAACGCCAAAGGCGAAAAAGTGGATGAAACCCAATGGCACAACGTGGTGGCCTGGGGCAAGGTGGCAGAAATTGCTGAAAAATATTTGCAAAAAGGCAGCGAAATAGCCCTTGAAGGCAAACTCATTAATCGAAATTACACAGACAAAGACGGCAACAAAAAATACATAACCGAAGTGCAGGTAAACGAAATTTTGATGCTGGGTGAGAAGGCTAAAACAGCCTGATTTTTTTAAAAAAGCAATTCCAACGGATGCAGTTTCAACATGAAAAATTGGAGGAATTGCATCCATTGCATTTCACAAAAAAAATGTGATAGTTTGTTTGTGGTGAAAATAACATTCAACCCTTGCAAAAAATTAAATCGTTCAGCCAGGCAATACCCGTCATTCATCACCAAAAAATCTGCATCTTTATTCTTTCTTAAAACAAAGAGAACAGATTCATTTTGTTGCATGATACAATACTTCAAAAACATAGACAAACAAACGGTTGAGATTGACAAGCCGGAAAACGGCATCTGGGTCAATGTAGTGCCGCCTTTTAAAGAAGAAGAGTTTCAGCAACTGGCCGAAAGCCTTGATATACCAATTGAGTTTCTCCGCGATTCGCTTGACATTGATGAAAGACCACGCTACGAAATTGAAGACAACGTCCGGTTTGTCGTCATTAAAACACCAACTGAAAATCATTCTTTCAACGATAGCGATGCGTTTTACATCACCATTCCCATTTGTATTATCCTTACTCACAACCACATTGTAACGGTCAATAGTTTTGACAACGGTGCCATCAAAAAATTCCTGAACAGCTTTCAGAAACGCCACCCCGACAAGCGCAACCTGATGGTGTTGAAAATTTTTGAAAAGGTGGTCACGACCTTCATGGAGTACCTGAAAGACATTAATCAACGCCGCAACCAACTGGAGCAAAAACTATACGATGCCAATCGCAACGAGGAACTCCTGGAACTTGTCAAAATTCAAAAAAGCTTAGTCTATTTTGTAACAGCACTTCGCAGCAATGAACTGCTGATGAGGAAACTGGAACGCACCAACTTCCTTATTCTGACCGAAGACGAAAGGGAAATACTGAACGATATGATTGTGGACAACAGCCAGGCACTGGAAATGGCAAATATTTACACAGACGTACTCAGCCGCAGCCTCAGCGCATTTGCCATCATCATTGCCAACAACCAGGTGCAGGCTTTGAAACGCCTGTCACTACTCATTCTCACCCTTGGCGTGCCTGCTCTTATTTTTTTGTTTTATGGAATGAATATACCTTTTCCTTACAAAGATTCACCTTATAGTTTTTGGATTCCGGTCTGCATTTCACTCATTGTTTTGATTGTGGCAGCGGTCAAATATTATCACACAATCAGCAGGCAAAAGCCGAAATAAATAAACTGCTTTTCCGTAAAAAATTTACTTCATCAAATCATGTTCAACATCAGGATTTACGGAATTTTAATTGACGAAAACCGCCGTGTCCTTGTGTCGGATGAGTTTATCCGGGGCAGCTACATCACCAAGTTTCCGGGCGGTGGTCTTGAGTTTGGCGAAGGCACAAGGGATTGCCTGCGCCGGGAGTTTAAAGAAGAAACGGGAATGGATGTAAGCATAGGTCAGCATATTTATACCACGGACTTTTTCCAGTTATCGGCTTTTAATCAGCAGCACCAGATCATCAGCATTTATTATTTTGTAGAGGCGAAAGAGGCGATGAACCTTCCGGTAAAGACGGCTCTTTTTGACTTTGCCCCGCAGCAGATAGCAGATCCCAATGGTGAAGCGGAAGCGTTCAGATGGATGGAGTGGAAAGATTTTGGCGAAGCCGCTGTGACTTTACCAATAGATAAAATTGTTGCGGAAATGCTAAGAAAATTGGAACACGGAATATAGAACACGGATAACACAGATTAGATGGATTTGTTGGATTTAGATAAAAGGATTAAAAAGAAGATTTTTTCTGCTTTGCAGAAAGGATTTAAAATTGTTTCCGTGTCACTCCTTTTTTTCCTCATTCTGTTCTCTATGGTTTAGTTTTTTTACCACAGAGAATACAGGGAGAAAGGCAGCACGGAGAAATACAGGAGAACCATTTTATATTTCTCCGTCTAACTCCTTTTTTTTCTCTTGCTGTTCTCTGTGGTTAAGTTCTTCCCCGTCTATAAATATCCAAATCTCAACGATGATTTAATTGGCGTACATTTTCAGTCACTTTCTTTACATGATGAACAAGCCT
The DNA here is from genome assembly GCA_043733905.1 of Segetibacter sp. Classification (GTDB taxonomy): domain Bacteria; phylum Bacteroidota; class Bacteroidia; order Chitinophagales; family Chitinophagaceae; genus Segetibacter. The sequence goes on from JAYTGA010000195.1 coordinate 26,217, forward strand.
GTCATTTCCATTCTTTTCATTCACCTGGCGGGGTGGCTGTTGTTCTTTTCATTTTTTTTGTTGTTTGCATCGGAGGCAGGGCAAGGGCAAAGTCCTGTGACTCTTTTTGCCACAAAAGAGTTTCTCTGGTTTGCTCTTACCTACCTGTTCATCTTTTATTTTAACCACTTCTTTTTGTTCAAATGGCTTTATCTCAAAAAGCATTATGCAGCTTATGTTTCCCTGTTTTTTGTCCTCCTTGCAGCAGTTTATTTTTTAAAACCTTTTGACAATCTTGTTCACAACATGGCATCGCTGCGTGCAGTGCCAACACTTAGTTTTGGCGATCCGATTGCGCAAAACAGCAACATCGGGTCGGCACCGCTCAGCCGAAAAAACAACATAGACATTGTGTCGCTGGTGGTCTGCATTTTAATATGGCTCATGGGCATGGCCACGCAGATCATAGGCCGGTGGCGGATTGTGGAGGAGAAGGCGGCCAAAGCTGAATCGGAAAAAGTAAAAGCCGAACTGGCATTTCTGAAAGCACAGATCAACCCGCATTTTCTGTTTAATAGTCTTAACAATATTTATTCACTGGCGGTCAGCAACAATCCGGCAACAGCAGATTCCATTATGAAACTGTCTAAGATCATGCGATACATTACCGATGAAATGGACAGCGACAGTGTGCCGCTGCAAAGTGAAATTGACTGCATCAGCGACTACATTGAGCTGCAGCGGCTCAGGCTCAGCAAAAAAGTTGACCTCAATTTTTCTGCAACGGGAGACATTTCTTCAAAAAACATCGCGCCGCTTATTCTTATTCCTTTTGTTGAAAATGTGTTTAAATATGGCATCAGCAATCATGAGCCCTGCAACATTACCATTCGGCTACATGCAAGCAAATCGGGTATAGAGTTTTATTGCTGCAATAAAATTTTTCCGCTAACAAAACACCTCGAAAGCACAGGCATAGGCATCAATAACACCGGGAAACGTATCAAGCTCGTCTACGATGCAAAAAGTAAACTTGACATCACCAAAAACAACGGGTTTTTTAATGTAGAATTATTCATCAGGGATTAAAACTAACTCATGGAAATAAAATGGATTGCCATTGACGATGAACCGCTGGCACTGGAACTGATTCAAAATTACGCCTCCCGCATACCATGCCTCACTATGCTCCGGGTATTTGACGATGCCATTTCAGGGGCAGAATTTTTGAAAAATAATAAAGTTGATCTCCTGCTGCTCGACATTAACATGCCCGACATCAACGGCATTGATTTGTTGAAATCTATTGAAGATAAACCTATCACTATTTTTACAACCGCTTACAAAAAATTTGCTTTTGAAGGGTTTGAACTGGAGGCAATGGATTATTTGCTAAAGCCTTTTGACTTCAGCCGTTTTGAAAAAGCCATTGGTAAAGTGATAGAGTTTTACAAACTCAAAACCCCCGCCATAACCGAGAATGCTATTTTTGTAAAATCAGAATACCAGTTGCTGAAAATTGATCTTGACAAGATAGAATATATTGAAAGTGCGGAAGACTACCTCAAAATTCACCAGACAACCGGCTATCCCATCCTGACCCTGATGACGGTAAAAGCCATGGTAGAAAGGCTGCCGCCGGACAGGTTCATGCGCATACACCGCAGCTATGTGGTGCCTTTGCAAAAAATAAAATCCCTCAACAACCGAAAGGTGAAAATGACGACGGTCGAACTGCCGGTGAGCAACAGTTATATTGATGAGCTGAAAAAGCAGATTAGTGTTTAGGGTTTAGAGTTTAGGGTTTAATTAAACTCTCAACCCTCAACTCTCAACCCTCAACTCCATCATGCAGCTACCGCCTCACTAACTATGGGAGTGATTGCTTTCTTTTTCTTTCTAAACAATTCTGCAAGGTCTTTGTAAATCTCCTGCGCACCAGCCACTTTTTTAGCCGCAAACTCTTTGACCGATTTGTAATAAGAACGACCCATGGAGTACGACGTGGCCGCAGTCATCATGGTTGTGTCGTTTACCACGCCATTCAACCTGGTGGTCATCTGCTGAAACTCCAGCAACAGGTTATAGTTGTCATTGCTTATTTTATAGTCCTCAGGAGTATAAAATGAAGGCATAAACTGAGGGCTCTTCTGACAATAATATGAGCCCTTGGTCACAAAAGCAAAACTTTTGTTTTTTGACTTACTTAGTTTCTTACGCTCTTCAGGTGTCATAATCACCTCAAAAGGTTTAAAAATGTCCATTACGTTTCCTAAAAGCAATGTTGCTTTTTGCAATTCAGTTGCAGGAATGGGAACCACAGACTGTGCTGTGTTGTTTTGTACTGCCATAAAAAGGTTTAAAAACTTAATTAAGTATTTAAATTTGTGTTTAAAAAAATAACAAATTGGCCACATAAGTCATTTTTTTCAGGCAGATTTTTTGTTTTATACGCTGCTTGTTTTTGTTAAACGAAACTATTTTCATCTAATTTTCTGAAATTTGAGATAATTTAAAATGAAATACTTACTTTACTCTAAAAGATGTTTAGAATCAATGTTTTTTTAGAATAAATAGTAATAAATTAAATAAAAAAGATTTTTTGATTGCAGAAAGAAGATCTGAAAATAAAGCGCATCACTCAAAAAGCTTGAAAGGCGCAATGAGCTTAAATCATGTAAAGAGATGAAAATCATCTGAAGTTTGGTGAAATCATCTTAGTTTGGATGAAATCACTTGAAAAGAGATGAAAAAGATGAGAATTTTGATAAATTGAGTAAATTCAGATGAAATGATCTTAATTTGGGTGAAATCAGCTAAATTGAGTTATAGAAATAAAAATTGCCAAAATCTGATAAAAATGAGGAGTACTGGCTAAACCGAAATTATAAATAATATTTCGATAAATTACTCTATTAGATTTATGATTACAGAAATAAAAATTAATGGGTTTAAATCATTTCAAGACTTCAAAATGGAATTTACTCCATTAACTGTCATAGCTGGTACCAATGCATCTGGAAAAAGTAATCTTTTTGATGCATTGCAATTGTTATCTCGGTTGGCAGAAGTAGATTTAAGAACGGCATTTTCCGAACAACGAGGCGATCCTACTGAATTGTTTACGCAGTTAGAGGAGAAACTATATGCAGATGAAATGGAATTTACAGTGGAAATGCTTTTAAATAGAAAAGTTAGAGACAACTGGGGAGGCGAAGTCGAACTCAATAATACCAGATTAAGGTATTCCATTGTTATAAGTCACAGTAAAAACAAGATGGGGTTTGAAGATTTATTTGTTAAGTATGAGAAATTGGAGAAAATCAGACCGGATGAGGATACTTGGATAAAGAGATTTGCGGATACGAAAGAACTTTCAAAGACTTTAAGGGCAGGTGGATCCCGTGAACCTTTTATACAAACTACAGAGGAAAATGGACAACAAACTATTAAAATGCGCCAGGATACTTCTCAAGGCGGCAGAGCAACTCCTGCAAACACAATTTCCCAAACAGTTTTAGGCGGAGTTGTTAGAGTAGATTTCCCCCACGTGTTTGCTGCAAAAGAGGAAATGCGAAGCTGGCAATTTTTACAATTAAATCCTGAACACTTGCGAGAACCTACCAAACAAGAACCCGGCATTAAAGATATTATTACCCAAAGTGGAAGAAATATGGCTGCAGTTTTATATCGTATCAAGCAAGTTGATCCATATACCCTTTTGGAAATTACGAGAAAGTTAAATAGTTTTTTGCCCAACTTTATTGATGTAAACGTGTATGATGATCAAGCCAATAGGCAATTTATTATAAAATTAAAAGATGAAGATGGTAAAGAATATAGCTCAAGGGTTTTGTCGGAAGGAACACTTCGATTGCTGGTACTTTGCATTCTTGAATTTGATGAAAAGCATACGGGATTGCTTTGTTTTGAAGAGCCGGAAAATGGAATTAATCCATTTAGAATAAAAGCAATGGCCAAATTACTAAAAGACTTAACGGCAGATTTTAGTGGAATAAATTCGCCATTAAGACAGGTAATTGTAAATACACACTCTCCTGTTCTTGTAGGTGAAATGATTAATTGGCAAAAAGATAAAAATGTCTCGGTGCACTATGCTGAAATGCGAACAAGAATTGTTGAAGTCAATCAAAAAAAGTTGAAGATAAGTGTTACTAAAATTACACCTGCTCAAAAAGAAACAAATCCTCAGACTACACTTCTTTTTTCTGACCAAGACAGAAAAATAACTATTTCTGCAATTAAAGATTATTTGCAGACAACTAACTTTGAACAAGCTCAAAAATTATTAAATTGATTTATGACGAGGCAACTTTTTATTGGATTATACACTGAAGGCAGAACAGATATTCGTTTTTTAGAAAGCGTTGTAAAAAGAACATTTGATAATGTGGCTTTTGAAGCCAGAGGGGACTTTGAGATATACATACAACCAATTATTATAAAGAAAATGGGTCTTGATTTTTTATCGCAAGTGTTGGCGGCTTCAAAGAAAGGTGTTGAAGAGTTTGGCATCACGGTACTTTGTATTCACAAAGATGCGGATCGTGAAAATGATAATCATGTATTAGAATACTCGATTGAGCCTGTATTAAAAGAACTCTCGACAAAACAAGAGAGAGAATATTGCAAAGTGACCTCAATTATAATCCCTGTTCACATGACTGAAGCATGGCTACTAGCAGATACTGAACTGTTCAAAAAAGAAATTGGCACTGAAAAAACTGATCGAGAGCTTGGTATTAACAGACTGCCAGAAGCTATTGCTAATCCTAAAGAGTGCATTAAAGAGGCAATTAGAATTTCTCGTGATGAAATGGTCTTGAGAAGGCGTAAGAACTTAACAATTAATGAAGTTTATATGCCTTTAGGTCAAAAGATTAATATAGAAAAGTTGAATGCCCTCCCGTCGTATTTAAAGTTTACAGAGTCTGTGAAAAGCGCATTTAGAACTCTTAATTATCTTTAATTTAAAAAGTTTCAGCAGGGCATGTTTGCCTTTCGCCGTTGCACAGTGTTCCTCACCTGCAACAAAACACAAAACATAAAAACTGTTGCTAAAGCCCTATAGCAGAATAGAGCACTTTTACTTCCACACTTTAAGCAACCTATAATTCCGATAAATATCCCAAATCAGGTAAGAAGTAATTATTAAAAGTAAAACGACTACCATTATTAAATTGCTCTGAAACTTATGGTTGAGATACTCTTTTAAGAATAAGCCGATGAAGAGAATCAATGCTGCAATAGAACGAATGATTTTAATTTTTGGGCTTAAAGAAAATTTACTACGAAAAAAACCAAAGGTTAAAAACATCCCAATAATGAACGCTACGATTAGGTAAGTCTCATTCATAGTTTTAATTTTTCACCACAATATAAACAATCGTTATTTGCCTCTGCCTGTCATTCCTAATTCCCAATTCACCCATTACTTTCTATCTTGCACCCCGAAGTAGATGAACCTGCAGCATTTAACAGACAAATTTCAAAATAATCCCCGCCTTTTTCAAATAGCGGACAGGCTAAGTTTTGCTAAACCGCAACGGTTGTATCTTAAAAACCTGCAAGGCAGCAGCCCGGAATTTATTGTAGCGGCCATTTTCAACCACAAATCCACGTCCGATCTCAATCATTTAATTGTGCTAAATGATGCCGAAGAAGCGGCTTATTTTCACAACACACTCGAAAGCCTCACCAGTGCTTTAGACCTGTTTTATTTTCCCTCTTCATTCAAAAACCGAAAGAATTTTAAACTGCTTAACAGCAGCCACGTCATGCTTCGTGCCGAAATGTTGATGCGGCTTTCTGCAGGGGGAAATAAGAAGCTCATCATCACACATCCCGAAGCGTTGTTTGAAAAAGTGGTGCTACCCAAAACCCTTGCGGGAAATATTATCCAAATTAAAACAAACGACACCATTGACCTGAACGGGCTGATGGAATTGTTTGTGATGTATGGTTTTGAAAGAACTGATTTTGTGTATGAGCCAGGGCAGTTTGCACTCCGTGGCGGCATTTTGGATATTTATTCCTTCGGAAATGAAAAGCCCTACCGGGTAGAACTCTTTGGCAACGATGTGGACAGCATCCGGATATTTGACCCTGAAACACAGTTGAGCGAAAGGAAACTGCTATCGGTAAGCATCATACCAAATGTGGACACACAATTTGACAGTGGCGAAAAGGTTTCT
>JAYTGA010000196.1:0-22350 GCA_043733905.1 Segetibacter sp.
AAGTTTGCTGTTTCATAAATTTTTATTTTTTAGCAAAATTCTTCTTTGCAGCCGAATATTGGACTGCTGCTACGCCGAAACCCTTTTACATATAGACTCCCTTGTACGGTATAGGGGTATTGGGCTTTTTACACCTTTTGCTCTATACAATTACGAATGCCTCACTTCTTATCGTTGTACATAACCATAGCTTGGGCATAAGCGTTTTTCATATCTCTATCTATGCCGATTGATACTCCACCAAAAGGTTGCCATCCTTCTTCGATAGCTTCCCTAACTCGGCTTTCAAAATTATTACTCTCCCCTTCGACTATTTTGTATTTTTCGATTTTCATAATTTGTCAATTTTGTTTTTTTTATTAAAAATTATCCATCCTTTTTTAAGAGAACTACAAGACCCCGAATACCGAGAACTATAAAAATGAGTCCTGCAATTGAGAAATTCCCTGTCGTATTTACCAATTGCGATAGCAGTACATTGCTGTGTACACAATCTATACTTTCAATTTCCTCCTTTGTTAAAAAAGCACTTACACTAACTATCGTAATTTTCAGACCTGTAGCTATTGCCAAGCCTGAAAGCAAACCCAAAATGACAACCATTGTTATTTTGTTAGTGTCCCAAGGTTTAAGTGGTGCAGGAGTTGTTTTATTGACAGTTAGTCCCCTGTAAAGCGAAATAAGCCCGGTAACAATAACAATGGCAATAGTAATGAGTGAGTAAACTTGTTCAATCATGACTACTGAATTAATGCTTTTTGTATTCCTTAGAAACCTGTAGCAGAAAATATCCACCAACAAGGAAAACAGAAAGCCCAATCCAAAAATTAAACATCCCTACTGTGATTGAGCCAACAACCAAAATGAGAATCAAGACTTCTATATTTTTCATTTGTCTTTTTTTTTAAAATTATTCTTTGTTAAGAAACGCCATGCGTAAATTTTAAGGGTCTGCTAAATCTAAAAATATGGTTTGGATTGTAGTTAATATTCTTTACCAAAAAAGAAACATAGCCGTAAGCCTCAATTCCTTGTTTGATTGCGTCCATTCTGTTTAACCAAATCCCAAGTAAAACATTTCCTTTAATCACAGCAAAGCCACCCATAGGGTTTTTTGCCCGCAATTCATCCTGCATTTTATGAAAGTATCCTAACTCGTTTTCTAATTCGTTTGGCATAATTTTCTATTTTTATAAAGTTACCAAATATCACAGCATGCTTTCCATTTTCTCATTTTCCAATTAATGGTTTCATCTTCCACAAAATCACTGCTCCGGTTATAAACATATTCACCAAAGCCAACGGAATCAGTGATTTCCAGCCGAGATTCATCAGTTGGTCGTAGCGGAAACGGGGTAATGTCCACCGCACCCACATAAAGATGAAAATGAAAATGAAGGATTTGATCAGCAGGGCGGAAATGCCAACCAAGGCGGCCATATTTACCGATAGGTTGGCTTCGTTTACAAAAGGCATGTCGTAGCCGCCAAAAAACAAGGTGACCATAATGACACTGCTAATGAACATATTGATGTATTCGGCAAAGAGGTAAAAGCCAAGTTTCATGCTGCTATATTCCTGGTGATAGCCGAAGTTGAGTTCGTTTTCCGCTTCGGACAGGTCAAACGGGGCACGGTTGCACTCGGCAAAAGCGCAAATGAAAAAGAGGAGAAAGCCAAGCGGTTGGTAAATGATGTTCCAATGTCCCTGAATCTGCTGCTCAACGATTGTCTTCATGCTAAGCGAACCCGTGACCATGAGCAAGGCAATGAACGACAGCCCCATCGCCAATTCGTAACTAATCACCTGCGAAGCACCACGCATAGCGGCCATGAGGGAAAACTTATTATTACTTGCCCAACCACCAATCATAATGCCATAAACTCCCGTACTCACCACCCCAAAAACATAGAGCATTCCAATATTAATGTCGGCAATTTGCAACTTCACCATACGGTCAACGCCAAACATACTAAAGTGCAGCGCATGTCCCCACGGAATAACTGCACTTGTCATCATGGCCGTCAACATTGCCAAACACGGTCCCATAATGAACAGCCATTTGTTGGATGTATTGGGGATGATTTCTTCTTTGAAAAACAGTTTGCCGCCATCGGCTAAAGGTTGGAATAATCCAAAAGGCCCCGCACGGTTTGGGCCGACACGGTCTTGCAAAATGGCAGCGACTTTGCGTTCGCCCCAGGTGGCGTACATGGCTATCACCAACGAGCCTGTAATGACGGCACCGATTAAAACGAGTTTTTCAATGATGAGTGCGAGGTCAATTTGTAAGAGGGTCATTATTTTAAATCGTTTAAGACTTTAAGTGTATTTTCTAATAAAACGGGAATGTTGTTTTGTGCCGTTTGAAATACTATTTCGAAATTGATTCCGAAATATTCATGGACAATTATGTTTCTCATTCCCTTCATAAATTTCCAATTGAATTCCGGATGTTCTTCTTTGAATCCTTACTAAGTACATTTTCCACAATAAAACCTGCAACAAAAGTATCCAAATTTCAAAAAAAGAGGCAATGCTTTTTTATGAAATATTTTTAAGCACATCAATGACTACCAAAGGGTCAGCTGCGCTAAAAATGGTGTTGCCTGCCACCAGCACATCAGCACCTGCGGCCACTATGGATGCGGCATTTTCCAACGTAATCCCCCCATCTACTTCAATGAGTGTTTGCAGACTTTTCTCATTGATCATTTTGCGAAGCTGTTGTATTTTTTCAATGGTGTGTGGAATAAATTTTTGCCCGCCAAATCCAGGGTTTACGCTCATGATCAGGACAAGATCAATGTCCTGTAGCACATCGCTCAACATGTTCGCTGGCGTGTGCGGATTGAGTGCCACTCCTGCTTTCATACCCAGGCTTTTAATTTGCTGAATATTGCGATGTAAATGTTTGCACACCTCAAAGTGAACGGTCAGTATGTCGGCTCCGGCTTTTTGAAATGCTTCTGCATATTTCTCCGGCTCTTCTATCATCAGGTGAACGTCGCAAACCTTGGTGGTCGCCTTTCGTATCTGCTGAATGACGGGTAAGCCAAAACTTATGTTTGGCACGAACCGGCCGTCCATCACATCCAGGTGAAACCAATCTGCACGGCTATTGTTGAGCATGTCACACTCCTGCTGCAACTGCAAAAAATTGGAAGCTAAGAGAGAGGGGGCGATGAGAGGCATGGAAGAGGGTTTAGAGTTTAGAGTTTAGGGTTTAGGGTTTAGAGTTTAGGGCAATGTCATTAACTTAGGCTTTGGGGGAACGAGCAATTGTCCTTTATTCGACTTTGGTTGTGTCACTCACTGCATCTTTTGGGTAATGCTATTCAGCTTTTTCCATGTTTTGTTTCTTTCAAAGTTTGTTAAGTTAATGACATTGGGGTTTAGGGTTTAATGTTTTAGGGTTTAACTTATAACTTGATGTTCATACCTCATACTTCATACTTCATACTTCATACTTCATACTTCATACCTCATACTTCATACCTCATAAAAAAAACCACATTTTCAGTGTGGTTTTTCCAAAAAGTGCGGAAGAGGAGATTCGAACTCCCACGCCCGGTAAAAGGCGCTACCACCTCAAAGTAGTGCGTCTACCAATTTCGCCACCTCCGCAGGGAGCGCAAAAGTAATAAAATCATTCACTTTGTCAAATCATTTGTTCAGTGGGAACTTTCACGGCCTCCAATATTTCTTCCAGGGCCTCCACTGTAGCTTTTAGGGCCAGCCCTATTTTTTCCACGGGCTGCCCTAAATCATTTAGGGAAAGCCCTATTTCTTCCAGCTATTATAAAAAATGAAAAACGGGAAACAAGAAACGAACAACTGCCAACCTATTTATTTAACACAATCCTAAAGGTGGTGCCCTTGCCCAATTCTGAGTGTTTCACGAAAATATGCCCCCGGTGATACTGCTCCACAATGCGGCGTGTGAGCGTAAGACCCAATCCCCAGCCACGTTTTTTGGTCGTAAACCCTGGTTTGAAAACATTGGGGATATTCTTTTTGCTGATGCCTTTGCCTGTGTCTTTCACATCAATGATAATGGATGATGCCCCATCGTGAATGGATAAATCAATCCGTCCTTTTCCTTCCATGGCATCCAACGCATTTTTCAAGAGGTTTTCAATCACCCAGTCAAACAGCGGCGGCGAAATCATGCCGGGAATGTTGGTTTCATCATTCGAGTGCAGGTCAAACACAACCCGGTCGCTCGCCCTTTTTTTAATGTAGTCAATCATTGTGGTTATCTGCTCCACCAGGTTTCGTTCTTCCAGTTTGGGTATGCTGCCAATTTTTCCAAAACGGTCCGATATCAGCTTCAGGCGGCTCACATCTTTTTCTATTTCGGGTAGTATTTTTTCCGTTCCGGAAATGTCACGCAATACTTCTATCCACCCGTCAAGGCTCGTCACCGGAGTGCCCAATTGATGAGCAGTTTCTTTGGCCAGGCCAGCCCACACCTGGTTTTGTGTGTTGGCAAAACGGCTCCGCTGCGCAATGATGGCAATAATGATAAACAACGCCAGGATCACCAACTGGATGATGGGATAATAACGCACTTCCGTCTGCAATTTGCTTTCGCCATAGTAATACTTGTTGGCCACATAAGGCTTCTCGCTGATGAGCAGAATGATCGGGTTGTGCAGCTTTTTAAACTCATCAAGCTGGTCTGCAAGATAGCCGGGGTTTGTCTTTACTTCAACGGTGTCAATGTTTAAATAGTTGCCTGTTATGCTGTCTTTCTCATTCGTTTCAATAATCGGTATGTCATCATTCTCCGTCGAAATGCGGGTAGCAAGATTCAGGTTTGTATTTTCATTTGCGTTCAAAATGGTACGTTGGGCCTCTACCCATGTTTCCACTTTCTGCCGCTCCTCTTTTGCTATTTTTTTTGAGAGGTAATTTGAATAGAAAATAGTGCCGCTTACAATCAGCAAAGCCACCACAATAAAACCCGTCCGCCAGTTAAACCAATGCTGAATCATGGGACTAAAATAAGAAGGTTTGCCGGAAGGCTTGTTCACTTTCAATTTATCTTGGGACAACAATAGCTTTTGTTTAGTTTTATCCCTAATCTTTATCTGAATGAAAACATTTCTACTCCTGCTTGCTACACTTTGTACAGCGAACTCTTTTGCCCAATGGCGCACCTGCTATCAAGGCACTAATGTAAATAATCGTGTGACAGGTGTTTCATTTTACACACCATCAACGGGCTTTGTAAGCACAACTGATTGGGTCGGCTTTACAACGGATTCAGGCAAGACTGTCAGTAAAAAGTTTGTTACCAGTTCAAACGTCAATTTCAATGGCTATCAAGTCAACCTCACTTTTGGGTTTACTATGGAAGGGGTCAAAGCTTTTTCTTCGGATACTCTTTTGGTTTATGGGGACTATGCATTTGAGCCTTCAATTTTATATAGTGTAAACGGTGGAACCAATTGGAGACTTGTCTATCACACAAATCTAAGGGCGGGAGCTGTCAGCCTGTCTAATTCTATTCACGACATGGACTTTCCCGGGAACGGCAGAACCGGATTTGCCGTGCAGAATGACGAAATTATTCGATCAGCCAATAGAGGGGCATCCTGGCAAACTAGTATTGGCTATACCGATGTAGGTTTTTTTAGAATTTCGTTTGCCAATGCTCAACGGGGATTTATCGCCACGCCTGACTTTGTTTGGGAAACCAGCAATGCAGGTGGGTCGTGGGGTACAACCGCTAACCTGCCAACCGGCATTACGGCTATATCCGCACCATCCCAAAACGCATTTTTTGTCAGTATAAATGGTGATACTTATTTCAGTAATAATGCTGGCAATTCCTATTCAAAAGTCAACACGGTTTCAGGCACTTTAAACACCAACGACATTCATTTCATTAATGACAGCACAGGCTTTGCTACTGTGCAGGCCTACGCCATTTACCAAACCCGGAATAAGGCCAAAACATGGGAATTAATGCCAGGCAGCAATGCCTATTCATATCTTGGCTATGGCTACGACCGGTTATTCTTTTACAATAATAATTTAGCATGGGCCTGCGGCCAAAATGAATATTTATCTTTTACGGGAAATGGTGGCGGCATCTCATTTCCAAAAGCTGCTTTTGAGTCTGACATCAGCAACACCTGCACCACCGGCACCGTACTACTAACCAACAAAAGTCACGGCGGATATTCATATAGATGGTTGAGAAATGGAACCCAGTTTTCGACTACATACAATGCCTCATACACCGTTACAGCTTCAACAGATACTATCGCTCTTATTACAATCAAAGGTGCCTATAGCGATACTGCTCAACAGATTATTACAGCTAGTGCAGCGACAGGTTTAACTATTACCAGCAGCCCTGTCAAGGACACAGTTTGTAGCAATGGCCTTGCCTATTTCAATGTCTACAACAGCTTGCCCGATGCACTATACCAGGTGGGCAGAAACTGTTGTGGCTATGGTCCTCCGGTCAATGGAAATGGCGGAACTGTACAAGTATCCGTTTCAATAAATGCTTATGAAGACTCCCTGTCCACCTTCACCGTGAAAGCCACCCGCAATGGCAGCTGTGGCTTGCAGGTTGCACAAAACATCCATACTATTCGCTTGCTCAACAGTTTTCCTGTCGTGTCTGCTCTGCCAGACACAGTGTGCACACAAGGACATTTCAACATTACGGTACCCAACAGCATTGCTGGTTACCTGTATTGGGCAGACACTTCATTTCCCAAAATAAGTGGTACAGGTGGTACTATACAGCTACCTACCAGAGACAGCGTGGCATCCTACACTTACCATGTAGATTTTTACAACATCATTACCAACTACCAGTTTGGCATTTATGTAAACCATGCTTTTGGTTGCGGCATTACCTTGCCATTGACTACTGTGAATATTGTAGGCAGAAATACCCTTGCTGCTTTCACGGCCAACAGCCACGAGATGCTCACCGGTGCTACATTGTCTTTTACAGACAAAAGCACGCAGGCCAACAACTACCGGTGGACGTTCGGCAATAGTGGCAGTGCTTTATCGAGCAATGCAAAAGAGCCTGTGGGTATTTCTTACGGCCAGCCGGGCATTCAGTTGATCATGCAAAAAACAACAACCAAAGAAGGTTGTGTAGATAGTGCTATCCGCCATATAGAAGTGTATAACAGCAGCAATGTCGCTACAAGTCTTTCCTGCACAGGCACCTCCGGCTCGCCAGGCACAGACAGCATTCGCAAACAAAATTATTTTGTAAGCCGTGCCCTGTACGAAGATGAAAAAGGTGACCGGATAGTAGCCGGTGGATATACCGACATGCGGAATACCAATTCCTTTTACCCCCGTGGATACGAAGGTTGTTTTGCTGCAAAATATAGTAAATCAGGCAGCCTGCTTTGGTACTATCAATCCACCACCGGCGATAACTATTCCACTTACAACCAAAACTCTCATATCATTTTTGAACAGGCGGTGGGTGACAGATTTGGCAATACTTATCTCCTTGGCCACTCCTTTAACAGAAGTTATATTTCAGACAGCGTAACTACTTTCCCCGTCGAAAGAGCAACCGGAATATTGGTCAAGATTAGCCCCTTGGGTAAAATTATCTGGTTGAAATCACTTTATAATAAAGACAATACAGGCAGCAATATCAGTTTGGATTACGCTGGCGGCTCGCTCCTCCGTGGAAAGAATGATGACATCTATGTAGTAACCCATCGCTACACCCCATCTGTTCTATATGATTTTATGAGTGGAAACGACATCGTATCTTCTTATCCCGATGACAAAACAGGCATCATCATTCATTATGATGGCAATGGAAATGTGCTACGCAAAAAGTTATTTCCCATTGTGTACAACAATCTGCGCCGTTACAGCATTTACAACAGCGACAGCTACGACAGGCTGCCTGCTGCAACATGGGACAGCACCGGGAAGCTAGTCATCTACGGTCAGCTTAACCCCGCAGAAATGCCTGGCAATTCAATTGATGGTTTCACCATTCCATTCTACACGACCGATATTAAAAGTGCTTTACTATATGTCGATACCAATACTTTGAAAGTAGTAAATGTGAAACCATTGTATAACCCTGCTACTGCAGGAAATGTTGGCATCAATCCCGATAGCTACGCCGTGGATGCTGCGGGCAATTACTATGCTGGTTACACCGGTTTTATTCCATTTCCGTCAAGCAATGTTGCGTATCGTGTTGACACAACAAAATCAAAGTCTTACATTTTAGCCTACAATGCGAATGGCAGTTTCCGTTGGAAGAAACAACTGGAGGGCCTGCAACCATTGGCTCTTCTTGCTTACGCAAATGATATAAAAGTTTATGGCACCAATTATATCAATTACGGCTTTACCAATGGCAATATGGTATTAGATGCGAACGCTGCACCAACCGCCCACGATGTAAAAAAGCTGACAATAGTCACAGACTCTGCCGACTACAACGGACAAGGCAGGGTTGGTCTCGGTTCGCTTGACAATGTGGTGGCATCATTGAGTACTACCGATGGAAACATGCTCAATATGATTTCTCTTGGCACCAACAAAGAAGAAGAAACCGGCACCATGCGCCGCGGCTATGGCGACCAGTTTTGGGCAACCGGCACTGTGAGATTGAGCATTAGAGGTGTCAATATTACCGACACAGCTTCTACACTAATGACCTATAAATTGCCAGTAACCAACAACTGCAATTTGTTGCCGATAGTGCTCGCATTTTTTAAAGCCACCTGCACCAGCGATGCTGTAACCTGCAACTGGCAAACACTTTCAGAGCTTAATGCCAATAAATTTTTGGTACAAAAAAGTAACGATAGCAGAACCTGGGAGACAATCGCATCATTGCCAGCGAAAGGGAATTCGGTAACGAAACAAGACTATAGATGGACGGATCAAAATGCGAAGGGCGGCAGTTTTTATTATCGTCTTGTAGAAGTAGATAAGGATGGTTACACCAAATACTCGCCTATTGTCAATGCAGGATGTATGGCGGCATCCCCCTTTGCCTTGCAGATTTATCCAAATCCCTCAAGATACCTAGTGAAAGCAAGAATAACTTCGGCGTTAGTAACAGAGGGGATGTATAGGATATACAACACGGCAGGCCAACTACTGCTCACCAAAAAACTTTCGTTGCAGCAGGGAATAAATATTGAGGAAATTGACTTAGCAAAATTGCCTGCCGGTATCTACAGGTTTGTGGTAGAAATAAGAGGGGCGGATGACTTGTCACAAAAAATCATCAAACAGTAGTTTTAGTTTAGTTCGTATTTCCAAAGGATCCAATTGTCCTTTTTATTTCGGTTTTTAAAACTATTATCCTTAAGCTAAGATTTTTTCCGATGTTGGTAAACAAGATTATTTGAGAGGTCAATTGATTGGTATATTCGCTCTTTCATTTCTCTAAAATAATTTAAACTATTGCAACCATGCAGGCCTGGACAGATTTTCAAACAGAAAACAAAGACCGATTTTTAAATGAATTGCTCGAATTGCTTCGCATTCCCAGCATCAGTGCCCGCAGCGAGCACAAAGACGACATGACCAAATGCGCCGAAGCAGTGAAAGAAAGGATGTTGCAGGCAGGGGCAGATAAGGTGGAAATCTTTGCGACAGCAGGCCACCCAGTCGTTTATGGCGAAAAAATAACCGACCCTTCCAAACCCACAGTTTTAGTTTATGGACACTACGATGTGCAGCCTCCCGATCCGCTGAACCTGTGGCATAGCGGTCCCTTTAAACCGGTGATCAAAGATGGAAAAATATTTGCCCGTGGCGCCTGCGATGACAAGGGACAGTTTTACATGCACATCAAAGCATTTGAAACAATGGTCAGCACCAACACACTGCCCACCAATGTCAAGTTCATTATAGAAGGCGAGGAAGAAATAGGAAGCCCCAATCTTGCCACTTTTATCGAGGAAAAAAAGGACATGCTCAAAGCCGATGTCATTCTCATCAGCGACACGGCCATGCTCAGTCTTGACACACCGAGCATAGATGTGGGTGTTCGGGGATTGTCCTACATCGAAGTGGAAGTGACAGGTCCCAACCGCGATCTTCACAGCGGCGTTTATGGTGGTGCAGTTGCCAACCCCATTACCATCCTTGCACAAATGATCGCCAGTCTTCACGATGAAAACAATCACATCACCATTCCCGGCTTTTACGACGATGTGCTTGACTCCTCCGCCGAAGAAAGAGCCGAAATGGCCAAAGCTCCTTATGATGAAGCTGGGTACAAAAATGATCTGGGAGTAGAAAATTTATGGGGCGAAAAAGGCTACACCACCAACGAACGGACTGGCATAAGACCAACCCTGGAACTGAATGGGATATGGGGCGGCTACACTGGCGAAGGTGCCAAAACAGTGCTGCCATCAAAGGCATTTGCCAAAATAAGTTGCCGGCTGGTACCCAACCAAAAGCATCAAAAAATGACAAAGCTATTGATAGAGCATCTGGAAAAAATAGCCCCCCCCTACATCACACTCAAAGCATCTGAACATCACGGTGGCGACCCATACCTGACACCTGTAGACAGCATCGAATACCAGGCGGCATCCAAAGCCATAGAAGCGACTTTTGGCAAACCGCCCATTCCTGTAAGGGGTGGTGGCAGCATACCCATCACCGCTTTGTTCGAGAGTGTTTTAGGATTGAAAACTGTCTTCCTTGGTTTCGGCTTAGACAGCGATAACCTGCACAGCCCCAACGAAAAATATGAACTCGCCAATTTTTACAAAGGCATTGAAACCATTCCTTATTTCCACCAGTTTTTTGCAGAAATGAAGAAGGAAGCCTGATAAATATTTTGAAAGAATTCATAAAAAAAGCAACTCCTTGTTGCTTTTTTTATTTGAAAAAAAAATTCTTCAATTATCCTTGAAAGTAAGTAAGCATTTAGCATTACCTTAAAATCAGGCTTCGTCAATTTTCAATAGTTTAAAAAAAACATCACGTTCAATTTCCCTCACACCACCCGGAGGCAAGTCGCCGAGTGTAAGGTCTTCAATGCTAATCCGGATCAGCCGCTTACAATGGTGGCCAACGACACTGACCATTTTTCGAACCTGGTGAAATTTTCCCTCTGTCAGCGACATGAGTATCCACGAAGAAGGTTCATAAATCACTTTGTTTTTAGAAGGCTGAATGTATTGATAAGGATTGGTGACCAGTCGGGCATTGCAGGGATCAGTTGTGTAAAAGCCGCCACCCTTTATGCGGATAGAAACGCCATTGTTTAGCTGCTGAATGGTATTGTTTGTAATTTCTTTCCTCACTTCCACCAGATATGTTCTTGTATGCGGAACATTTCCCTGGAACAATTTCCGGGTAACCGTTTTATCAGTGGTTAAAATTAGAAGCCCTTCGGATTGACTGTCTAAACGGCCAATGGCATGGATGCCTTCAGGAAATATAAAATCAAGGTCGCCGAGTAACACAACCGGATGGCTGCTCACAAATTGAGAAACCATGTTGCAAGGTTTGTTGACAATGAAATAGCGATGAGAAGAAATTTCCAGGATTTTATTTTTTTTTCTAAAATAGGAAGTTTAAAACCGAGAAAATGCAGCATTGAAAAATGAAAAAAAAGTGCAAAAAAAAAGCTAAAGCCCTTCTTACAAACAAAGAATGTCAAAACTCAAGCAGTTCTTAAATGATATAAATTCCCTCAGGTTTTATTTGTCATCAATGATTAAAATCCCTTTCTACAAGTTTCTACAACAATGATGTAACGTCACATATTTTCCCTGATGTCGTGCATAATTTTTCGGGCAATGTTGTCGGCGGTTGTTTCAAAATTGCTTTCTGCATAAATGCGGATAATGGGTTCTGTATTGCTTGTCCGCAAGTGGACCCAGTCATTTTCAAACTCAATCTTCAGGCCGTCTTCGGTGTTGATGGGATTGTTTTTGTACTTCTTTTTTATGCGGTCAAATATGCTGTTCACGTTCACGCCTTTGTCCAGCTCAATCTTGTTTTTGCTGATGAAATAATCAGGAAAATTGCCTCTCAATTGTTTGCTGCTTTTCTTGCTGGTGGCAAGAGAAGTCAGGTACAACGCAATGCCAATCAGGGCATCACGCCCATAGTGCAGGTCAGGAACAATGATACCGCCATTGCCTTCACCGCCTATCACCGCGTTCACGGCTTTCATTTTTGCCACCACATTCACCTCGCCCACTGCGCTGGGAAAATATTCACCGCCGTGTTTCAGTGTCACATCTTTCAAGGCTCTTGTGCTTGACATATTGCTGACCGTGTTGCCCGGCCTGTGTTGCAATACAAAATCAGAAATGGCGACCAGTGTATATTCTTCACCAAACAACGAACCGTCTTCATTCACAAAGCAAAGCCTGTCCACATCGGGGTCAACGGCAATGCCGAGATGAGCCTTCTTCCGGTTCACTTCGTTGCAAAGCTGGGTCAGATGTTGCGGCAATGGTTCCGGGTTGTGCGCAAAATTCCCGGTGATTTCTTCGTTAATGACAGTGATGTCTTTTGCCGCTACACCCAATGCTTTCAGTAACGCCGGAACCGCAATAGCGCCACTGCTGTTGATGGCATCTACCACTATTTTGAATTTACTTTTAGCAATGGCAGCCACATCCACCAGCGGATAATTGACCACCGCATCTATGTGCTGTTGCAGCGATGTGGTGTTGACTGTGTAAGTCCCCAGTTTATCTACAGTCGCAAAATTGAACTCTTCTTTATCCGCCATGGTGAGGATGGCAGTTCCATCGTCACCACTGATAAATTCACCTTTATGATTGAGTAGTTTCAGGGCATTCCACTCCTTGGGATTGTGGCTTGCAGTCAATATAATTCCACCTGCTGCGTTTTCAAATTTCACCGCCATTTCCACAGTGGGTGTTGTACTCAGGCCAACGTCCACCACATCAAGACCCAAAGCAATCAGCGTGTTCACAACAAGTGCCTGCACCATTTCCCCGCTGATTCTTCCGTCTCTTCCAACAACTATTTTTTTGCCCGTTCCCTGTGCCAAAATCCAGGTGCCATAAGCAGCAGAAAACTTCACCACATCCAACGGGCTAAGGGTATTTCCCGGCTTTCCGCCTATTGTTCCCCTGATTCCCGAAATGCTTTTTATCAATGCCATTGTATGAATAATATTGGTTTGCAAACTTAACTGAAAACGGTTAAAGATGTGAGAAGCAGTTCGAATTATATCATTTGGATACCGGCTTTATATCCCTGATTGAGCTTCATTGGCGACGCTCCATTCAAGGTTGGTTTTTCAATTAGGCTTTTTCCATGTTTTGCTTTTTACTCTGCAATCACACTGCTTACATGATTCCAACGGACTAAAATTTCATAATTTGCCTCATGCTTCGTCACTCAATATTTATTGCATCGCTTCTTCTCTCCTATCACACATTTTCACAGCCAACCATTGGTGCAGGAAAGGCCATTGACCCCTATCATTACACCATCAGCAAACAGCAAACATTTAGCAAAGCTGCTGTTGCCTGTGCGCATCCCTTGGCGGCCATGGTGGGTGCGCAAATAATGAAGATGGGCGGCAATGCAATAGATGCCGCCATTGCTACACAACTGGCCCTCGCAGTGGTCTATCCCGGTGCAGGAAACATTGGCGGAGGTGGATTTATGGTGGCAAAAATCAACGGGAAACTCATCACTTTAGACTTTCGGGAAACCGCTCCTGCAAAGGCTTCCAGAGATATGTATGTCGATGAAAAGGGAGAGGCCAACACAACTCTTTCACAGTTTGGTCATCTCGCTTCGGGCATTCCCGGAACGGTCAAAGGAATGTTTGAAAACATGCGCTACGCAAAACTATCTTTTACCACATTAATACAACCGGCCATCACACTTGCCGCCAAAGGATTTGTGCTGACCGAAGCCGAAGCAACAAAGCTCAACAGAACTCAGGAAGCTTTTAAAAAATACAACACCGTCATGCCCGTTTTTGTGAAAGAAAGCGGATGGAAAGCAGGTGACACATTGATACAAAAAGACCTCGCAAAAACATTGACAAGAATCAAAAACCTGGGAGCCAAAGGCTTTTATGAAGGAGAAACAGCCAAACTCATCATTGCTGAAATGCAGCGTGGAAAAGGCTTGCTGACATTCAGCGACCTGGAAGATTATAAAGTGGTGACAAGAAAACCTTTGCAATTCAGTTACGAAGGCTACAACATCGTCACCATGCCTCCACCCAGCAGCGGTGGCATTTTACTCTGCCAAATGCTGAAGATGGTGAGCAAATTTCCACTCACATCTTACGGCTTTGAAACCGTCAAAAGCGTACACCTGATGGCAGAGGCCGAACGAAGAGCCTTCGCCGACCGTGCCACACACATGGGCGACCCGGCATTTTGGAAAGTGCCTGCGGCAACACTTATTAACGACCAATATTTAGCGAAGCGAATGGCCAACTACGATAGCACCAGAGCCAGCAAAAGCAGCGACATCAAAGCCGGAAACATTGAGAGCACAGAAACAACACACATCAGTATCAGCGACCAGTGGGGCAATGTTGTTTCCCTTACCACAACGCTCAACGGTTCTTTTGGCAGCAAGACGGTGGTGGGCGGGGCAGGGTTTTTTCTGAATAATGAAATGGACGATTTCAGCACCAAACCCGGCGTACCCAACATGTATGGTGCAGTTGGTGGCGAGGCCAATGCCATTGCCCCCGGCAAGCGCATGTTAAGCTCCATGACCCCAACCATTGTTTTAAAAAACAACCAGCCTTTCATGGTTCTTGGCACACCCGGCGGCACTACCATTCCCACCTCCGTTTTTCAAACAATAGTGGACGTGGTTGATTTTAAAATGCCTTTGGCAGCAGCCATTTACAGCCCAAAATTTCACCACCAATGGCTGCCCGACCGCATAGAAGTGGAATCAGATTTTCCTGAAAATACCAGGGCTCAATTGCAGCAAATGGGGCATACCGTTTTCACATATAGCATTGCAGGTTATGCCTCCAACATTGGCCGTGTGGAGGCCATACAGTTTGCGGATGGGAAACCGCAGACCGTGGCAGACAAAAGAGGTGATGATGCGGTAGCAGGATGGTAAAAAGCGACCGTTATACTCCACATGTTATAGAACACGGATGACACGGATTAAAACGGATTTTGAATAAAACATAAATGGATTGAAAACGGATTTTTTTTCATCTCTGCAAAAAAGGATTCACTAATTTACTCCTTGCGAAGTATAACAACATCCGCACAAAAATCAAACCCGATATTTGCACACACAACACAATCCCATGAACTACTTTGAATTGTTTGAAATACCGGTTTCATTAAAAGTGGATGCGACAAAACTGAAGCAGCAATTTTTTATTTTAAGCAGAAAATATCACCCTGATTTTTTTACACAGGAAAATGAAAACGACCAGGCCGAGGCATTGGACAAATCTTCGATGGTGAACAAGGCGTTCAAAGTATTTCAACACCAGAATGAAACAATTAAATACGTTTTGCATTTAAAAGGATTGCTGGAAGAGGAGGAAAAATACCAATTGCCACCAGATTTTCTCATGGAAATGATGGAACTGAACGAGCAGTTGTCCGATGCAAAAATGGAAGATGATAAAGCTAGTTTAGAGAAGATAAAAGTCAACCTCGCTGCCGCTGAAGAAGAAATATATGCCCCGGTAAAGAGCATTATTGAAAATGAGGAAGATGGCACACTAACAACCGAAGAACTGCTAAAAGTAAAAGAATACTATTTTAAGAAAAAATATCTCGAAAGGATTTTGGCTGCTATTTAATGAAGCCTTAATATTGCAACCCGATTTGAAAATAATCAAATTGGTTCTACCACAAGGTTTTCTCCTGCCCGGGTGGCGGAATTGGTAGACGCAGCAGACTCAAAATCTGCCATTCGCAAGGGTGTGAAGGTTCGATTCCTTTCCCGGGCACAAAAGCCGAAGTTAAAACGCTTCGGCTTTTACATATATCTTTCATAATTCAAAAATAATTCTTTAATTTCGCCACATTCATATACTCTCTTTTTAGCAGACCCGATCTTCTTCTTCTCCATCAAAGTTCATCTGGTCACAATACGATGAGTAGGATATTCAATCAATCTTACATACACTTTGTGGATTGTCATTTTTTTATTGTAAATACTTTATTACATTGTTATTTGAACAACTGAATTTAATTGAGCCTATTTTAAAAGCGCTCAAAACCGAAGGATACGCCACTCCTACTCCTATTCAACAACAAGCCATTCCCATAGTTCTTGATCGCCGCGACCTGCTCGGTTGCGCCCAAACAGGTACTGGCAAAACTGCAGCATTTGCCATTCCTATTTTGCAAATATTGCACGCTCAAAAGAACAATAAAAGTTCTTCACGTCCCATCAAGGCACTTATATTAACACCAACCCGTGAGCTGGCCATACAAATCGGCGAAAGTTTCATGGCTTATGGCGAGCATACCGGCCTCAGTCATTTAGTGGTATTTGGCGGCGTATCGCAGGTGCCACAGGTAGATGCCTTGCGTCATGGTATTGATATTTTAGTCGCTACCCCAGGTCGCCTTCTCGACCTCATGGATCAGCGGCATATCAACCTCCAGAATATTGAATTGTTTGTTCTTGACGAAGCCGACCGCATGTTAGACATGGGTTTCATAAACGACGTAAAAAAGGTGATTGCAAAGTTGCCTTACAAACGCCAGACATTGTTTTTCTCCGCCACCATGCCTCCGGAAATCGCCAGGCTCGCAGACACCATTCTCGACAATCCGGTCAAGATAGAAGTCACTCCAGTTTCCAGCACAGTGGACAAAATAGAACAACAGATTTTCTTTGTGGAAAAAGCCGACAAAGCTTCTCTACTCCTCCATTTGCTTAAAGATGATGCTATTAAAACAGCACTTGTTTTTACCCGCACAAAGCATGGCGCCAACAAAGTGGCCAAGCTGCTAAACCGTGAAAACATTTTAGCCGATGCCATCCACGGAGAAAAGTCTCAAAATGCAAGACAGCGTGCCTTGTCCATGTTTAAAGCAGGCCAGATACGTGTTCTCGTAGCAACCGACATTGCCGCCAGAGGTATTGACATTAATGAGCTATCTCACGTTATTAATTTTGAATTGCCCAACATTGCCGAAAGCTATGTACATCGTATTGGCCGCACAGGCCGTGCAGGTGCCAGTGGCATTGCCTGGTCCTTTTGCGATGTGGAGGAAAGACCATACCTCAAAGACATTTCGAAGTTGACAGGCCAGAATATTCCCGTTTCCAACAATCATCCTTATCACAGCAAGGGCGACAAAATGCCTCCTAAAAATCAACCTCAGCCAAATCGTTTCAATCAACAATCCAAGTCCAAAAAACCGCAAAGAACATGGACAAAGAGGATGCCTGAAAAACTTGGATCACCATTATAAGCTGCAAACAAAAACGGTCTCCAAAAAAATTCTTGAAGTTTTTTTGGAGACGGTTATTAGTTCTTTATTCAGCTCCGGTTGTGTCACTCCCTGCATCTTTTGGGTAATTCTATTCAGCTTTTTCCATGTTTTGTCGGTTTAAAATTTTCCTGATTTATAATCCTGATGCGTGATTTTTAATTTTATTATCAATTTTCGTCCACCGCTCTTAATGCCCTATTCTTCTTAAAAAATGTAAAAATAAAATGCATTAAAAAAGGAGTCATTTCTGACTCCCTTCTATTTCAAAAAACCCGCTAACACTTAAAATTATCCTTTGGGCAATAATACTGAACTTACAACGTGTATCACACCATTACTTTGATTCACATCTGCAATAGTTACTTCGCTGAGCCCACCCTTTTCGTCTTTAATTAAAATTGTGTTCCCTTTTTGCATAAAGGTTAATTCGCCGCCTTGTACTGTTTTTGCCTTGTAGCTTCCGCCATTGTCCTTAATCATTTTCACAAGGTTTGCGCTACTGATTTTACCTGGCACTAAATGGTAGGTAAGAACCGCTGTCAGAGTTGCTTTGTTTTCAGGCTTCAACAAAGTTTCTACAGTTCCTTTTGGCAGTTTATCAAATGCTTCGTTGGTTGGAGCGAACACGGTGAACGGTCCTTCACCCTGAAGTGTTTCTACCAGTCCAGCTGCCTTCACGGCTGCAACCAGTGTGGTGTGATCCTTACTGTTAAGGGCATTTTCCACAATGTTTTTAGACGGATACATTGCTGCACCACCGACAATTACTGTTTTTTCTTTTTGTGCAAACGCACTTCCTGCCATCAATAACATTCCAATTGCAAATATTGAAATTTTTGTTCCGATTCTTAGTTTCATAAAAATAATTTTTTATTGTTTGAATCAATTACGGAGCAGGATAAAATTTGGTTTTTGCCTTAGCAAAACAATAACAAAAGCAGAATTGAGGAAGTATTGAGTATGGTAAGAAGTATAGAATATAAAATAGCAAAACACAAACAACGAAACCACAGAAACAAAAAACGAGAAAAAACAAACTGCAAACGAATAAACCAATAAAATAATTGTCCAATAAACCATAAAAAAACCACCAACCTATAAGCCGGATTTTGTCCACTTGCCTTGCGGCATATGTCGCTATCATTTATCTGCTCCCTTCATTACTGTCGGGATGTTTCTGCCTACCCCGGATGGTTCCTATTTTCGCCGGGGCGGAATAGAAGTTGAACGAACCGCTCTCAGACCAATCCTGTACATGGCATTTCAGCACCCAAGGTTTACCCGCATATTCGGTTACCCGCTTATGCCGTAGGCTTTTACCCTACGTTTTCACCTTTTCTTCACCATTGGCGAAGTAGTTATTTTCTGTGGCACTTTCTCTTTCACACTTTGCAGCATGAAGCCGGCTATTCACCGGTAGGTTGTCCTATGCTGGCCGGACTTTCCTCCCCTTTACCAAAAGCAAAAAGGCGATAGCACGGTTGGTGGTTTTTTATTTAGTTAATCGGTTTATTGGTTAATTGGGTTATTGGTTCTGTCGTTTTTTTGCTCAATCAGACTGAGCTAAACGCTAAACTCTAACTAAACCCTAAACTCTCTTCAGTATTGAAACACAATTTCAGTAGCCCCATATCCAAATCGTTTATCGTATTGGTTTACAAAATACTTCACCTCTTTTTTTGTCTTTAATATTTCGTGAATTTCCTCTTTCAGTTTGCCACTGCCGATGCCGTGGATAACGATCAGGCTATTTTCCCGGTGGGCAATGGAAAGATGGAACCATTTGTCAAATTCTTTCAGTTGCAAGGTGATCATTTCAAAAGAGCTGAGCGACTGATGTTCGCTCACAATCTTTTCAATGTGCAGGTCTATCACGCTCCTGGCAGGCTCCATGTGCTGGCGGGCTTTGCCTGCATCATACACTTTAAAGCCGGCATTGGTAAGGCTGGACATGTCGAGAAGCGGCGGGGCATCGTGCAACCTGTCGGGATATTTGTCAAACAATTGGTGATTGATGGAAGGAAGGTTCTTCAGCTTCAATTCCTCTACTTTTTGAAACATTTGCCTGGCTTTTATTTTATAGATCGCTTCGCAAAAATCTGCTTTGTTCTTGTTCGATTTCAAAAGACGAAATTCAAAATCAAGTGAAGGGCTATCATTGAGATTTTCAAAAGGAAGATCATTTAAATAGAAGTCTTTAAAAGGAGCCAAATCACTTGTTATTTCAAAATCATTGCGACCCGAATAGCTAATAGAGTATGTAAATTCATAAGCCAGGTCAGTCTTATTAATGAGATAAATTTTAAACTTTTCTACAAGTTCATCACCAAAAATATCTGTATCAAATTTCGGAAATAAAGCAACCCACACGCCATCAGACACTTTCACTTCTTCGCGCCGTTTTTCTTTTGGCACCTGGTCTATGTATGTTTTTGTTTTCGCCTTTTCGGGAAATAGTTTCTTTTCTGTAAATCTTTTAAAGTAAGGAAAATCAATCTGGTCCATGTAGGCAGGAAACTTGACACCTTTCACCTCTATGAGTACCATTTTATCGTTCATGATTTCAATAACCTTACCCTCATCACTGCTATGCACCACTATTATGTCGTCGCCCACCTGGTATTTCATTGCTTTCAATAAATAATTCTTTGCAAAGTTATGCGATGGCAAAGTAATGGTTTTCGTGAAATTTCTTTTGCCATCATTTGTCTTTTGCGGTTATTAAAAACCAGTGTTATTCATCAATTGGATCATTGGTATTTAATGAGTCTTCTGATTTTACCGGTTGCTCTTCTTCATCGTTTTCATATTGTGTTATCACTTCGCCGGCCTCAATGCCGGTTTCATTCAAGTACCTGCTGAAGACGGCCTGGAACCCATGTGTCACAAACACCTTCTGCGCTCCTGTCGCCTTTACAGCTTCCAGCAAACCCGGCCAGTCAGCATGATCGCTCAGAACAAAACCCGCATCAGCATTGCGGCGACGCATATTTCCACGCACTTGCATCCATCCACTGCACATCCCCGTACTATAGGGTGAAAACCGCTTCATCCAAGGTGTGCCGTCTGCGCTTGGCGGTGCTATAATTACTCCGCCGGCGGTTTCATTTTTGGGC
This sequence comes from Segetibacter sp., assembly GCA_043733905.1. Taxonomy (GTDB): domain Bacteria; phylum Bacteroidota; class Bacteroidia; order Chitinophagales; family Chitinophagaceae; genus Segetibacter. Next base: position 20,567 of record JAYTGA010000196.1, read on the forward strand.
ATGTCTGCTGTCACTCTTTTTACTATGGGCAGTTTCCAGCCTGCATTAATAAACGTGTCCTGCACATTATATACCGCCCCATGCGCAAACAGTTGATCTGTAACAGCCGCTGCGGCTTTGATCACTCTCTGCGCTTTCCCAAGGCTGTAGGCGATCAGCACACTCGTCTTGCCGTTTTGTTGATTTTTGATTATCCAGTTTTGTATATCACTATCAAGCTGTTGTGGTGTTTTCCATTTATAAATGGGCAAACCAAATGTAGATTCGGTCACAAATGTATGACAGCGAACGGGTTCAAAAACACCGCTGATGCCATCATCCACTACTTTATAATCGCCGCTGACCACCCAAACTTCACCGTTCCATTCCACCCTTATCTGCGAAGAACCAATGACATGCCCTGCCGGGTGAAACGAGACCTGCACACCATTGATGAATACAGTTTGATGCCATTCCACGCCTTCGTAAACATTTTCTCCCAGCCGCAGCCTGAATATAGGTATAGAGTCTTTATGACTAAGATAAGCTTTGGAACCCCACCGTGCGTGGTCGCTGTGTGCATGGGTGATGAGCGCCTTGTCCACAGGTTTCCAGGGATCAATGTAGAAATCGCCCTGCGGACAAAAAAGACCTTTGTCGGTAAATTCGATAAGAGGCATGTCTGTGAATTTTTTTTAGAAAACCGCTTTAATATAGTCCATTCGCCGTGCTAATTATTCCTTTTAAAAAAACAAGCCAGACTAAAAGGCTGGCAAGATTTTTTTATAACATTGAAGCAAAAGAATAGTTATGAAATTATCAAGATTAGCGGCTTATGCTACTGTAGGCATCATTGGCGGACTATTATCTGAAAATCTTTTTTGGAAATGCAAAGAAAGAATGGCTGAAAAAAAAATTAAACATTTGAAAGAAAAAGAAGAACGTGCAGAAATGAAAAAAGCTGAAAAGGATAAAAAGAAAAAATTAAAAAATAGTCTTAAATGATTCCTTACTTCATTATCATTTCTTGTTCATCCATAAATTTCTTTTTTCCATAACCTGGAATAACATGCTTTTCGCTATGGTAAGATGAGCGGACAAGCGGACCGCTTTCTACGTAGTCAAAACCTAATTTATAACCTATTTCACGAAGTTCAGCAAACTCGGATGGATGCACGAAACGCTGAACAGGAAGGTGTTTCCGAGTTGGTTGAAGGTATTGACCAAGGGTGATTACATCTACTCCAACAGCTACCAGATCCTCCATTGATTGAATCACTTCTTCCTTCTTTTCGCCCAGGCCAAGCATAATGCCGGTTTTAGTTCTCATGCCACCTTGTTTTAGCATCCGCAATACTTCAAGGCTACGGCGATATTTTGCCTGTATCCTCACTTGCCTGCTAAGTCTTTCCACTGTTTCCATATTGTGACTCACTACTTCAGGTGCAGCATCAATCACCCGTTGCACCTGATCCTCATAGCCTCTAAAATCAGGAATTAATGTTTCCAAAGTTGTATCAGGATTCAAAGCCCTGACCGCTTTAATTGTGTTGTGCCACACAATTGATCCGCCGTCTTTCAGTTCATCCCGGTCCACACTGGTTATCACGGCATGTTTCACTTTCATCAGGTGAATGGCCTCTGCAACACGCTGCGGTTCATCCCAATCTACGGGGTCGGGTCTGCCTGTTGCAACAGCGCAAAAACCGCAACTGCGTGTGCATGTGTTGCCCAATATCATAAATGTAGCAGTGCCTTCGCCCCAGCATTCGCCCATGTTTGGACAGTTTCCGCTTTCGCAAATA
>JAYTGA010000197.1:0-6735 GCA_043733905.1 Segetibacter sp.
TTTACTTTTGACTTTATTCAGCACCATTTTCATCTCTGCACATTACCTTTACAACCCTTTATGAAAGTAGCTATTTACAGCCGTGGACTTGATTCTGACCAGGAAGTGCAATTGCTCACGTTGCTGGAAGAGCTGACACGGTTTCATATAGAAGTTTGCATTCACAAATCTTTGGTGGGGCCACACAGTGCGGTCAGCATGTTGCCAATGGAGTTCAGCGTTTTCTCAAAATATGAAGACCTGGGCGAAGAAATAGACTGCATTATCAGCCTGGGTGGCGATGGAACTATTTTGGATGCCGCCACCCTGGTACGCCAAAAGAAAATCCCCATCATGGGCATCAATTTTGGGCGATTAGGCTTCCTTGCAGGCATTAGCAAAGAAGAACTTGCCTTTGCTGTGGAAGCCCTTGCAGACAACAAGTTTGTGACAGAAAAAAGAACAATGCTCCATTTGAATGCAAACGTTCCCCTGTTTGGCGAAACACCTTTTGCTCTTAACGAATTTGCTATTCACAAACGAGATTTTTCGCCAATGATCAAAATTCAAACTTACCTGAACGGCGAATTTCTGAACAGCTATTGGGCAGACGGCCTCATTGTTTCTACCCCTACCGGTTCCACTGGTTACAATATGAGCTGCAACGGCCCTATTGTTTTTCCCGACAGTGCAAGTTTTGTCATTACGCCTGTTGCCCCACATAATTTAAATGTCCGTTCCATCGTTATACCTGATAACAACATCATTAGCTTTGAAGTGGAAGGCAGGGCAGAAGAATTTATTTGCACCATGGATGCCCGCAGGGAAATAGTGGAAAAAGACGTTCAACTTGCGGTTAAAAAAGAAGAATTTCCGGTTGTACTCATCGGGCTAAGTGAAAATAGTTTTTTGTCAACACTCAGAAAAAAACTTGCCTGGGGGCTCGACACACGAAATAAATAAGTACTTTCAACAAAAAAATAGTTTTTTTGCGTTAATTAGCACTTACTATTTGTATAGATAAATGTTTATGAAAAAATCAATCATTTTGTTTTTGTCTGCCATCATAGGTTTGGGTGCCTGCGCCCAGGACATGAATGCTTTTCAGCAACAGGGAGAGTTTGGCATTGCCGTAGGGGGCGCGCAATATTTTGGCGACCTTAATACAAGAGCATCACTTGCCCGTCCCAAGCTGAGTGCAGGAATCTTCTTTGTGAAACAATTCGGCAGTTACATAGGCTTGAAAATAGCTGGTAATTATGCCCGTCTTGGGTATACGGATCAGTATAGTATGAACACTGTTCAACGTGCAAGAAACCTTAGTTTCAACAGCAACATCTGGGAGTTTTCTGCAAGTGGCCAGTTCAATTTTTTCAAGTTTGCACCGGGCGATCCTGCATATGCTTACACACCCTATGTGTCACTGGGAGTCGGTGTTTTTTCTTACGACCCATATGCTTACTTAAATGGTGAAAAGCAATACTTGCGGCCTTTAGGAACCGAGGGACAAGGCAGCACTGCATATCCCGACAGAAGGCCTTATGGTTCTATGTCTGTTTGCTTCCCGTTTTCTTTAGGAATAAAATTCAACATGAGCGACAACATCAATGTTTTTGCTGAAGTCGGCTATCGTTTCACAACAACTGATTACCTTGATGATGTTAGTAGCACCTATGCCCCTGATGCCTTCCCAAACGGGCAGCCGGAAATAAATTACCTGCTATCTGACCGCAGCTACGAAACAGGCGACAGAATTGGAATAAAAGGAAGACAACGGGGAAATAGCCAGCAGAAAGATGCCTATGTATTAGGGCTCATTGGTGTTTCTTTCAATATTTCTTCTTACATCTGTCCCCGACCTTAGGTGATAAGAACTTTAATTCTTTAAACGAAAAATATAGAGGTTGCCTTAAAAGGGTAGCCTCTATATTTTTTAGTTAATAATGAAGAAAAAGATCCGTTTGATGAATTTTAAACCCGGATTTTAAGGAACATCCACATCTATACCTGTTTGAAATATTTTTTGATTCTGCTTATTGTAAGAATCAAGGTTTAAATTCATTGGGTTTTCGCTGGACATTAGCTTCCTATGTTTATAAAATCCAGGATGTGCACTTTATAGGTTTAAACTTTTTTTATTCATGATTGTTTAAAAAGTAAAATCTTAGATAACCTTTTCCATTACATTGCTGAAATTGCAAACAAATTTTTTTGTTTTTTTATAAAGGAAAGATCTGTCAAAATGGGTAAAATCCAATTTCTCCGCTAAAACTTTCCGTCCTTTGCGCAAAATTTCCATTTAAATGAAAATCCTTTCTTTTTTGGTCGTCATTGTTTGCATGGCCTCATGCAGCCCCAACAATGTAACTATTGACAATAGTCTTCAACATTTTTTTGATGATAACAAAGTGCAGGGAACATTTGGCATTTACAACAACGGTACAGACCAGTTTACGATTTACAATCTGAGCCGTTTCAAGGACAGTGCCTATCTTCCTGCCTCCACTTTCAAAGTTGTCAATTCGCTCATTGGACTGGAAACAGGCAGAATCAGCAACGAAAAAATGGTCATCAAATGGGATGGCATCACCCGCCCGGTGGAAGCCTGGAACCACGACCTTTCAATGGATTCGGCGTTTAAAGTTTCTGCCGTTCCCTACTTCCAGGAAGTTGCCCGCCGTATTGGCAAAGACACCATGCAGTTTTGGCTCGACAGCCTGGGCTACGGGCAACGTTATGGTAAATTTAAAATCGGACAGATTGATACATTCTGGCTTGATAATACATTGAAAATAACCGCCGACGAGCAGCTTGGTTTAATGAAGCGATTATACTTTGACCAGTTGCCTTTTCAGAAGCGGAGTATGCGTGTGGTGAAAGAAGTGATGGTGATGGAAAAAAATTCAAACTATACACTTGCCTACAAAACCGGTTGGGGACAAACGCCCAATGGTCATTCTCTGGCCTGGGTAGTGGGTTGGGTGGAGGAAAACCGACATTCCCACTTGTTTGCCCTCAACCTGGATGGGCCAACCGACATGGACATGACGACTATAAGAATGAATATTCTAAAAGGTATTTTAAAACAACTCGGATATTTGCAGGGGAAGATGTAAGTCGTTTGTGGTTTGTGGTTTTTTGTTGTGTATGTTTTGTTGCTTTCTGTTTCTCTTTAAATAAAAAAATGGTTCTTGTCTTACTACTTACTACTAAAATCTTGCTACTATTTATGTCATTTCAAAACACAGAATTTCTTTTTGGCCTTGGAATATTGATTCCTTTGGCTGCATTGTTTTTCCTGGTTTTGAAATGGAAAAGAAATGTCCGCCGCCAACTGGGCGATGTGGAGTTGATCAACAACCTGACCGATGGATATTCTGCACGGAACTACAACTGGAAATTTATTTTGATCATCATTGCCCTGGCGTTATCCATCATTGGGGCGGCCAACCTGCGCAGTCCTAAGCAAGGCAGTACAGGCGATAAAAATGGTGTAGACGTAATGATTGCGCTGGATGTCAGCAACAGTATGCTGGCCCAGGACATTAAACCAAACCGGCTGGAACGTGCAAGGCAAGTCATCAACAAACTGATTGACAAAATGGATAACAACCGGGTTGGCCTTGTCTTGTTTGCCGGGCAGGCTTTTCTGCAAATGCCCCTTACCAGTGACTTGTCGGCAGCACGGTTGTATGTGTCCAACGCCAGTCCGGATGCGGTACCTAACCAGGGAACGGTGATTGGCGATGCTCTCAAACTTTGCAACACCTCGCTGGATACGAAAGAGAAAAAATTTAAGGCGGTCATTCTTATTTCAGACGGCGAAGACCACGATGAAGGTGCAGCAAAAGCCGTGGAGGATTTGCAACAAAGCGGCGTAATTGTTCACACCATTGGTATTGGCTCGCCGGGTGGCGCACCCATTTTTGATGCAGCACTCAACGATTTTAAAAAAGATGAAAACGGGGCGATCGTCGTTTCTAAATTAAATGAAAAAGACCTGCAGGACATTGCCGGCAAAACAGGTGGTCAATACCTCCTTTATAACAATGCCGATGATGTGGCAAACAAACTCTACACTTCGCTGGACAATATGGAAAAGAAGCACATTGGCGGCTCTGGCATTAAGGTTTATGATTCTTATTTCCAATGGTTTCTTCTGGCAGCTTTTGTGCTGTTGATTGTTGAAATGATTATTCCTGAAAGAAAAATGAAATGGTTGTCATGGTCAAAATAATCGCTTTCATATTGTTGTCTGTTGCCGCTACCTGTGTGCATGCGCAAAAAGAAGACGGAAGCATAGCTTCGGGAAATGAACTGTATAAAAAACAGGAGTATGACAAGGCCGCAGCAGAATATGAAAAGGCCAAAACCATCAACAGCAAAAGCAACATAGCCGCTTACAATCTTGGCAATGCATTGTATAAAAAAGGAAAACAGGAAGATGCCGAAAAGGCTTATGACGATGCTGCCACAAACACAACTGCGGCCCTTGCTAAATCAAAAGCTTTGTACAACAAAGGGGTGGCACTGACCCGGCAGAAAAAATTAGAAGAAAGTATTGATGCCTACAAACAAACACTGCGCCTGGCTCCCACCGACAAACAGGCCAGAGAAAACCTGCAAATGGCACTGAACGAACTGAGGAAACAACAGCAGCAACAACCAAAAGACCAGCCCCAGAAGAAAGAAGACAACAAGCAGGACAAACAACAAAAACCCAAAGAAGAACAAAACAACAGCAAGCTAAACCAGCAACAGGTGGAGCAAATGCTCAACTCACTGCGCCAGGAAGAAAAACGGCTGCAACAAAGCGTTCAGAAAAAAAACAACCCGGGGAATACGAATGCGAAGGACTGGTGAGGGGTGCTTATAACAGATTTAAAATCATTGGTAAGAGATTATTTTGTGGTTCTTTATTGGCGACAGTTTGTCGCGATTGTGAATTGGGATTTCGCTTTAGGTTCAGTAATAGCATGGGCTTTTTCTTATCCGTCTGGTAAAACAATTTGCTCGTATCATTTTCACCCATAAATTTGTAACCATTGTGTAAGGTTAAACAGTTTGGTTATGAATGAATATATTTCTCTTACTGAGGCATCTCAATTGATCGGAAAAAGCAAAGAAACATTAAGGCGTTGGGATAGGGATGGCAAACTGTCAGCAGTTCGTGAGCCAATGAGCAACTACAGGCTTTATAAAAAAGCAGAAGTACAGACCTTATTTGCAGAGTTCATCAATCAGGGCGTTCAAGAAACGACCAACAATTATGTTGAAGCGATTAAAGACTATAAAGTCGTAGAATTATTTGCAGGGGCTGGTGGACTGGCTGTGGGAATGGAAAAAGCTGGTTTAAAATGTGTTGCCCTAAACGAGATTGATAAATGGGCTTGCCAAACCCTGCGAAACAACAGACCTAACTGGAAAGTATTGGAAGGGGATATTAAAACCTACGACTTTGCCGAATACCATAACAAGGTGGATGTCGTTACCGGAGGTTTTCCTTGCCAGGCATTTAGTTATGCTGGAAAAAAATTGGGCTTGGCAGATGCAAGAGGAACATTATTTTATGAATTTGCCCGGGTAGTAAAAGAAATAAACCCACCCGTCTGCATTGGCGAAAATGTACGTGGCTTATTGAGCCACGAAAATGGCAAAACCCTTCAGGGAATGATTTCAATATTAGATGAGATTGGCTACAATGTAATGCCTGTACAGGTTCTGAAAGCAATTCATTTTAAAGTGCCGCAGAAAAGAGAGCGGTTAATATTGGTGGGAATCAGGAAAGATATTGGTTTGAAATACGAATATCCAAAGCCATACAAAAACATTTATACCCTAAAAGATGCTTTAAAAAAAGGAGGGTTGTTTGAAAACAATGTACCAAAATCAGCAGGGGCGAAATATCCTAAATCAAAAGCTGATGTTCTCGATTTAGTGCCTCAAAAAGGTTATTGGCGTGATCTGCCTTTGGAAATCCAAAAGCAATTTATGGGCGGAAGTTTTCACCTTACCGGAGGCAAAACCGGTATTGCCCGCCGCATAGGTTGGGACGAACCATGCCTCACACTTACATGCAGCCCGGCCCAAAAACAAACCGAACGTTGCCACCCTGAAGAAACACGCCCTTTTACGGTTCGTGAATATGCCCGTATCCAAACCTTTCCAGACGATTGGACGTTTGAAGGCTCCATTGCACAGCAATACAAACAAATTGGCAATGCAGTACCAGTCAATTTAGGCCGTGAAGTTGGCTATTCAATTATTCGCTTTCTAAACGAATACTTCACAAATCATGGTCAGCCGGGAAATGTCCTTTGAGTTTCTTGAAAAGCAATAATTACATTTATCTATTTTTGTTCTGAAACTACCCATCAATTTATGCCTCTATTAAATTGGATCAAAGATCAGGACATAGAATCTGCAGTTATACATTTGCTTTTAAAAGCGAAAGAAGCAAAACATGAAGCAGAAAATAACTTTGGCAAAAATGTAATTGATCCATTTTCTGCAGTTTTTGAAACAGCCGGGTTCGAAATTGATTTTGAATCATGGAAAAAAAGCGAAACAAATCGGCAGGCTCAAAAAACATTGCAAAATCATATTGGCGATTTCCACCAAAAAATACTTGGCTCTGTTGATGGATGGCAAAATATGAAAACTGGTCAGGAAGTCGATTTATTTTCTAAAAGCAAGAAAATTATAGCTGAAGTCAAAAATAAATACAACACTATCTCCGGCGGAAAATTAGCTGAT
>JAYTGA010000198.1:0-13623 GCA_043733905.1 Segetibacter sp.
GTAGTTCGCTATCAGCAGCGGTTTCGGCGGACGGAATTCTGTTGGGCTTTTAGTTTTTATCTTGTACTTTTAAATCTTTATTGGGCAGCGGTTCCGGGCAGGACAAGCAATGAATTCCACACCTGCAGCAATACCTGTTCGTTGGCTGCTATACCTTAAACCTATTTTTTGTTAATATAAAACGATTTAATGATTAAACAAAATTCAGTCACAATATGTGACATAAAGTTTGAAGAGCCTTTTTGAGGTGGAGATATTTTAAATAATCCGGCAGTTGGATTTAGAACTTTTAAAGTGCCAAGCAAGCCAGATTCTGTTCAGATTTTTACAGATTTACTTTGCAAAGGAGAAAGCATGAATAGTGGGTTTAAGTTTTCATTCAGGTTGGTAATTCCATTTGAACTTGCCCTGATAAACTTGAAAGAAGACAGTTACCATGAAGCATTAAAGGTAACAACGGACTACATGAACAGTATTCTTAAAGCAATCTTTGCAGCCCAAGAAGCCGAAATAATCGTTGCTTTAATCCCTTCCGATAGATACGAAGATATTATTTTGAAGAATATTGAAAGTGTTCGTTAGCTGGTTCAAGTGGGGACGTATAAATACTTTTGATACCGATTCTATTCTGCATAAACTAACTTTATGCCCTTGCGGGTATTAGCTGAAAGAAGCACGATTAGCAGCGCCGTTGCAGGGTGTTATCACCTGCGACTTACAAGACTGCATTTTGTCAACTTCCCATCGTTGTGGGTGTTATCCCCGACAACAACAAACCACTGCCCACAACCACTGTCGAATACACAACTACACTCGAAGCTCCGGGCTGTTCCGTACCAGCGGGGGTAGCACAAAAGCAAAATCAAGCAACAAGACCATAGCTGTGTAGTTTTGTTCAACCACAATAACTGCCTAAAGCCATCCTTTAAAACATGCCTCTAAGAATCTACCTTCTTTTCCATCAATAATTAAACAAAAAATGACCATGTGGCACAGTTTTTTTTGTGGTGTATAGTAATCCAATTATTCCATTAATGCCAGTCTTTTTAATCCTTTTATTCTAACAGTCTTTTTATTAACAACACAAACCATTTATTAATAAACCAACAAAATCAGAAAGTATGAAAGCACTTATTTCAAAAAACAGCATCCTATTATTAGTTACGAACTTGTTTTATTCGGTTGTCACGTTTGCGCAGGATAAAACGGTAGATGTAAATATAAGTACAGGCAAGGGTGGTGGATTTTTCTCTTCGCCATGGGTCTGGGTAGTAGGAGGGGCAGTATTTATTTTGCTGCTTGTAGCGCTACTAAGGGGTGGAAATAAAAATTAAAATGGTATCACCATCAACAGCATTCAACAATATTACGTTCCTTCAAAAAAAATAAACAAATGAAAATAGCCTCCATGCTAATCGTGCTGAGCGTTACAATCTTTTGCTCTTGTGCACGACACGACAATGAATACCTCGACCTTAGGTCAGGCAAAAAAGTAGTATTGGTAAAAGACGACCAAACAGGATATATGGTTAATACCGAAACCCGCAAGCCCGTTTATTTATATGTTGAGCCTTCCACCAATGACACTTTTTATGGCAGAACAGCAGTAAAAGCAAATGGAAAAATAAAGCGATCAACAGAAGGCGGATTTGTTTTTGAAGGTGACAATGGTTTTACCTATAAAGATGGTGACTACAAGGTTAAAGTTGAAGACAATGCCCCCAAATTAGAGGGTAATGTCAAAATCAAATATGGTGATGACGGCAGCATTAAAATTAAAGCCGATAATTACAAAAAGAAAGTGGATGCCAACGGCGATGTGAAGATTAAGGATGGCGATACTAAAATCACTATAAAAGATGGCAAAAAAGAAGTGAAAAGGGATTAGTTATGTATGCCCTTGCGGGTGTTAGCAGAAAGAAGCACGATTAGCAGCACCGTCACAAGATGTTATCACCTGCGACTTATAAGACTGCATTTTGTCAACTCTTCTGCCTTTCAGCATAACATAAATAGCTGTTGGTGAAGAACATCAACAGCGGTGTAAAATCAATTTTGCTTGGTAGCAGAGCTAGGTTAGTCTTTTTCAATTTACTGAAAATAGAGATTCATTTCAATCGCATAAACCCATTCTTCAATCGCATAAACCCATTCTTCAATCGCATAATCCCATTCTTCAATCGCATAATCCCATAAATCAATCGCATTTCCCTTGCCCAAAGCCTCCTGTTAGAGGTTCGTTGTTTTCTCAATTCGTTTTCTCTGATTATTTTTTTCAGAGTTTAGTAAGAGCAGAACCTTTATGAGCGGCAATATGATCCGTCTTGTTGCTTTTTATTTCATATTGAGGTTCTTCTTTCGTAGCGTGGTGTGTATAAGTTTTGTAATCAAAATCCTTTGTATGTATTTTAATGATAGTGCCTGAAACTCTTCCCGCTTCTGAGTTCCAGCTTACTTTGTCACCTACTTCAAATTTTGTTTCCATAAACAGATTTTTAATTGCAAGTTTAATTTTCATCGGAATAAAGAACATTACCGTCAACTATTCTTGCCGGTGCAGTGTATGTATGTTCCTGAACTTTCCCTGTTGCCATAATATGTAATACCGCCCAACCTTTTGCTTTCAGATAATCAGACACCATCGAACGATGACACCTCCACCAAACAGCTTCGGAGCACATATAAGCCGTGGGCTGTTTTAAAGAGATATGCTCCAGTTTCATAATGGCACTTACAAATTCTTCGGTTTCCATATAATCGGCATAACCTCTAAATGAGTCATTGTTCCAGCGGTTATTTTTCGAATCTTTTTTCACCTTTCTTCTTCCTCCCAAATCAGCCAGATGGATGTATTGTATTCCGGCTTCTTCTAAGGATGTTTTTAAATTTTCCTTGTCGAATTGCGGGAACTTGCGTGAGCCGGGCAAACTCCGTATGTCGGCAAGAATTTTAATGCCAAAAGATTGCAGCATATCCAAAAATTCCGCCAAACTACGGGTTGAATGTCCTATGGTGTAGATGGTATGTGTTCCCGGTTTGTTCATTTGGAATTGCTCAATGCTAAAATATATTTGTCAATATACGGTTGCTTTTTTTGTATTTATATTGCTAAATGTATGCCTGGCACATGGCAATAAAAGTTTACTCCCGTTAAGACAAAATGACTTTTTATTTCAACCTGTTAAGAATGCTAATCAAGGGTTGAAAAAGTTGGTGACAAATGACTCCAGCGGAGTCAAATATTTGTAGTGGAAAGTGTTTCCAAAGAGTTTTCACAACTCCGTTAGGAGTTGAACACTCAGTTTGGTTTGTTCGACTCCTAACGGAGTCGTAGAAATAGTGGGGGTATTTCTTTTTCTACAAATATTGAACTCCGCTGGAGTTCCAACCCTTGATTAGCATTAAGATTTATCAGGTAGCCGGATGTTCTTCCTTTACTTCAACTTTTTTTAAATCAGATGTTGCGGGGCCATTAATGACTTTGCCTTCGGTCGTAAATCTGGAGCCGTGCATGGGGCAATCAAATGATTTTTCATCAGCATTCCATTGCAGAATGGCGCCCAGGTGAGGGCAAACTGCTGTGCAGGTGTGTAAGTTATTTTCTTCATCGCGATACACGGCTATCTTTTTAAACCCGGAAGACATAATACCTCCTTCACCTGGTTTTAAGTCTTCAGATTTTTTTATACCTGCACCGCCCAGCCAATCGCCATATTGCACAATCATATTTCCTACTTCCTGCAAATATTCGCTGGTGGTTTTTAATGTGATTCTGGACGGGCTATACATGTCTATCCAGGGGTTATCTTTTCCCGTAATAATATCTGTTATAATCAGTCCACCAAGCGTTCCGTGTGTCATGCCGTTGCCGGAGTCGCCTGTAATAATATAAATGTTGTCATCCCCCGGGTTTTTACCAATGTATGCCATGGAATCAACGGGTTCCATCACCTGCCCCGACCATTTAAACACAATATCTTCTATGCCCGGAAAACGCTTCTTTGTCCATTCTGTTAGTTTTATGTAACGATCTTCTTCTTTTATCCCTTCTTCATCCGCCTGACCGGTGCGGTGGTCTTCACCTCCTGCAATCAATATATCATATTGTTCATCAAACTCAACCAAACGAACATAGTGGTAGGGCTGCGACACCCATTTAGATTCCCGGTCGCCGGTATCCCACCACAAAGCGTAAGGCAGTTGACCTTTAGGAATTTTGGCCCCTACGACATAAGTGCGGTAAGGCCATTGCTTGGTGTGCATGGTCACCCAATCATTGACGGGGGTGTTGGTGGCCACAACTATATGGTTGGCTTTTACAACAAATCCATTTGCGGTAGCACCTTCTTTGGTAATGTTTTCTGCTTTTGTTTGTGTATAAATTTTGCCACCTAAACTTATAAATGCATCTGCCAGACCTTTCAGATAGAGCAAAATATGAAACTGTGCCTGATCGGAAAATTTGATGCACCACTTACCTTCCTCTGCTTCAATACCCGGAACAGCACTCAACATTTCTGTAATAAGCCCCACTCTTTTGGTGGCCTCGTATTCTCTTTCTAACGTTTCTTTTGTGTCGGATGGGTGCAAAAACAAATAGCCATCCACCCGTTTAAATTGACAATCAATATTATTGAGCCTGACGGTGTTTGCCACCCATTCAATCGCTTTCATGTGGCTGTCGGCCGCTAACTGTGCGGTGCGCTCATTATATATATTTTCCAGTTCAAAATAGCGGTCATCAAGGGCACAGGTCAGATGGGCGGTTGTTCTGCCTGATTCGCCACTGCCAATGTATCCATCTTCTACCAAAACGACTTTGCGCCCTTCTTTTGCCAGGCAATAAGCCGTGGTAAGGCCCGATATGCCTCCGCCAATCACTAAAATGTCTGTATCAATATCGCTGTTTAATGGCTGATAGGAGATAGGTTGACTAACCCCGGCAAACCAAACAGACATGTTTTCACCCGAGGTAATATTATCATTAACAGGTTGGGTGGGGGTTGTGTTATCAGATGTGTTCACAATAAATATTTTTGATGGCTAAATAATAAACTGCTTTCTATAAAAGTGGGATTTAAGAAAGCAACATTTAGTGAAACGCATTCAAAACAAATGCCTTGATATTTAGCAGGCTACTATTGGAGTTTATTTGAGAAAGATTGTAAAGAGGGGAAATTAATTGCTCAATGAGGCATACTAGATATTCAATCACGCCTATTTTCCTGAATATTGTTTTGTTTTTTCTATAGCAATCTAACCCTACATGCAAAAGCCCATGTTTGCGGTTTATTGTTCTTTTGGTCAATCATTTTTTGTCTTAATACAATTTCAGTTGCCATTGTAGGGATGTTTCAGTTTCTCCAATTTGTAGAAACTTATTTTTTTCAAGAACTTTAAACGAAGCAATGTTTGTTTTTTCTGTGGAAGCTAATATTGATTTAACTGTTGCTTGAGTTTTTGCCCAACCAATAATTCCACTTACAATTTCTGTCATAAAACCTTTGTTCTGAAATTCGTCATAAGTTCCGTAGCCAATTTCTATTTCTCCTTCCAAATTTGGTTCTCCAACTATACATAAATCGCCTATCATTTTGTTATCAATTTTTGAAATAGCTGTCCAAAGAGTTGAGAATAGGTAGTTTTTAGTGGTGTCTGCTACGTTTGGTAAAATTGTTTGTTCAAATGCTTCCTTTAATTCAGATGAAATTGTTCTTGAAGTTTCATTCAAGTTTAGTTCTGTCTCCAAAGAATTGTCGCATTTTAAATATTTTATCAACTGCTCGTATGTCAATGGCTTTAAAATAAGCCGTTCAGTTTCTACCATTTTGTTTATTTACTTTTTAAAAAACCCATGTCGGCGATCTGTCGTTCGTTCTTTCAGTTTTTAGAAGTCAGTTTAAACATCATCAAATTTCCTTCACAAAGACTATTCATTTTAAAATTAAATTTCTCCAACAGTCTTGTTGAACTTTGGTTTTCAGAATGAGTATATGCTTCTATTGAATGTAGTCCGATATGTTGAATTCCATAGTCAATTACTATTGAAGCCGCTTCCTGCATGATTCCTTTTCCCTGGAAGTCGGGTAATAATTCATATCCAATTTCTGCCTTTAAATGATCTTCTGAAAAGTCAAATAAACAGATTGTTCCAATTAGTTTGTCAGCACCGGTTAGTGTAATTGCCCAATAAATTGAATCGTTCCTTTGGATGTTTTCATGAATAGTCTGAATGAAAGTCTTTGCGTCATCAATTGTTTTAGCTGGCTTCCTGCCAAGATATTTGTTTACGTTGCTGTCCGATCGCAAAGCAAATATTTCATTGTCATCACTGCTTGCAAGTTGCCTCAATGTCAGCCTGTCTGTTTTTAAAACTGGAAACGGCGTAAAGTTTCTGCCTGGCATTTAAAATGTTTAAAAGGTTATTGGTGTCAATGGCAAGAACTGCTAACAAAAAAGGACTGCCGATGGTGTATGAATGGGGCTTTATGCACCAAACTGTCTCAGGTGGTGATCAATATGCTTAAACGATAAATAGCCAATTTGCTCTTTTGTCATTGATCCAAAAAATGGGTGTACAAAGCCTGGATTATTGATGTTGTTATATTGTTTTACCCGGTTTATCCATTCTTCCTTAAGCGATTCTAAATTGCCATCTTCTTTTATTGTTTTTAATGCCGGACTTGTTGGAGAGTTTTTGCGAAAAGGAGCATCGTCTTAAGAACTTGTTTTAAAATAGCTTTTCCAATTAAACGGCCAATAAAGGCTCTTTTAATTTTGATACTGCCCAGGTACATATCATCGCAAAGGGTGCAATGTTTTACCATTTGCAACAGATCCATTTTGCCCCAAAGCGCTTTATTATCTAAGGACAAAGAATTGATTCTATCTGTAATTTCTTTTTGAGTATTTAAGTCAAAAACTGATTTCATGATTTGTTGTTTGGTTTATGTTTTTAGAAAAATGATACGCTAATAGTTTTGCTGCTAACGCAAAAGTATTGCCGATGATTAGAAAAACCTATCGCCTGGCAAGAGTTGTTTGTGTTATGTTGTTTGTTGCAGGTGATAACACCGTGCAACGGCGATGCTTGATGCTTCTTTGGGTAACATCTGCAAAGGCAAAACACCAACAACGGCCTGGATTAGGTTCAGGAATATTGCTGTAACATTTGTCTTGCTTGTTGCCCTATTTCCCTCCAAAATGATTTGGCTTGGCTTAGTTGTACAGCTTTTGTCCAATCTTCTATTGCATTCGTCTTATTCCCTTTTTTCAAGTTGAGATAACCACGGTGTAAATAAGGTTCAGGATTTTCGGAGTTCATCTTCAATGCTAAATTGCAATGATAAATACCGTTATCGTATTCCTTCATATGCAATGCTCCTTTAGCACATTGGATGCAGTCACTAAAAGTTAAGTTCTCTTCAGGAGTGTTGTCTTCAACAAATAATTGTTTGAAAATATCCATTAGTTAAGTTGTCCCTACTCGTTTGGCTTTTCGGTTACGCCCCGTTTGGTTGGTTGCTGGTCTCCTTTTATTACAATGTATTTCTATTTGCTACTTCTAAAAGTATTGAATTAAACTCACTTTCTGTCACTCCAATCCTTTCTACAATGGCTCCAACTCGTTCCGCTTTAATTTGCTTAATCGGTGGATTGGTCGAAATTAATCCGCACATTAATTTTATAAAAAATCTCTTTTGATAACTACTTAGTTTGTTAATTTCAACAAACATTTTATCAATGTTCTGCGGTCCTATTGTAAAGAAAAGCTTCCATTTGCTCAATAAAAGCGGCTTCGTGTGGATTTTCCAATTTGTCCGCTCTTGAAATTACTGTAAGGAAGAAAAGGACTGCGTCCTTCTGCCCCGACGTTGTAGTATTCTTAAATTCGTAAAAAGCCCTTTCATCATTTTCTTCATTTGCAGTTCTTAATTCTTGGTTAGTATTCATGAATTTTTAATTGACACGTTGAATAGGTTTGAGTTTATTGCCGATAACGAAAAAGTATTGCCGATGGTGGGGGAATTGAAAAACCTCCAGCCTGGACAGCCGAAGGCAAATTGAAAATATTTTGATGAAGATAATAACTAAAAGCCAAATAGTTAACGTCCAGCCGGAACCAAAGCCAAATAGCGAACTGCTGCCGATTGCTCCAACGTCCCGCCCCACTATTGGCAATACTCTTGTTGCCTGCTGTATTTCACTCCTCGAACTTGTTTTTCCATTCTTTATAAAAAGCTCCTATGACTTCTTTCGGGAGATTTTCCAGAAGATGCGTTTCGACAATTTGTTTTCCGTTCGTTAGCTCATTAATTTTCTCTTGTAAAAACTCCAAGCCCTTTTCTAAACTAAGCCAAGATGCAATTTCTGATCTTTTTTTAACGTCAGCTTCTATATCTTTATGAATTTTAGCCGCTATGGTTTCGTTTACGGCTGCTACAATTTTTAAGCAATCCTGCGCAAGTAGAAAAGTAGCATCTTTAAGCTGCTTTTCTTTTGTATCAATCTGTTGGCTACTGTAGTTATCCAAAAGCCATTTCTGTGTTCCATCTAAAAACGAAAAACATTTTTCAAACGTGAATGCTTCTAAATTATGAACGAATTGATTTCTGATGGACGCAAAATTTATGAGCTTAGATTTGTTCTCTTTTGCTATTGCGCCCAAATCAATTAAAAGATGAATTTTTTGATTAAATGATAATGCAGAACTCTTGTTTCCAAACGATATTGATTGATTAGCATCTTTTATTCCTAAAAGCGTGGCTAATAAAGTGGAAGTTAATCCCTCTATCATTACCGAAGCGCTCAGAACTTCTGAACGGTTCGCAAATCCAAGATCAGGTAATTGTGTGTCCATATAATATTGCAGGCAACGCTAAAGCGGTTGCCGAAGTTGGGGAATTTTACGTTCCTTCTGCCGGGACTTCCGCTGAACGGCGGACGAATGTACAAGTTAAATTCAAAGGCTCGGTAGTGTTTCTTCTGCCGCAACTGAAGCCCAATAAAGAAATAAAAGTACAAGTTAATAACCAAAAGCCCACGCTGAAAACCCGATGATGGGAAAACTTTGGGCTTTCGGCTATTCTTCTTAATGTTAGCTGCAGGCAAGTTTGAAGTGAAGTCTGTGTCAAACTAAAGTATTCTTCTTAAGTAAATAAGCCTTCTTAAGATTGTGAGAAGGCTTATTAAATTCATTTACCCCCTTTATACTCATCGTTGTTGGGGTTCATTTGATTGCTATGATTATCGTTGTCATAATCATGGTCATCTTTGCTGTCATCATTTCCAGCATACTCATCGTTGTTAGGATTGAGTTGATTTGAATGATTGTCTAAATCATCTTGGTCTTTTGGGTCAAGCATTTTGTTTGTTTTAAATTGTGATTACCAAATTTAAAGTTTTTTTGATTGCGCTCTTCAATGTTGATGAGGTTTATATCACGTCTTTATAAGACTGTTCCACTAACTTCATTACGTAATCTAACTCACTCATTTCCTTCAAATATACTCGTCTGTCAAGAGTCCAATTGTAGCTTTCTGAAACTTTCTCAATCATGTTCAATGGGTCATCGTAGTCAATAGGGCGCAGGTGTATCTTAATTGCTTTCTTACCAACATAAACTTCAGCAAAATTCTTTAAAACACTATAGCCTATATAATAGGAAGTTTTCTTTTCAAAAATTTCTTCATCCATTTGCATTACACGACTTCTGAACTCTTTAGTTAGCTCATCAATTTGCGGGCTGCTATTTTTCAAAGCAGTATCATCAGTAGTTGTTTCGACCAAAGATATTTTTTCAGTTTTATCCTTTTCGTCTTGTTTATCTTTTGTGTTTAAGGGTTCTAAACTAAATATTCCTTTTTCGTAAAGGCGATATTTGTAGAGTTCAAGTCGTAGAGGTATAACTTGAACAGTATCTAAATCATATTTGCTGTAGCTCTCCGCAATGCATATAACTCTTGGATTAGCCCAATCAATTGCCTTTTCCAATACTTCTTTACCTAATTTTTTAATAATCAGCATTTCAAAGAACTCTACTTTTTGTGCCTTTAACCAAAGTAAATAAGATAATCCCTGATTGATGACATTTTCATTTTTGTTGAGCTTATATTCGATAATAACAGGGGCATTGTTCGCATCCACTGCTAATGTATCAATACGACCTCCAAATGTTGTAGAGTATTCGCTTGCTAATAGACGCATTTCTAAAATCTCAAATAAATTGTGTTCTATTAATTGTTGTAACGTACGCTCTTTATCAAGTGGCGCTACTTTTAATTTTTTATATCCGCCTTGTTCTTCTAAAAAAATTGGCATTAAACAAATTTAAAGGTTTCAAAAATTGTGAGAATTGCTTGCAGCTAACTTCAAAAATAGGCGAATGTTTTTCCCCCACAAAATATTTTCTATAATATTCAACCTAACAAATATCAACGACAAAGAGAAATGCGCAAGTTCTAAAACATGCGCCAATACAATTTTCCAAAAACTTTTGTACTATTTATTGCTTGCGCATGATCTTATCTATTGAGCCACTATCTTTCCCCGCTTGTCGAAGTGTTCCGAAGGATCACTTCGATTTCCTATGAAACCCAGGACTGCGTCCGATACATTTAAACCAGCTCCAATTCAATTTTACCTTGACTCGTCCTAAAAAAAGTTTACACTTTTGTGAGATAATCCTGCAATAAGTTTACAGGTTAAAATAGCTTTATTGCATGAATAGCCAATAATCCTTTGCGAAGCAAAAAATCCCTTATTTATTTATCAAAAAATCCTATTAATCCCTTCAATCCGTGTCATCCGTGTTCCCAACTACCCTTCAAATCAATTTATGCAACAACGCCGGTTAAAATTAATACTAAAATAGGTTTACATTCATTTTATCATGGCAAAGCGGAAGTAGGCTCTGCTGAAGAGCAACCTGCCAGGAATAGAAAATGTAAAGGTTGATTGAATAGCTAACAATCTCAATTTTTGTGAACAGCGCGGGATCCCTTTCAGGAGACCCCACGCGGACAAAACGTGGTGATACTTGTGTTATACAAAGGGCGGTAAATGGACATAACGCCTTATTAGTGAAGCGGGGTTTTGTTTACAAAGTAGAGGTAGATGCACACGGCCTCATTATTATTTTTGAGCAGGACGAGACAAATACACAAGGTTTGGTAAGAAGAGCCCCGCTAAGACTAAAATATTTTTTGGGGTTGAAAAATATTTTGGCAATTCTTTTTTTTCTTTTAGTTTTACTTAACAGAGTTCATCTAGAACGATGTATAAGCCTCAAGCCTAGAAAACAATAAAATTTCTAGATTTGCTATTTTCCAATAATCCTGAATTACTTCCAATAATTTTTGAATAGCTAACAAAGACTTGTTTTATACACAGGTTTTTTTAATTTCATCTATTTATTAAAACTAAAACAAAACTAATGAGAAAAAATGTCACAAAACTAAATGGATTCAAAGCAATTCAATCAAATTTGAATGTATCAAAATCACTTTTTTACAAAAATAAAGAGGTGATTTTTACAGGGTTTTACAAAAGATTTATAGTCATCTTTTGCTTAATTATAGCCACATCGTTTATTTTCCCTTACGGGTTATCAGCACAGTCGGGTTTTATTGATCCATCAAATACACCCGGATACGATTCGTCCAAAAGTGCATTAATAACTTCATCAGGTAATTCATCCCAAAATGGTTCAAGAAGTCAGACGGCTTCAAGACTTTCTGCCCCAACAGCTTCGAGTGCAATACCTTCCAATAGCTGCATAATACCAACCGATGGATCTTATTCAACCTTCCCTGCAAATGATGATGGATCAATAGGACCTATTGCCATTCCATTTGCATTTAATTTATATGGAACTAACTATACCTCCATTTATATAAACAATAATGGCAACATAACATTTACCGGCTCTTTTTCTACATTTACTTCCACAGGGTTCCCTTTGGTAAATACACCAATGGTAGCGCCCTTTTGGGCAGATGTTGATACCCGTGGAGTAGGTAGTGGATTGGTAAAGTATAAAATTAACCCAACCAATGTAATTGTTACATGGCCTGGTGTTGGATATTATAATTCTCAGATTAACCTTTTAAATACATTTCAGGTCGTCTTATCAAATGGTAATGATCCTTTGATTGGAATAGGAAAAAATGTTGCCTTCTACTATGGCGATATGCAATGGACAACCGGGCAGGTTTCAGGTTCTACTACCGGTTTTGGAGGCACACCGGCAACAGTAGGCGTCAATTCAGGTAGCAATTCTGCATATTCTCAAATTGGCAGATTTGGCTTGAATAATGCTGATTATGATGGAGGATTAGGGAATACAGATGGAGTTAACTATTTAGATTATACCTGTTTTACTTTTGATGTTTCAGCATCGGGAAACCAGTCTCCTGTTGTTTCGGGACTTCCCACTAACAGCACCATCACCATTCCGTGTGGAAGCACACAAACCATTTCCCTTAGTTATTCACCACCCGAAACAAATCAGACTGTATCTGCGACCGTTAACACCAATAGTTTATGCAATACGACTGTTTCTACCACTTCAGGTACAACTGCCAATGTTAATATAACTATTACGGCTGCGGCTTGCAATATTGGTACAAAAACAATAGTCGTTACTGCACAAGATAATTTCTTCCCGGTTGGGATCACTTCTAACACAATAACAGTCATTATAACGGCGCCATCTTCTCCAACTTTGGTAACTGCAACGCCTTCCTCAATTTGCGCAAACTCGGGTGCAACAGTCAATTTAAATGCAACTTCACCAGGTAATACTATCAGGTGGTATACAGTTGCTTCGGGAGGCACTTCTATAGGATCGAGTTTAAGTGGGGCAAACTTTCCGGTGACACCCGCTTCATCTACTACCTACTATGTAGAAGTGCTAACACCTCAAGGATGCATCAGTTCACGTGTAAGCAGACTGGTGACGGTCGTTAGTTTGCCGGCAGCACCTACCCTTGTTAGTGCAACACCTGCAGCTATTTGTCCTGGCTCATTCAGTTTCTTAAAAGCCACTTCCTCGGGCAACACAATAAATTGGTACACAGTTTCAAGTCTCGGTACCAGTATCGGGAGCAGCGGAAGCGGTGTGAATTTTACGGTAGCTCCATCTTCAAGCACCACCTATTTTGCTGAAGCTAGTACTTCCGGCGGATGTATTAGCCTCAGCAGAAGTTCCACTACTGTCACCCTGAATACTGTGCCTACGATCAGTTGCTCAGGAAATGTTTTGGCAGCAAATCCGCTGGGTTTGTGTTCTATAGCTGTCAATTATAACGCTGCAACTTTCACGGGTTCACCCACACCCACCATTATCTATTCAAAGCCATCCGGTTCTTTATTTGATATTGGTACTACAACTGTTACGGCAACAGCAAGCAATACTTGTGGTTCAAACAATTGCAGTTTTGATGTTGTAGTTCCAGGATTGACTTTATCTGCCAATGGAACAGATGTTTCGTGCAATGGGGGCAACGATGGTTCTATCAGTGCAACTTCCAATGGAACAATAGAAATAAAAAATGCGAGCAATGCAGTAGTAGGATCTACTGGTCTTTCAGCAGGAACTTATACTGTATCTGCAAGTAATGC
>JAYTGA010000199.1:0-7790 GCA_043733905.1 Segetibacter sp.
TAACACGGATAGAAGGGATTAACAGGATTTTTTTATGAAAAAAATGGATTTTTTGCTTCGCAAACGATTTTATTAGGTATTCGTGCAACAACGCCATTAAAAATTATGAATTAAAGCTGGATATTGGGAGTATCAATCAATTCATAAAAAACGAGAAACGAATAACCCAATTAACTAATCAACCAATAAACCCCTTGACCGATCAGGCAATTATCATACAAGGATGCAGAGAAAATAAAAGGGTAAGCCAGGAAAAGCTGTATATGCAGTTTTTCCCGGTTTTGTCGGCTTTGTGCAGGCGTTTTTTTGATGATGAGCAGGAAGTGGTTACAGCCATTAACAACGGGATGCTAAGAGTTTTTAAAAATATTTCGATGTATGAGCCGGCTAAGTCGCAATTGATAACCTGGGTGTATGCCATTGTTCGCAACGAAGCTCTGACGTTGGTTCGTAATAACAAAAACGTAGTCGTCACTGTAGAACTTACCGACGAGTTTCCTGCTGAAACAAGCATTAATCCTTTTGCACAAAGCGAGGAAAATGAAGTGGTGTTTCATCTTGGAAAATTATCATCAGCAACCCGTGCGGTATGCAGTTTGTTTTACTTGGAAGGCTATGCTATAAAAGAGATAGCCCTATCGCTTGACATGAAAGAAGGGACGGTAAAATGGCATTTGAGTGAAGGAAGAAAAAAACTTCAAAGCATATTTAATAATAACAATAACCGCATTGCAAATGCTGGTTAACTCATTTTATAAATCGCTGGATTATGGACAACAACCATTCTGAACAAAACATTCGCGCCGCCAAAGCATGGCAGCAAATGAAAGATTTGCTCGATGCTGAAATGCCCGTGGATAAAGGGAAAAACAATAACAAACGCAAATTCACATTGCTGTTGCTGCTTCTGCTCATAGGCGGATGTGGTGCTTATAAACTCTTCAATTATAACGTTGTCCATGAAAGCGTTTTAACATACGGCGGGAAGAAAATTTCTGCAAATAGAACCATTAAAGAAGTTGAA
Organism: Segetibacter sp.; assembly: GCA_043733905.1. GTDB lineage: Bacteria > Bacteroidota > Bacteroidia > Chitinophagales > Chitinophagaceae > Segetibacter. The sequence continues at coordinate 1,025 of JAYTGA010000199.1, forward strand.
ATTAATCATGAAAAAGGAGTTGCCAAACAAGAGAATAGACCTCCCGGTAACTTGCCAGTTCAGCCTGAACCGCAAGAGCAAAAAGCCAGCGAGGTAAACAATGCAGGCAGCCAGCCATCGGCAATTATGTTATCGAAGAATAAGAATGCAAATAGGGATAATACAGGACACAGTTCTGTTTCTACGGGTAGCGAATTGAAAGCAGGAAGAACAATTCAAAAACAAAGGAGAATAAAAAGAAGTACAGATAAAATGGGCATATCAACTGCTGAAGCAGGCTTGCAAAAAATCGAAAGCAAAACAAATATTTTAGAGCAAAACAAAATTGTAACAACTGAAAATAAAGTAAAAAATGACAAGACTTTACACGAAAATGAAGACAATATCCCGTCAAAAAAAGATGTTGATGTATTGACAAATCAACCTTCTGAAAACATTACAAAACTAAAAGCCAGCGATTCTTCTGCCAATAAACAAACACCCAAAAATGCTAGTGATCAAACAAAAAAGTTGTTGGTAAAAATTGCCCCTCCTAAACCTAAACGCTCATTTCATTTAGGGCTTGAATGGGCGATTGCCTTGCCCTTTGGCAACAACACCGTTTTTAGAGAAGTAAACGCCAAAAATCAACCATTAACCGTACTGATTCCAGCTTTGTGGGTAAGCAAAGATTTGACCAATAAATCAAGCCTTTTATTGTCTGTCAATCCTTATTCACAGTATCTTCTCAACAAGCGTTCCACAGTGCAATCAGGTAATTATTCAGTAAGTGCAACATCTGCATCCAACATCGGCCAACCTGTCAATTCTATTTTTCTTTCACAAACATTTTCACTCGCTAAGGTCATGGGCATTGAAGCAGCTTTGCAATATGCTTACCGATTTTCAGATAAATGGTCTATCGCTGCTGCCATAGGAAACACATGGACAAACACGGCTTTATTCAAAGAAAGAATAGTAAGAAACACAACCGATGTGTTGAAGGATAGTTTGTATGGTGTAGTAAAAACAGACAAGGATTGGCAGTACATAAACTCCCACTTCGTGACCGGGAAAATAAACCTGGCCTATCAACTGAAACATTACCAGTTAGGAGCCACTCTCTCAAAACCACTGACAGGTGTTTATGAAAGAACAAACGCAGGAAATCAACCATGGAACGTGCAGGTATTTCTCCGTTGGAAAATTCGCTAAAAGGGGGAGTAAAGCAGCTAAGATTGTTAAAAGATTTTACTAAGGAGCTGTTTAAAAATAATTGAAACGGTTCTCGCGGTATTCTCTGTGTTGCCTTTTCTCCTGAATTCTCTGTGGTAAAGACAAGTATTTTAACCACAGAGAAAGACAAAGAGAAAATAAAGGAGTTGAACAGAGAAACAATTGGTATTCGATACTGATAATTTAAAACAGCTTCCCTGCAATCATTTGACTTTACAAAAGAAATCCTGTCATATCCATCCAATCCGTGTCATCCGTGTTCCATAATCCGCTACTAAAACCAACTCTTGCTTTTTGACGATCTTCCACCAAGTCCTAATGCGCCAAGCAGGCTGCGGGTAATCATGGTGGCGGCTGTGCGGCCAATGCTTTTTACAATTGGGTTGTCCAATATGCTTTCTTCTTTTTTGCCCGGTTTTGCATCCTCGTTTTCGGCGGATGCTTCGGCTGTCTTTTCGGCAGCAGCCTGCAGTTTGGCTGTAAGTATTTCATAGGCACTATCGCTATCCACCTCCTGGTTATATTTTGCAGCAAGTTTGCTTTCGCCCAATATGCCTGTTATTTCAGCTTCAGTCAATACATCCATGCGGCTGCGTGGAGGAGCAAGCATGGCATGAACCAGCGGCGTTGGAATTCCTTTCTCATTCAGCATGGTCACCATTGCTTCGCCAATGCCCATTTGGGTGATTAATTCATCGGTGTTGTAGTAGGTTGTTTCAGGATAGTTTTCAGCCGTTTGCTTAATTACTTTTCTATCCACTGCCGTAAAAGCTCTGAGTGCATGTTGCACCTTCATGCCAAGCTGTCCCAGCACACTTGCAGGCACATCCATGGGGTTTTGGGTCACAAAGAAAATGCCGATCCCTTTTGACCTTATCAGTTTTATAACAGTTTCAATCTGCTGTAGCAATGCCTCACTTGCTTCCTGGAAAATGAGGTGCGCTTCATCAATGAACAAGACCAGTTTTGGTTTGTCAAGGTCGCCTTCTTCCGGGCTGATGGCGTACAATTCTGCAAGCAGTTGCAGCATAAATGATGAAAATAATTTTGGCCTGTCCTGAAGATCGGTCACCCGCAGCACGTTAATCATTCCCCGGCCATCGGGGCTGATTTTCATCAGGTCTTCCACTTCAAAACTTTTTTCACCAAAGAACACATCGGCTCCCTGTTGTTGCAGTTCCACCACTTTTCGCAAGATGGTTCCGGTAGATGTAGTGGCTATTTTTCCGTAGGTTTTTTCTATTTCCTCTTTGCCTTCATCACCTATGTATTGCAGCACTTTGATGAAATCTTTTAGGTCGAGCAGCGGTAGTTTGCTGTCGTCGCAATATTTGAAAATCATGGCTACCAGGCCGCCCTGCGTATCATTCAGCCCTAAAATTTTTGTAAGCAAAACAGGGCCAAACTCACTAACGGTTGCCCTCAACCTTACCCCCGGTTGGTTGCTGATTGTCAGCAATTCCACAGAAAATTTTGCAGGAGTATAAGGGATGCCGATTTTCTCCGAACGTTCAGTTATTTTATCGTTCAATGTACCCGGCATAGCTATGCCACTCAGGTCGCCTTTAATGTCCATGAGCAATACAGGCACACTTGCATCGCTCAGTGCTTCGCTGATCATTTGCAGGGTTTTGGTCTTGCCCGTTCCTGTAGCACCGGCTATGAGGCCATGGCGGTTCATTGTTTTCAGCGGCAGAAAAACATCCGCCCCTTTCACCACTTCACCATCAAGCATGGCACTGCCAATTTTCACTTTTTCACCTTTGAAAGTGTATCCTGCATTGATGTCTTCCGTAAACTTTTGCTGATCAGCCATTTGGGGTAAATATTAGGCGTGAAAGATACAGTGTTTTTGAAAAAACCTACCTTATCAGAGTATGTAAATTTTGCATAAAAAAATGAAATCCTTAAAATTTCAATTGATTCATGATTCGATAATAGAATGGTGAATGCTTATTTATTTATTTCATGCAAAGCCAATAATGACTGAATCATATTTCCTTTCTTTCCTTCTGATTTTCTTCTTGCTTCCTTCTTTTTTTGTTCGCTCCAACTGGCCGAAAAAAATGAAATGAAAAAGTAATGTTCTCCAAAAAATGTTGGCATAAAAAGGTGAAGCAGAAGCGAAGGAGATACGAACGAGAAGAGAATAAGGTGGGAGTCAATACTTATAAAATATACAAAACGAATACCGTAAAAATACGCAAATGATAAGTATTTATACTCGATTTTTTAAAATAATTCATACAAAATCAATCAGAAGAAAAAAATAATTTCAAGACCCTGTTTTTTGGTAGCTGAAACTTCGTTAATTTCATTTAACAATTGATACTTTTTATGATGAAGTCTGTATCATCCTTCTTTGTTATGATTCTAACGTGCTGTTTTGCTGTTTGTTATGGGCAGCAGCCGGTAGATTCTGCATCTAATCAATTCAAAATATCTCCCGAAAGTATTGTCGCAAAGGCAGAACAAACAATCAACAAAACGACATCGGGTATTGCCTCCACTGTGCAAGCAAAATATGTGGACAAGATGGACAAAAAAATATCTGGTCTTGAAAGCGATATTGAGAAAAGCACCCTGAAAACACTGAAACGATTGCAAAAGCAGGAGCAAAAGTTGCAGAAAAAACTGGCGTTGAAAGACAGTGTGGCTGCCAAAGTATTGTTTGCCCAAAACAAATACCAGCAGTTTGCTGATAAGATAAAAAACCCGCCCGTGGCAGGCAAGCTCAAAGAATATATTTCTCAATTAGACAGTTTGCAAACAAGCCTCCAATTTTTGGATAAGACAAAAAACCTGACTGATAAACTGCCCACAGGATATGCTGATAAGCTAAAAGCAGTGAACATGAATGTGCTGGGGCTGGAAGGAAAAATGCAGCAAGCCAACGAACTAAAAGCCTACATAAAAGAACGGAAAGAAGTGCTGAAAAGTGCATTGGGAAAATTTGGGATGCTGAAAGACCTAAAGGGGTTTAACAAAGAAGCCTATTACTACCAGGCGCAACTCAGCGAATACAAAGCGATTTTGAAAGACCCGGAAAAAATAGAACAAAAGGCACTCAGCCTGTTGAACAAGCTGCCTGCCTTTACTGATTTTATGAAGAAGAATAGTATGCTGGCTTCACTGTTTAAAATGCCAGACAACTATGGCAGTGCCGAAAGCCTTACAGGATTGCAGACAAGGGCAAGTGTACAAACAATGATACAGGCAAAGTTTAGCGGATCGGGAATCAATCCGCAACAATACCTGAACCAGCAGATGCAGACTGCACAAGGTGAACTAAACAAGCTGAAAGATAAGCTAAACCAAGCCGGAAGTAACGGCGATGCGGATATGCCAGACTTTAAGCCAAATAATCAGAAAACAAAAAGCTTTTTGAAACGGATTGAATACGGTGCAAACATACAAAGCCAGCGGCCAAACAGCCTGCTGCCTGTGACCACGGATTTTGCAGCCACTGCGGGATATAAGCTAAATGACAAAAGTACCATAGGACTTGGAGCCAGTTATAAAATGGGCTGGGGCAATGGGATTAGTCACATTCATCTTAGCAGTCAAGGAGTAGGGCTGAGGAGCTATGTAGAATTGAAGCTCTCTACTCCTAAAGGCCTTAGCAAGACAGGTGCAGGTGGTCTGTGGATCAGCGGTGGGTATGAGAAGAACTACCAGCATGATTTCACAAAATTCCCTTCATTTTCTGGAAACGGAAATACACTAAACCCTTGGCAGACCAGTGGATTAATAGGACTAAGCAAGAAATACAAAATAGGGAAAAAGACAAACACACTTCAGTTGCTGTGGGATTTTTTAAGTTATGAGCAGGTGCCGACGACACAGCCAATTGTATTTAGAATCGGATACCAATTTAATTAAGAAATGAGATTTAGAAATGCTAAGTGCAGTTGAAGGATTATAAACTCTGAAGTATAAAAACATAGAATCTTAAAAAATCAATCATGATAAAAACGCTTTTTGTTTTGCTTTTGTGCAGCGCAGCACTGAGTATGTATGGGCAGTCTGCGGACTCGCTGTCTGTTAATAACATTGATGGTAGCAGTGTTTCCCTGCTTTCTTACCAAGGAAAGAAAATACTTTTCCTGATTGCCCCTGCACGAATATCAGATTCATCAAAACTGGATGAACTGGCTGCTTTTAACAGCCGGTATGGAGATACTGTAAAACTTGTGGGTATTATGAGCAAAGAAGACGGTTTTGTAGATAGCAATAAAGCTAAAATCAAAACTATGTATCAAAACAAAGGGATCAATATATTGCTGACGGAGGGAATGTTTACAAAAAAAACTGCGGGGGCTAACCAAGGTAGCCTGATGCAATGGCTGACAAAGCTGAGTATGAATAAGCGATTTGAGGAAAATGCGAAAGGGGTAGGACAAAAGTTTTTTGCAGATGAAAATGGAAAACTGTTTTCTGTGCTAATACCGGAAACCAGCTTGTTTTCGTCTGCAGTAGAAAGGAATATTTATAAGAAATGAGTTATGAATGATGAGTTACGAATGAAGAATGCTTAATTTTTATGTAATGCTAAAAATAAATAGAATGAAAACATTGTTTGCTTTTTTGCTAATCCTGATTTCGGTTGTGTGTGATGCACAAACCTTTGATGTTATAAACTGGAGTATGGAAGGTGAGTTGCATGACGGTTTAGTTATTAAAACGCAGATACCCCTTGATAATAACCTGCATTTCCCAATGGTAACAATAGAAGGCTATGATAACGGCAGGTCTGCGGCTATTGCACTAAAGGTTTCCTGGACACTTGAAGAAGGTCAATTCTCTAATGCCACGGTCAGTTCTTCCGGTGGTTTGACACCTGATGTTGCTTTGGGACAAAAGAATGGTCTTATACAGATTTACCTGAAAATGTGGGGAGCTAATACAAGGCTACATATTACTGCTTTTGCCAAAGGTGCAAATGAATCAGCAAGTTGGTTTACAAATTGGAGCATAAATGCAGATGAACCATTTGAAGGGAGTAATCAGAAAATAGCACTTTATCACAATGAATTTAAAGGAGATGTGCAGATGGAAACTCTGAATAGTGAAACAGCAGCGATCAATAAAGCTTCGGTTGGGGAATTATCAGTAGACCATGTAAAAGGGAATTTAACGGTTAAGGGACCTGTGGTGGAGGCTGCAAGTGTGGAAGGTCAAGTTTTAATTAAAGGTCAAGATGGGGGAATTGAAATAGAAAGCGGTGATGACGAGAAAAGTTATATTGATTTTAAAGGATCTCAAAACATTTTGAGCGATTATCAGGGGCGTATTCTTTATTCTGACCTTTCGGGTTTTGAGTTTTCTACCGGCGGACCGGGTATGGGTACTAATCCCGGAATGCGTATTGATCTGACCGGGACAATGATTATTGGAAGTCTTGCTGCTACTACAGCTTCTGCAGCAGTACCCTACAAATTGTATGTCGGCGGTGGTATCCGAACACGAAAAGTGAAAGTTGACCAGGTGAACTGGCCGGATTATGTGTTTGAACCAGAATATAAACTTCGTTCTCTCTCTTCCTTAGAGG
>JAYTGA010000200.1:0-2941 GCA_043733905.1 Segetibacter sp.
TGCGTCAGGCGGTGTTTTGTCATTTATTTTTGAGCGACTGACTACAGAAACACCAACATTATATTTCCCTCCAATTGAAATTACACGAAGTACAGAGTCTGCAACGGCACGCCCCTTACCTGTTTCTGCAACAGCATTAATTTCAGCAGTATGAACTATGGTTACGTTTCCAAAATTCGCGTCTGGCTTGCTGGAATTTTGGGCGAACAGATTCATTGCGAATGCCGATAGTAAAACTATGAAACCAAATTTTTTTATTGTCATATTTTAAAAGTTATTTAGATACTTCGGTCATATTAAAATTCTGACTAACGTTTTATAAGCCGCTGGGTTGCAACCCTAATTCATCGGTCTTTATATCAAACTTATGAATTAGTTTTTTCATTTCCTGTACTTTTCTTTTTCGTTTTTGGTCAAGAAATTCGTAATCCGTTACTGGTTTATAGGGAACTGCCTTTACAATCATGTTCCATATTATTACGGCCAACTTCCTTGCGGTGGCAGAGATGGCTGCAGGTCTTCCTTTTCTGAATGCAATTCGTTTAAAGAAATTAGATAGAGCTGTGTCTTTTAAATTGCCAATGGCATTGGCGGCATTTCTTAATGCAATTTTCAAACGATTACTGCCCTTTGGGATTCTGCTGCTGAGCATTTTACCACCGCTTATTCTATTATTGGGTGCAAGCCTTAGCCAACTGGCAAATTGTTTAGCAGTTTCAAATTTATGAATGCCATTGCCTACTTCACTCATCAGGGCAAGTGCCGTAGCATGGCTTACACCTTCAATGGCCAGCAGATCCACACCACCAAAATATTGGTAAGACAGCAAGTTGATGTCTAAATTTTTTGGTGTGTTTTTGTTTACCTTTTTGTAAACCTTTTTGTCAATAACGTGTTGCCTTTTTTCGTCATCGCTATTGATTTGTACATTCAATAATTTTTCTATTTCCACATCACATTCTTTCATCTTTTCCTGGAAGTTTACGTACAACTGATATTCCTGTTTTAATCCAAAAAGATAGTCTTTTCTTCCATTGCTCTGAAGCGCTTTTGCAATTTCCTCTTTACTCTTTTTGCAGTTGCTGTGTCTCAGGTCTGCTAATTTTTCCGGGTTTTTTTCACCCTTGCAAATCGCATCAATAATGGCAAGGCCGGTAAGTCCTGCTATATCTTTCACTACCACGTCTAAACGCAGATTAAGAAGACGTAAGTATTTTTGCATTTTACGGGTAGTATCAGCAGCTTGCCATAACAGATTGGTTCTATGCCTGCAATAAGTGCGTAATTGTTCGGTGTCTTCATCGGGTAAAAAGCTTCCGGTTAATAGCCCGATGGTATGAAGCTTTTGAATCCATTGCGCATCTTTTACATCCGTTTTTTTGCCTTTGATGTTTTTGGTAAATTTTCCATTACATAAAATAACCTGGAAACCCGCAGCCTGTAAAGTGATATAAAGGTGTTGCCAATAAGTACCGGTACTTTCCATAGCAACTGTTTTAATTTCATTGTCTGAAAACCATTTGGTGAGCTGCCGCAGGTCTTCATTATAAACACCAAATTCTTTGACATCATTGCAGCCTTGGCCAACCGCGGCGAAGTGAGAACGGCTTCCTACATCAATGCCCGCTGCATTGGGATTGACAACTTCCATTTTTACATTTCTTTTTTGCATGATATTCTTTTTAGAAGTGAATAAAAATGCTCTTGGAGAATGTATCTTTGACATGAAAATATTCTGAACGGGATTTCCGCATAAAACCGGAATCACCACTGAAGTGATCACAAAGCTTTTTTGTTCTGTGCAAAAAAGCTTTTTACATTCCAACCAGAATGACGCCCGTGCTATTACGCAACAATACTGACATCGGCCTTGCAAAGAGCCTCATAAATATAATAAATTTCGTCAACGAGAATGGGTGCCTCTAACGTTAGCTTAAGAAGTGATTTTTGGTTCCAAAAAAAGGGGAATGACGCCCAACCAAAACTCAGATAAGGAAATTTTAGACGAATGGCATAAAGACCCATCAAATTGGAAAGGGGGAATATTTTACTTCAACAAAAATGACAAACGATTATTTCCCCCAAAAAGAAATAAGGCCTTTGGGTGGACTGTAAATTTTGCTAATCCAATATCAATTCTTGCATTAGTGGCTTTAATGATTTTAATGTTAGCAATAGGACTATTGTTAAATCGGGTTTTGTAACAAATATTGGTAGTATGGTGGGCTGCAGCCTGATGCTATTCAAAGAAAAGAAATGGCTGAGACAATTAAGATTGCTATTAAGAAAGTAGTTAATTGATTGTAAATGGTGTGCTTATAAACGGCTTAACAAATAGACATTTAAAAGAGAAGGGTAATTATGCCTGTAAAAATTAGCAGTATCCTGAAGCCATTTTTTATTGGTTCTGGAGGTTTTATTTTAACATGCATGGTTATGATGGGGACGTCTCCACTCATCACTGCAATCTTTACTGTTCTTTTGTATTTCCCGCTTGGAGTATGGGTTGGAAAAATGCAGCCAGATAGTCTGTGGTATGCACCACTCCTGATGAATATCCTTAGTTGGATAATCTTCATTCCAATGGGCGTAGAATTTTGGCCGCCTGTAATCCGTATATGGTACTTTCTTGTGCCTCCGTTTGCAGCACTTATTGCGACGTATGCCGGCGTCTACGTGAGTTTCCTTATTAATAAAAAAAGTTCCGGCATTTTCCGCAAGCAAAGCGATTTGTTGGCTATATTCTTCTCTTTTTTTTGGGTGTTGCAGCAATGTTTGTTTGTCACTCCCTGCTATTTTTATCCGGTTATTTTTTGAAGTTTTCATTCGGAGCCGGTTATGCATTAAGTTATTTATTAGTTTACCCGGCTCTTGCAATAATACTGGCCCTTAGACACCATTTCCGATGGCTTGCATGCGGAGTTGTCATTTGTTTAGCGCC
>JAYTGA010000201.1:0-7936 GCA_043733905.1 Segetibacter sp.
GATATGTTCGACTCCTAAAGGAGTCGTAGAAATCGTGGGGATATTTTTTTTCTACAAATATTGAACTCCTCTGGAGTTCCAACCCTTGATTAGCATTAATATCCAAATCAGCGAAAATGTCTTTATTACAGGTTCAACAAATTCAGAAGCAACTGACAGGTGGGTTGCTGATAAATGACATCAGCTTTGAGCAAAAGTGGGATGAAAAAGTAGTCATTGCAGGTGCATCAGGAGCAGGCAAAACAACCCTGCTGAAAATGATTGCCGGTCTTTCACAGCCCGACGGGGGCATTATTCTTTTTAATGAGAAAAAAGTCATAGGGTCAAATGACAAACTGATGCCCGGACATCCGCAGATTGCCTACCTGTCTCAATATTATGAACTGCTGAACAACTATCGGGTGGGGGAACTGGTTTGGTTTGAAAACAGAATGACGGAAACAGCCGCCTCAACACTCTTTGAAACCTGTGAGATAAACAACCTGTTGCATCGCAGAACGGATCAGTTGTCCGGTGGAGAAAAGCAGCGGATCGCCCTTTGCCTGTTGCTGGCAAAATCGCCAAAACTGCTGATTTTAGATGAGCCGTTTTCAAATCTTGACCTCATTCACACAACTACGCTTAAAAAGGTTTTGGAGAACATTGCAGAGACCCTGCAAATCACTTGTCTGCTCACATCGCACGACCCGCAGGATGTGCTGCCGTGGGCTGATAAAATCATCATACTGCAAGATGGACAAATCATTCAGCAGGGCAACCCTCAAACCATTTATCACCAGCCGTTGAATGAATATGTGGCTGCACTCTTTGGCAGTTACAACCTCATCAGTCAGGGGTTTCTTAGACTATTTCCAAACATTGGTTTCATGCAGGAAAATCATTCAAATATCATCATTCGGCCCGAGCATTTTAGCATTGTTTCCACTGCTGACAATGCTGTGAAAGGTGTGGTAAGGAAGATTTCTTTTTGTGGCAATCATTACGAAGTAAAAATTGAAATAGAAACCGTAAACATTCTTGTGCACGCCAACAAGGTTGACTTTTCAACAGGCGATGAAGTGTTTGTAACCTGCAAATTGAAGAACACAAATTAAAAGAGCAGACTTTGAATAAACACAAATTTTGCAGGCAGAAAGAAAAATTCTAAAAAGAGTATCTATTCATTCCCAATTTTTTCCAGCTCCTTCACTACCCTGCTTACAGGCAGTCCCATCACGTTATAAAAATCGCCGCTGACTGATTGAATTCCGACCACGCCTATCCACTCCTGTATGGCATAGGCTCCGGCTTTGTCATAAGGCTGATATTTGTCAATATAAAACTCTATCTGCTGCTGAGTCAGACCATGAAAATGAACGTGGGTTACTTCTGAAAAAGCAACTTCGCCCTTCTTGTGCAGGATGACTACACCGGTGATGACCCTGTGTGCCCTGTCGGACAAAGATGTTAGAATGCTGATGGCATCCGCTCTGTCTGCGGGCTTGCCAATAATTCGGTTGTCGAGCACTACAATAGTGTCTGCGGCCAATATAATTTCAGGAACCTCTCCCTCTTCTTTCTGTTGCAGATTTTTTTGCACTTCCAATGCTTTTTGCCGGGCAATATAAACAGGAACTTCTTCGGCATTCATATCTTCGGGAAACGTTTCCGGCGTATGCTGGACAATGACTTCAAAAGGCACTTCCGCCCACTCAAGCAGTTGCTTGCGGCGGGGAGACTGAGATGCGAGAATGATTTTTTGCATTGTGTAAAAGAACGAAATTTAGTGGCAGAAGTCATCACTACATCTCATTTCTTTAAAAATAAAAAACCCGCTAAAAAAATAAAACAGAATCATTTAGCGTATAATAACAGAGGGGTTTTCTTTTAACAGGAAAACAGCCGTCACTAAAATCCTATCAAATCCAATATCCATGAAAAACAACGGCCGTAAGCTGCTGTTTAAGTATATCACTATGGGCTTTCTGACCGGAGCCGTTATATTGGTATCGCAGTTGTTTATTTTGTCGGGCTATGTCAGCCGCCCAAGACTGGCGCAGTTGCTCATGAGCAGCTACACGCACACCGTTGTTTCTGTTGTACTATTATTTTTTGTTCTGCTCGGCTTTTTAATTGCACGTTTCAAAATACACAAACATCGTCTTCACATTCAACTGATGAATGCTGAAGATGAAAAGCAAGTTCTGCAACTGGAGCTGTCCGATTATCAATACGCCCTTGAACTCTGCGCCATTACCACTATCATAGACGAAAACGGAAAAATTAAAAAAGTAAACAATCATTTTTTAAACTTTACCGGCTATAAAGCAACCGATATTTTGGGCCGTTCGGTGTGGAGGTTGCCATCGTCTTTGCAAAAACCGGGAATGTTTGACACCATTAAAGAAGCCATTAACAAAGGCCAGGTTTGGGAAGGCGAAATTGAATATTATCAGTCAAACGGAAACACACTTTATACCAAAGCAGCCGTAGTTCCGCTGTTGTTGCAAGACAAAGATCACAACGATTGCCTGGTCATTCAGTACGACATTACCGCTCAAAAGAACATTGACCTTGCACTCAAGAAAAGTGAGAAAGAAAAAAGCATTATTCTCTCCAATGCGCAGACACTCATTTGCACTCACGACCTCAATGGCATTATCATCAACATCAACAAGGCTGGAGCAGACATGTTAGATCAGGCAACGGAGGAAATCATTGGCAAACCACTGCAATCGTTTTTAGACAGCCGCTATTCCATAGATAATTACCTCGCCGACATTCGTAATAAAGGCATTTCGACTGGATACATGAAGATCATTACCAAAGAAAACCGCAAAAGGACTCTCCTTTACAAGAATGTGGCTTGTACCGAACAGGGAGAAACCTACATTATTGGCAGCGCCATTGATATTTCTGAGACATTAAAAGATAAAAAAACCATTGATAATCAAAAAATCTTTACAAGCCGCCTGGTAGATGAGTCATCTAACCTAATTTGTGTGGTGGATGAAGAAATGAACATCACATTTCTCAACAGAAAATTAAAATCTTTCTTCAACATTGATGATACTAAAAACCCAACAACCTTACACGATGCGCAAAACCGCATACCCGACTTTTTTGCCCTCACAGGTCGCATAGATCAGTCCAAAGAAAGCACAGAAAAACATAGCTTTCACGAGTGTAAGATAGCAGAACCGGGCACCGGCCTCATGAAATGGTTTAAAGTGCAGAAAACTGTTTTCTTAGACAATGAAAACAAAACATTTATCCTCATTATTGCCACAGACATTTCCGAAAAACACGCCATTCAGGTCGAACTTGTCAAAGCCCGCCAAACAGTTGAAGCATCGCTGAAGATGCGTGAAAACTTTATTTCCAATATGAGCCACGAAATAAGGACACCGCTCAATGCCATCATCGGTTTCAGCGAATTACTCGCCGATACAGCCCTAAATCATAAGCAGGCAGACTACCTGCAAACCATTAAAGTGGCCGGGCAAAACTTATTAAACATCATCAACGACATTTTAGACCTGTCCAAGCTGGAATCCGGCAACATTCAGGTGTCAAACAACAAGTTGGAAGTCAGAACCATTGTTATCAACATTCAAAAACTGTTTCAACCACGGATATTAGAAAAGAAAATTGATCTAACCGTTCATGTTGACAACAATGTCCCTCAATTTTTGCTGGGCGACGACATAAAACTGAACCAGATCCTCATTAACCTGGTCAGCAACGCAGTCAAATTTACCAATCACGGCAAAGTAGAAATCATTGTAACAGCCGATCCGTGCAAAAACAATACAGCAAACATCCAATTCACCATAAAAGATTCCGGAATCGGCATAGAAAGTGACAAACTTGATGTCATTTTCCAGCGATACTCTCAGGCTTCGCAAGACATCCACAAACTTTATGGCGGAACTGGCCTTGGACTTAGCATTTCCAAAAGCCTTGTTGAACTACTTGGCGGCGAAATAAAACTTAGCAGCGACAAAGGGGTTGGAACTACCTTCAGTTTTGCACTTCCTTTCAATATTCCGGCTTTAGAATCCGCTCAGTCACTTAGTCATTTTGTTTCTGAAAATAAAACAATGGCTCCCCTCCGCATTTTGCTGGCAGAAGACAACAATACCAATGCAAAACTAGCCACACAAGTCTTAAAAAAATACAATCACCATGTCTGCCATGTCAAAGATGGAACAGATGTGCTGGAAATCTTAAAAACACAAGCCTTTGACATCATTCTTATGGACGTTCAAATGCCAAACATGGACGGTATCGAAGCATCAAAAGTCATCAGATTGTGTGGACAACCCTATTGCAACATTCCAATTATCGCACTCACGGCCCATTCATTCAAAGGTGAAAAGAATATTTGCGAAGAAGCAGGCATGAACGCCTATTTATCGAAACCATACCGTCCACAAGAGTTAATTGATTGCATTTCTAAAACAATTCGTGCTTCAAACCAGAAAGAAAATATCCTTTCCATCCAATCATTTTAGATAAACAACAAGGATTTATATTGTTTTTTGAGTAAACATTTTGGAAAATGAAGTGAAATAAAGAAAAGTAATAAGCAAATAAAAGCAATCAACATTAAAACACTTAAATAACTAACATTAACAATCATAATTGCTTAAACCCTTGGTTTTTAGGTCAAAAATTTGGGTGAAATGTTCATAAAAACGGATGAAACAATCAAGAAAACGGGTTAAATGGCCAGAAAAACGGGTTAAATTGTCAAGAAAACGGGGGAAAATACCAGAAAAACGGGGTAAATTTTTAAAAATCCGGGAGGAATTATTAGAAAAACGGGGAGAATTTTTAAGAATACGGGGAGAATTATGAAAATTTTGGGGAGAATTATAAGTATTCCGGGGAGAATTATTACAAAAAAGATCATGATTCTATGATAAAACAGTCATTTCTTTTTCCCTAACGGGAAATGCTTAACAATAAACGACAATACTTACAGGAATAAAAAAGTAAGAAATTACTTTAACGAAAAAAACAGCAGGGATTTATTTTTTTTGATAAAAACAAACGAAGATTAATGAAGTTAAATGAGTTAGAAATAAACAATGTCATTGCAGGGTTCAGGGTAGATTTAAGCTATTTAAAAGAATTTTCGCATGGCGATCCAGAATTTGAGAAAGACATTTTGGAAAGTTCAATGAACGAAGCCGAAGAGAAGATGTTGCTCCTCCATCAGTTCATTTCCCAAAAAAACTTTCACCCTGTCAGGGGCATTGCGCATTCGCTCAAGTCACTCATGTCTGTTGTGGGCGCATCCTCCCTCCATCAAATTTTCCATTCCGTAGAAAATTGCCGGCAAATGGAGCTCGATACATTTTTTCAAACCCGGTTTCACACCATTCATCAGCTTTGGGAAAAAACAAAAGTTCAAATCGAAGAAATAGTAAGACAACAGGAGCCTGTCGCCGTTCATCCCATGTCCATCTAAGCTTTTTTTGGGACCATCATTTGTACTTTATTGGGCTCCGCCGGTTGTCCAAAGGATGCTGTGCATGTCACTCACTTTTACCGCATCTTTTCATGGCAACTTTGTCCACATTGTACTCTTTAAAAGGTTTTTAAAGTCAACCCTATTAAGTTCATTTTAAAATTCTAATAAACTTTTAATCTGTCTTTTGCCTTAAAGTTCTCAAATAATGTCAAATTTACACAAGGGTAAGTAACCAGTATCACTGGCAACGCGGGATTTATCATCATTAAAAAAAGTCATTATTGCCGTGAACTTCAAACTGACACTTCTTTTATTGTTTTTCTGTATTTGCAGGGCTACATCAGCCCAGACATTTACAAACTCCACCGGCGGAGCCATACCCGACAATAACACACAAAAATGTTTTCCCGTCACCGTCAGTGGTGTTGGAACTATAAATGCGGCTTATGGCCTTGTGTCAGTTTGTTTAAATATCAATCACAACTGGGACTCTGATCTTGAAATTGAATTAAAAGCACCTGATGGTACCATTGTTCCACTTTCCATTCAAAACGGAGGAGCCAGCAACAACTATACAGGAACCTGCTTTTCTCAAACTGCCACCACCACCATTACTTCAGGCACTGCACCTTTTACCGGTTCATTTTTGCCCGAAGGCAATCTCAACAATGTCAATAATAATCAAAATGCAGATGGCGTATGGAGTCTTTGTATCAAAGATGTTTTTGTAGGAACTGCAGGCACTTTGGTAGATTACAGTCTTACCTTCAACAGCACCCCTCTCCCTTCCGATGATCCATGTTCTGCAGCCACTTTGTCTGTCAACAACAGTTGCATTTATGTAGCCTCAACCAATGTTGGAGCCACTGCCTCTGCCGGTGTTCCCTATCCCGGCTGCGCCACCTATGTAGATGGCGATGTGTGGTTCAAAGTCACAGTTCCACCCAACGGATCCATCGACATAGACACACAGGATGGCACCATGACCAATTCCGGCATGGCCATCTATAGTGGAACATGTGGCAACCTGTCTGTGATTCAATGCGACGACAACTCAAGCACCAATGGCAACATGTCTTACATCTCCGCCACAGGGCTAACCCCCGGCAGCACCATCTGGATAAGGGTCTGGGGGCGTGGGTCAAATAATCACGGCACATTCGACATTTGCGTAAGTACACCTCTTCCCCCCAATAAACAGGATTGTCCCGGAGCAAAACCTATTTGTCAAAATGTTTACAACGAAGCGAGTTCACCGATTGGTGAAGGGAATATTGCCAATGAAATAGATACTGCAAATAGTTGCCTCAAATCGGGAGAAACAAACGACACCTGGTACACTTTTACAGTTCAGACTTCAGGGTTTCTTAATTTTTTAATAACTCCCAATAATATCCTAGAAGATTATGATTGGGCGGTTTATAACCTCACCAATGCAACGTGTTCGGACATATACAATAATCCGGCGTTAGAAGTCAGTTGCAATTATTCAGAAACAACAGGCTCAACAGGCCCAAATGGTAATACAACCTTAACTAGTCAAGACCAATTCGGCACTCCTTACAATGCAGCTATCCCTGTGATTGCCGGTCAGACTTATGTCATCAACGTTAGCCACTACACTAATACCACCACCAATGGCTACCAGATAGATTTTGGAGCATCCACCGCACAAATCTTTGATAATAAACCACCAACAATAACGAGTGCTACTCCTGTTGCACCTTGCGGCACGAGCCAACTGACTATTCTTTTTTCGGAAAATATTCTCTGTAATTCCGTTCAGGCGACCGATTTTAAAATAACAGGTCCCGGGGGTCCTTACACAGTCACCTCATGGACATCTGCAAGTTGCTCCTCAGGTGCCGCTTACGGCAATACCATTACCCTTACCGTAAGCCCGGCTATGGTAGCCGCCGGAGCATACCAGTTGTGCCTGACCAATGTTTCAGGTTCCGTTGCTGATCTTTGTGGCAATATGGCTGTTGTTCCCGGTTGTAGGGCGTATAACATTCTAAATTCAACCTTACCAACTTTTACAGCTATTGCACCCCTCTGCCGCGGCACCACTGCACCTGTCTTAAATACAGTTTCCAACAACGGCGTTTCCGGCACCTGGAATCCTCCTACAGTTAGCAACACAGCAACAGGCACATACATCTTTACGCCCAATGCAGGACAATGCGCAAACCCGGTCACAATCAAAGTCATCATCAAAGACACTTCTGAAAGCACCGTCAATGCTGCCGTTTGTTCTAAACAACTTCCCTTTCTTTGGAATGGAAATAATTATAGTTTAGCAGGGACTTACACCAAAATATTTGTCAACGCTGTTGGCTGTGATTCGGTGGCGAAGCTGAAGCTCCTTATTAAAGACACTTCTGAAAGCACCGTCAATGCTGCCGTTTGTTCCAATCAACTGCCGTATTTGTGGAATGGAAATAATTATAGTTTGCCGGGGACTTATACCAAAAC
>JAYTGA010000202.1:0-36317 GCA_043733905.1 Segetibacter sp.
TATATCGTTCAACAAGAATTGTGTAAGAAATTGTCCTGTAAGCCCCGTGGAGCCTAAGACGACAGCAGTTTTCGGTTGCATGGTTGTTTGTATTTTTCAGACAGAAAGTTACGGACTTCTACTCTACCATCCATCTGCCATCATCGTCTTTGGTGTAAGAAAGACCGTTGCTCATCACAAATACTTCTTTTCCTGTTTTTTGGTTTATCAAACCTCTTTGCTGGTAAACCCTGATGCCATTGTTTTCACGGGTCAGATAAACAAGTAAGGCATTAAGAGTGGGCTGAATATCGTGAAGCCATTGCTCATCACTTTCTTTTACAAATGCCTGACTCATACCGTTGTTTAATTTTAAATGAAACAATGATTGAAAATATTGTGCCGTCAATCCACCGCAATCTACTTTACGAACACTATTTTTGATGTTGAAAAACATCAGTTCTCCTCATGACTATTCGTGAAAACGTTTCCTTGAAACCATACAATACTTTTGGAATTGATGTGTCCGCCAAATACTTTACAACATTTTCTACAACAGAAGAATTAGAAGACATTTTTTGCTTTAAAGAAAATACACAACCTCCACTAATTTTAGGCGGAGGCAGCAATATTTTATTGACACAAAATGTGGACGGCCTGGTGGCAAAAAACGAACTGCCCGGCATTTCCATTGAAAAAGAAGACAACAATCATGTGTATGTGAAAAGTGCAGCCGGCGAAAACTGGCACAGCTTTGTCTCATACTGCATCAGCAACAACTTTAGCGGTGTAGAAAACCTAAGCCTCATTCCCGGAAATGTGGGTGCCAGTCCCATGCAAAATATTGGTGCTTATGGTGTAGAAATTAAAGACGTTTTTCATGAACTGGAAGCCTATTCGATTACAGACAAAAAACTCGTCACTTTTTCTGCCTCTGATTGTGAATTTGGCTATCGCGAAAGCGTTTTTAAAAGAAAAATGAAAGGCAAGTTTGTTATCACCTCGGTCACATTTCGACTCAATAAAAATCCTGTTTTCAATACCAGCTACGGAGCCATACAGCAGGAACTGGAAAAGATGAATGTGAAAGAAATTTCCATCAAAGCCATTTCTGATGCAGTTATTCGCATACGAAGCAGTAAGCTGCCCAATCCAAAAGAAATTGGCAATGCAGGAAGTTTTTTTAAAAATCCGGCAGTTTCAACGAAGCAGTATGAACAACTGAAAGCAGCATACCCCGCACTGGTCGCTTATCCCTTTGGAAATGCAATGAAACTGGCTGCCGCGTGGCTGATTGAAAACTGCGGCCCAGACAGATCTACAAGCTGGAAAGGCTATAGAAAAGGCGATGCAGGTTGCCATGCAAAACAGGCACTTGTTCTTGTCAATTATGGCGGTGCAACTGGTGCAGATGTTTACAATCTTTCTACAGAAATTGTCAATAGTGTCGCCGACAAATTTGGTGTGAATTTAGAACGTGAGGTGAATATTATTTGATCTTTGCTTTCTGGCACACTATTTCGTTCGCTACACAAAAAATCAAATAAATATTGAGATATGCGTACCGTTATATTCATGATGCTTTGTTTGCTTTCCCTCCACCTTTTTGGACAGGAAGATTATCCCGATTATCGAAGCAAAAGAGAAGTCTTTACCAAAATAGAAGACAAAGCCATTCGTAGCGACATTGCTTCATTTAGCATGGGCGGCATTGAAGAAAGTATAGGCAAAGATCCGCTTGCGACTATTCCTATTTCTTCCTACGGAAACGATTCTATTTCTTTTGAAGAAAACTACCTGAAAGTCACTATTAAAACGATTTCTTTTAACCCGGCGAAACACAAGCTGAATTATTACGACCAGGAAAAGAAAGAGTACCTCGTCAAGATTGATAACAAACCATACTTTGGCGATTATGGAAAAGTCCCCTATACCAATGTGGAGCGGGTCACTATTGTTATGGGCAGAGATACCATAATAATTCCCCCATCGGCCTGCTCAGATTTATGCAATCCTATACTCACCTTTACCGAAGGTGGAAAAGTAAAATCGCAAAATAAAGTCTTGCTGTCTGCAGACGGACACAGGGTGTATGTGTATATGTTGAAGCAGGAAGCAGGTGGCAGCTATGAGGCCACATGGGTCATACAAGATAGGAAATATGTAAGGCGGGTTGTGGATTTTGGTTTTTTGAAATAAAACCTACTCAGGCGAAGGGATTGAATGATTTGTCTAAATTTTTCAGACAAAAAGGTGCAAAACTTTTTTACAAAATCTGTAAATTTTAAGGTCATTTTCTTGAATTTGGCAAAATAGAGCATTATCTTAGTGGTATATTTTTAAAGAAATATAAATCAACCCGGATAATGTCCCCGGAAAGACAAGTTTAAAACTTGTAAAAGGATTCAAAACGATTAATTTGTTTGCCACTAAAAAACAAATTTTTGATTCCGCTTTTTTTTTTTAAATGCCCTGGAGGGCGTTAAACAACCAAAGGTTTCATTACAAAAGACCATTGTCAAAGAAACCAGGGAATCGTTTCATCACAAATGCTCCTTTTCAACTTGGGCAGGCAGCCGAAATCTTATAGCAAGAATCCGACTGCCTGTTTTTATTTTCTCCATTTACAAGTATTTCAAAAACCAAAATCGAAATGCGAGTGTGTTTCCGCATACTGATAACAGTGGTTTAAAAGGATCAACAGGATGTTTTGCTAAAAAGCAGCAGAGCCGTTTAAAACCAGATTTTGTTTCCAATAACATAAACAAAGCGACTCTTTTAAAATGTACTTACAACTATCTTTTCCATCCTTTTAAAATAAAAATGGCTGAATCTCTTGCTTATTTGCCAAAATCTATATTTTTGCACCCGTAACTAAACTTAATTACAATGTCAGACATCGCAACAAGAGTTAAGAAAATCATTGTTGATAAACTGGGAGTGGACGAAGCAGAAGTAACTACCGAAGCATCTTTTACGAACGACCTGGGTGCCGATTCTTTGGACACCGTGGAGTTGATCATGGAATTTGAGAAAGAATTTAATATCTCCATTCCTGATGAACAGGCTGAAACAATTACCACAGTAGGCCAGGCTGTTACCTACTTAGAAGAACATGCAAAGTAGTTGGCTATTCTTCCCTTTTTATTGAAGCTATAATTTTTTAGGAATCCGCCTGTATTCGCATTTTAGCGGCTTGCAGGCGGATTTATCACTTGTTAAAAATACCACTGGCAAACTATGGAATTGAAAAGAGTGGTTGTTACCGGTATTGGTGCCATTACACCGCTTGGAAACAATCTCAACGATTACTGGCAGGGGCTTATTAATGGCGTTTCAGGCGCTAACATGATCACCTTGTTTGACGCTTCCAAATTCAAAACCAAATTTGCCTGCGAGGTCAAGAATTTTGACCCTGTTAACTATCTCGATAGAAAAGAGGCACGTAAAATAGATCGCTTTAGCCAGCTTGCTCTTGTTGCAAGCGATGAGGCCATTATAGATTCAAAACTGGATAAGGAAACAATGAACCCCGACCGCATTGGTGTTATTCTCGGCAGCGGCATTGGCGGATTAATCACTTTTCAAAATGAGGTGATTGATTTTGCCAAGGGCGATGGAACTCCCCGTTTCAACCCCTTTTTTATTCCTAAAATGATATTGGATATTGCCGCAGGCCACATTTCCATCCGTCATGGGTTTCGTGGGCCAAATTTTTCTGTTGTCAGTGCCTGCGCATCATCTACCAATGCCATGATAGATGCCTTTAACTACATTCGCCTGGGCAAAGCCGATATTATTATCACCGGCGGCAGCGAAGCCGTGGTGAGCGAAGCTGGTGTTGGCGGATTCAACGCCATGAAAGCCCTTAGCGAAAGAAATGAAGAATTTACCACCGCAAGCCGCCCTTACGACAAAGACCGCGACGGTTTTGTGATGGGCGAAGGTGCCGGGATTTTGGTGGTAGAAGAACTGGAACATGCACTTGCAAGAGGAGCAAAAATCTATTGCGAAATAGCTGGTGGCGGCGCATCTGCAGATGCACACCACATTACAGCCCCGCATCCTGATGGATTGGGCGCAAAAAATGTGATGCTGGCCGCCCTGAACGATGCAGGCATGAAACCTGAAGATATTGATTACATTAATACGCATGGAACATCTACCCCGCTGGGTGATGGTGCCGAAGTGAAAGCCATCATTCATGTGTTTGGTGAACATGCTTACCAACTGAACATCAGTTCAACAAAAAGTATGACCGGGCATTGCCTCGGTGCTGCCGGAGTCATTGAATCAATCGCCTGCATACAGGCCATTGTGCATGGCATCATCCCTCCTACCATCAATCATTTTACAGACGATCCGGAGTTGGACGGAAAGTTGAACTTCACTTTCAATAAAGCCCAAAACAGAACCGTGAACGCTGCACTTTCCAATACTTTTGGATTTGGCGGTCACAATGCTGCTGTAATTATGAAAAAATATGTAGCTTAACATTGTGGAATTTATTGACCGGTTTTTAGGCCGAAAGAAAAATATTCAGACTCTAGAAAAGCAATTGCATAATGTGCTCGGCATAAAACCAGGCAACATTTCTCTATACACCATTGCTTTGAGCCACCGCTCGGTGAAAGAACATGCCAATGAAAACAACGAAAGGCTTGAATATCTTGGTGATGCTATATTGAGTGCCATCGTTGCCGATTATCTCTTTAAAAAATATCCCTACAAAGGCGAAGGTTTCCTGACGGAAATGAGAAGCAAAATGGTCAACCGTCAACAGTTGAACGACCTTGCCATCAAAATTGGTTTAAAGAAAGTCACTCTCTACAACAAAATAGATAATTCTCTGAAGGGAAGCCAGATTTTTGGAAATACCCTGGAAGCTTTGGTTGGCGCAGTTTACTTAGACAAAGGCTACGCTAAAACAAAAACCTGGGTCACAAAACACATGATCATCCCCCACCTCTATGTGGACGACCTGGAACTGATAGACATTAACCTGAAAAATAAGCTGATCGGCTGGGCCAGTAAAAATGGTAAGGTTTTAGAGTTTGAAACCATCAGCGAAAAAATGGAAAACAATCGCCGTGTCTTCACCATTGCCGCCGTGTTAGACGGAGAGCAAATTGCCAGCGGACGAGCCTTCAATAAGAAAGATGCCAGCCAGATAGCGGCACAGACAGCTATAGAGAAGTTGGGACTTTAGTAGGTTTTATTAAAGGATAAATTTTTTCTCATAATTTTAATTCCTCTACTACATCAAATCTTTACCTTACTAAGTATATCGCAAACCAGCTTCGTTGGTTTCCGGTTTTTATTCCATAATAATTAAATAAAATTTCATTTTATATTGAGAGCTGACGGCTACTGATCAGTCAATTTTAAAAATTACTTCATGAAATTTAAAATCGTTTAACCGAAAAAATCGTTAAATTTAGACCATTATTTAACTGAAATTATTTCTTAAATTTTTTACTTCAAAACATTTATCATGAGAAAATTTACACGCAGTCTTGCTGCTATTGCTGTTATTGTAGCAAGTTCCACACTCCAGACCGCTAATGCCCAATGGAGTCTTTCCGGCAATGCAGGCACAACCACCTCAGTATTGGGAACGACCAATGCTTTTCCGCTGAAACTAATCACCAACAATGTAACCCGCATGACCATTACATCGGCGGGTAAAATCGGTATTGGAAATGCAGCTCCCTCCAACATACTGACAGTGCAGGGATCGGGCAGTGTTCCATCTTCGGTATGGACAAATGCTGGTGCGCCACTGTTCGTAGGTCTTGGCGAAACCACTGTAGGCAATGCTGATTATATTCTCGGCATCGCATCCAACATTGCCAATGCACGCCCTGTGTTCATAGGCCGCAGAAGCCGTGGCACACTAGCTGCTCCAACTGTTGTTTTAAACAACGATCAGCTATCATCTAACCTGGTATCGGGCTATGATGGTACTGCATTTCAAAACCCGGCGGCGGTTGATTTCTTTGTGGACGGTGTTCCATCTGCCGGCAATGTGCCTGGTCGCATCTCTTTTGTAACAGGTACCAATGGTGCTAACCGTTTGGAAAGATTGAAAATAGGAAGCACAGGCGACATTACCGTCAACACCAACCAATTGTTTGTTCAGAAGGCAACAGGAAATGTTGGTATAGGCACAAATACACCGAGTGTTCCGCTTGATGTAAAATCAACTTCAGCCTATATTGGTCGCTTCAACGGCGGCAACAACATGTATCTGAGCCTTTTTGAAAATGATCTTTATCGCGGCTACCTGGGCTCTTACTCCGGCAATGCTGCCGATGTGGATTTTGGAACAGGTGCAGGAAATGCAGGTGGTAGTGTCAACCTAACCATTCAGGCCGTTCCCAAAGTAACCATTGACAGTGCGGGTAGTGTTGGTATTGGAAATACAACTCCGGCATCTCGACTCGACATAGCTGGCAATGCAGCTTACACTACTTCAGTGGTGAATGTGTTGAATAATTATGTCGGTACATCAGATGTCAGAGGCATTAAATCATATTCTAAAGCATCTGATGGTTGGGGCTATGGCATCGAAGCGACAGGCGGTTTTATAGGTGGCTCTTTTCTGAGTGATGCCGGTGCTTATGCCAGCTACGGTTATGGTGTATATGCTAATGCCATTGGAACCGCAGGAACACGTGTTGGTGTATATGGATATGCCAGTGGCGGAACAATTAACAACTGGGGCGGCTATTTCCCTGTAAAAACTTACACTTCAGAACTGCGTGTTGGTGGCGAGCAAGGTGCAACTGGTTATGTAGCATCGATCAATGGAAAACTGATCGCCACAGAGGTGCGTGTGCAGCCAACTGCCAACTGGCCCGACTATGTTTTTGGAAAAGACCACATCTTAATGTCGCTTGAAGAACTTGAAACCAAAATCAATGCAGACAAGCATTTACCCGGCATTCCCGCTGCGACAGATGTGAAAGAAAATGGCCTGATGCTCGGCGAAATGCAGACAAAACAAATGGAAAAAATTGAAGAACTCACATTGTATGTCATAGAACTTGGCAAACAAAATAAAGAGTTGAAAAATGAAATAGATCTTTTAAAAACCCTGGTTAATTCTAAAAAATAACAACATGAAAAAATTATCAATCGCCGTTTTTCTTGTTGTCATTGCCATTGCTGGCAAGGCGCAGGAGGCAGGCAAAGCCGGTTTTATGCAGGGTCCGGCCGGTTTCATTAAAGATGTACACCAAATGGAACGGTCGCCTGAGAACATTAAGTTTAAAAAAGAAGCAACAATCGTTGATCAGTTTTATGGCAAAAGAGAAGTGGAAGGCGAAAGAATCGGAGAAGACATTTACAAAGCGAAAAATCCGATGCACGCCACTGCCAAGGTGTTGATGATAGATGAAAGCAAGACTGTCAATGCTCCACCTGCAAATTCTCTTGGACAACAAAAAATAACATCCCAGCACCCAGGTTATGTAGGAGTGGGCAATCAGCAGGGCGGTCTTGATCCGTCTGATGCACAGATAGCTGCTGGTCCCAACCACATTGTGGTGTTGGCAAATGATGATGCAAGAATCATTAATAAGCAAACAGGTGCTGTCATCAGCCAGGTCACATTGGCTGCTTTCTTTAGCTGGTCAGGTTTCGTGTTTGACCCACGGATCATGTATGACCCTTATGCACAACGTTGGGTGGCACTGGCATTGAAAGATGCTAACAATAATTGTGCTGCCGCATCGGTTGACTCAAAGTTCAGGGTTTTAATTTCAAATAATTCAGACCCAACGCAAGGTTGGTTCTATTACGAGTTTGATGTAGATGCTGCAAACCAGACATGGATGGATTTTGCAAAGCTTGGCTTTAACAAAGACTGGATTTGTATATCCGGAAATGTCCGCTGCGGCTCTAACCCTATTGGATTGTATGTACTCAACAAAGCACAGGCATATACCGCTGGCTCAGTCAACTATAATTATTGGAACAGTATAGAACTCGGTGTCCCGGCTTTTACATTTGACAACACACTCGACAGATTGTATATCACACGAACAGGAAATGCCAATAACGGCACCAATGGCTTTGTGGATTCATGGTACATTAACAGTTCTGCACAGTTGTTTACCGGCAGTTCCTATGGCACTTCGCCCTGGCAGGCTTTTGCTACCAATGCAGCGGGGTGTCCCCAACAGTTGGGTGGAGGTGCTTTCACATCGGCCAATATATTCGGTCATGCCATGTTGAGTAATTGTGTTTATCGAAACGGATCGCTATGGTTCACCCATGCTATCTTCCTTCCGGCAACAGGTACCACTACACGCACATCTACCCAGTGGTGGCAGGTGAACCCCGCCACAGGTGCGGTGCTGCAGGTGGGCAGGATAGACGATGGCTCCGGTGCAACATCAGAATATTATCAAAGCATCGGCGTCAATAACTATTCTGATGTAGTAGTCACTTACAGCATTTTTAATTCAGCTTATCATCCCAGTGCAGCCTACAATTTCAGAAACAACGGAGATGCTGCTGGCTCTCTCCCCAATGGAATCTTTTATACAAGTGGCAGTACTGTTGATGGAGACGGACGTGGCGGAGACTATAGCCAGGTAGCCATAGACCCGCTGGATGACCAGTCCATGTGGATCGTGAACCAGGTGCCTAACGGAGCATGGGAAACACGTTTTGCACTCATTCCTGGTTATTTCGGATGCTACACCGATGCCACATTTGGCAATAATAACTGGAGCGGTAATACAAAAAATGAAGCTTCCAATTCCATCACCTCATCGGAGATGATTCAGTCGCCGTCAATGGTGGATTACGATGCAGGTGGTTATATTGTTTTGACCACAGGTTTTGTTGCCAATGAAGGTTCTGTTTTTAATGCAACCATTGATGGCTGCGGCAGTTTCAAAACCGGGCATCTCAACCGTGGACCGGCGCCAGCTTTGCCTGAAGCCATTGTTCAGAACAGTACAAATAAAACTGATAATGTGATTGCTTACCCTAACCCGGCCAGGAATGAGTTCAACATCAGCTACAACTTAAAAACCGATGAGCGTGTTAAGATTCAGCTTTACAGTTCTGACATGAAACCTGTGAGCCATATTGAATTTGAAAAACAATCTGCCGGTACTCACATTCAAACCGTAGATGCAAGTAAACTTTCGTCAGGAGTTTATTTTGCAAAATTTGAATCAACCAGTTATAGCAAAACAATTAAGATAGTTGTGGTTCATTGATTTTGTTTTTTTTAATTAAAAAAAGCCGTCTGAAAAGATGGCTTTTTTTATACCGACCAATAAGAACCAATGATTTATTAATAAACACACTGATAACATTTTTTGCCTTTTACCTTAAATATTGACAAAATAAACACCATCATTTTAGCATTTCCAGAGTACGCAAAACAGCCATGTAGTGACAAATGCTGGCAGACAGAACAAAGATGTGCCAGAGTGCATGATGATATTTCCAACGGTGCCACATGTAAAATACCACACCAACGAGGTATAGAGTAATGCCTAAAATAACCGGGGTAGCCACATTGCCTGGCATGGAGCCGATGAGTGTGACGGGCATAAATAAAAATATCAAGCCCATGAAAAGGTAAAAAATAATAGAAACGATTCTAAAACGATCAGGAAATTGAATTTCGAAATAAATACCCAAAATAACCAGGCACCACAAAATTTTGAGCATGGTGATGCCTGCATCATTAAAAACATAAAACTTTATGAGTGGTGTGTAGGTGCCTGCAATTAAAAAGTATATGCTGATCCGATCCAGCTTTTTGTAGAGCCGCTTGATTTTCCTGTCCCGGGACGAATGATACAGAGAGGAGAAGGTGAAAACCATGAGATAGCAAACCCCATAAACACTGATGCCCAGCAGCGAATAAGCATCTTTGTTGAATGCAGAAAAAATGAGTAGCGGCACCCCGATTAAACCAAAGAAAATACCAATCAAATGCAGGTTGGTGTGAATCTTTTCAAGCCCCGGCGGAAAATCGGCGGCTTCTGCTTTAACAGGAGTTTTTTGTTTTGAACTCATGTCCGTGTTTTTATATAAAGATAACTTTTTCATCGCAATAGCCGCATGGGTTTAATACCAAATCGGGGTTTGTGTTGCACATGAGCCAAACGGTAAAATTTGGATAATGATTACACAAAAAGGCTTCCTTATTTTCTACCGGACAAAGTCTTGCTTTTTATGTTAAATTTTAGGTTATGCTACGCTTAAACTTAAATCAGCTTAAACACATACTCCAGCTTGGTGTTTCTGTTGGGAACTTCGGCTATTCTTCTTTATGTTGGCAGTTGGCATGTCATATCAACTTAAAAAAGCTAAGTAAATACAAGATGCCAAAAATTATAATTGACCAACCGAAGCAACCTAAATTGAAAGAATTTGTATTGTTATTATGAAAATTTTGTGTCGGAATATGTTGCTGAACTATTTTCTTTTTCGGTGTTGCCTTTTTGGGTGTTGTTTTTATTTTATCCTTACAACTGGTCGAGAACGAACTTTTTTTAAAATCGAAAGTTGTGAATTTATCGCCTGTATCTAACCAACTAATTGTGCTTTGAATTAAATTTTTAGTTCCCAAAGTTGTGTTTACTACTTTTAAATTCGCAGATTTTGGGTTTGTCAAATTTTGCATTGGTATTAGCCACATTCCTGCACACTTAAATTTTCTGTCAAGGGCTACAACTATTAAATAATCTGCTGATTTGCCAACTAAATTATTTAATCGTCTTGTTTCACTTATTCTGCGTCCACTTTCATAAACTCGCCTTGTTTTGATTTCAAAAGTTAGTCCACTTTTATCTCTGGCATCAACTCCCTTTTCATTTTTACTGTCGCTAATTTCTAAACCTAATCGTCTGCAAGCATAAAATTCTCCAATGTCGCCAACTATTCGCCTGCTTCTAATAATACCACTTTCTTCAAGTTCATCGTAAGCTTTTGCAAAGTCATTTATTGCTTTTTTTTCTACTACTGGAATTTTAATTTCGGACTTATCAATAATTTCAATTCCTGAATTCATTAAAGATGAAGTAATAGAAATTTGGTCTCCTTTAATTTTGCTTGATGGTATTCGTAGAATTTTTATCGGATTGTATTGTTTGTCAAAATATATGACTGCAAGAAAATGAAAAGCTGTTGTGTCAAGCTTTGAAATGTTGTAATTAAAATTATTATTTGAAACTACCTTGGCTTTTACTTGATAATTATTGCCTAAGTCACAAACTCCGTCCACGGCTCTTGTTACTCGATTTGATTTCTTTAGTTTGAAATGTTTGCAAACAATGTATTCTCCTATTTCGCCTGTGAAACTGTCTGTCGTGGTAATACCTAAGTCAAACAGCCTATCGCTTAGGTCTGCAAATTTGTCGAGTAAGAGGTCTTGTTGTTTTGTGAACATTTTTTGAAACGTAGGGTCTGTCTAAGCTTACTGGTATCTCAAAAATAACCCCAAGCTTCTACATCACAAAACATTTCCCCTAAACACAAATGCCTTGTAAAATCAATGACAATCATAAACGTGCTAAGAACATGTGCCAATACATCCCCAAGCGTTGGATGCCACTAAGCAGGTTCCGCAACTATCTTTTTCTTCGTCATAAACTTTATCACTTTCCGGGGTCCTTTTTCATGACCGAGCAAAATAGACCAGGGTTTTAGCGGCTCAACACGGTCGCAGACAATTTTTAGCATAGCAATGACGGGCACGGATAGAAACATGCCGGACAATCCCCACATCATTTCTCCTACTATAACGCCAATGACTGTGACCATGGCATTGATACTGACCTTGGAGCCCACAACAAGGGGAAGCAGCACATTGCTATCAATTAAATGCACCACAACAATCGTAATGACGACTAATAGCAGGTGAGTGGAAACGCCTGTTGTGGCAAAAGTGATAACGGCGCTCAAGAGAAGGGCTGTAAAAATGCCTATGTAAGGAACAATGTTGAACAGTGCCGTTATAAGGCCGAGCAGTATAAAATATTTGATGCCAAGTATGCCGAACGATAACCAGCAAAATGTAGCTACGATCAGCATTTCGAGCAGCAGGCCGAGTATGTATTTGCGAATGACAATCTGAATTTCGCTTACAACATCGTGGACGATCGGGTTGGATTCGTCGTTGACAAGGGCGTTTAAAAACTTTAGCAATACACTCCGGTAAAACAAGAGAAAGAATGTGTAGATCAGCGTCAACACTGTGAATAAGACCATGGAAGTAACCGACAACAAAGTGGAACTGATGACAGTTGTGCTGCCGGAAAGCACCTTAGATGTGGCAGTTTTTAAGTAAGACGTTTGTTTGCTGATATTGTAATGAAAAGTACTGGCGATCCAATCCTGCAAATTGCTGAAAGAGCTTTGAAGCTGGGTCTTAAACAATGGCCAGTCACTGGCCAAATTGCTCAACTGGGAGCCGATTGTGTAAACAACAACGTAGACACACAATATAAAAGTGACCACCGCAACACCCGATGCAGCGCCACGACCAAACTTCATTTTTCTTTCAAAGAAAACAGAAATGGGCAAGAGGAGAATGGAGAACAAAAGTGAAAACACCAGCGGAACAAGAAGCTCTTTTGCTATAATGATGACGTATCCTATTGCCAAAAGACTGATTAAAACTGCCGCCAGACGGACAACAAAAGGTGTGGTATTGGTTTTAAGCGAAATCATAGTAAATGTTATTCAAGAGATTTATCAATTGCATAAAATTATTCGGCCACGAAATAATTTTGTAATAAAAATTTCTTGAACTTATGCTGATGAAAGGGGGTTTTTTCTTAAAACTAAGATGCCAACCACTAAAAAACTTCTAAACTAAATAATCCAAAACAGTTGGTAACACCTTTAGATATTTTCTTACATTTTAAAACAGTGAAAACTCAACCCTTATGTTTTGCTGGCGACCCTTAGTCGTTTTGTTGGAAGCTATTGGCTGGGTAGCACCGTAGCCTGTCGCTTCTATCCGTGAAGGGTTGGCACCTTGCTCAACCAGGTATATGCTTTTACAGCTTCTGCCCTGTCTTTTGACAATTTCATATTAGCACTTCCAAAGCCTACATTGTCTGAATGACCTGCCAGTTTCAAGCTGAAATTTTTCTGTGTCAATAGCTGTGCAACTTTTGCCAAAGCAGTATAAGAAGTAGATTTAACCTCTGAACTGCCTGTCACAAATTCCAGATTTTTAATAGCTTCCTTCACCACCCTGCGGTCTTCGTCGCTTACCACAATTCTTTCTGTCACCCTTGTAACAAGGGCAATGACCTCATACCTCATACCTCATACCTCATACTTCAAACCTCATACCTCATACTTCAAAGGTATGTAGTGAAATATTTATAGACTATTTATAAGAGGTCTAACCAAAGTAATCACAAACTGCTCCCCATCAGCATCATTAACCAATTTTGTATTTGGGTGCTTCCTAATAATCCTTGGAATACCCGAACCAATACCTGAATAAGGCAGAATCTTGGTAGCGTAAGACACAATTGTGGGATTGCGAATAACAGAGTTACCGTTTAGAATGTTATCAATTGTTAAATGGTTTGGTAAGCTGCCCGGGCTAATGATTTCAACTCTGTCTTTAAAAATCAGCAACCTTATTACTGCATTTTTTGAATAATCGCGGTGCAGCAAAGCATTGACTACGGCTTCTTCCAAAGCTTTCTCATCAATTTCTAAAGTGCCGGTTTGGT
Source organism: Segetibacter sp. (assembly GCA_043733905.1). Classification (GTDB taxonomy): domain Bacteria; phylum Bacteroidota; class Bacteroidia; order Chitinophagales; family Chitinophagaceae; genus Segetibacter. Next base: position 13,713 of record JAYTGA010000202.1, read on the forward strand.
TAAAAGAACCATCTGTCTGAATGTTTGATAAATTGTTTTTCAGGAAGTTCATAGCACCGCGGTATTGATCATCCAAAACCCCCAAACAATCTGCTTTGTCTTTAAAACGGTCATCACTTATTTCGGTTCCAAAATAGCTTACTGCACGGATGATGCAATATGGTTTTACTGACTGTGGATTGTTGGCAAACAATAATAAACCAGCCAAGGTGAGTTTTCCGTCACCTGCAAGATTCATATTCTCAAATGCCTTTTGAATTGTAATGCCTGATTCTGAAAATTCATTTCCTCTGCTTCGACTGTAGAAAATATAAAACTTTGCAAGGTTGATGATGTCGCCGGGGTCTTTGTCGTTGATTTCTAATGAAGTGGGGGTTTCATCCAGGTACAACAAATTGCTTTGCTGAAACATTCTAAGCAATTCCTGTGGTGAAGCATTGCGTTTGTCGCTTCCACTTTTTACCCAATATACCCCTGCACTGGTGCAGTATGGTTTTGAGGGACCTTCGGAAATGTTGATGAGTAAAATCAGCTTGCCTTCAAGTTCTATAATTTTTGTTTGTGGATAAATTGCCGGCTTAATATTTTCGTTGGAAGCGTTTGAAATAAGTTGGTTGTATTGTGAAATTTCCTTTTGATCAAGCCCAGAAATAGTGTTGTTGTCCTTTACTCCTACATAAATAATTCCCCCTTTGCTATTGCTCATAGCACACATTTCTTTGGCTATTTCAGATGCTTTGTCTAGCTTTTCTTTAAACTGCCTTGAAGAATCTTCTCCGAGAGAGATTTCTTTTTGAAAGTTGATATTATTCCGATCCATGCCGTAAAACTACACAATAAGGAATAAAAGTTTATTGCTAAGAAAATAAAGAGGTTATTGCATTGAGGTTAAAATGATGAGCCAAATCTTTAATGCCATTCACAATAGATTTTACTGTTTCGCCGCCATCCTGAATATTTTTCAATTGTTCTCCGGCGGAACCTAAAGTATCTAACACACTTTTCAATTTTCGTCCCCATCCTTTTTCTTTTACATCACCAGTATTTTTTGCAGCTTTCGCATCATTGGCAAATTGAATAACTTTTGCCAGTGCTTCGCTCAATATTCTATTGGAATCTCCCAAGGCCTCTAACAAATAATCTGCATCACCTTTCACATTGCTCCCTATGTCATTTACTATTTCAAGGTTTATGTTGACCTGGGTAGTAATTTGGGTATTAATTGTTGGAGTATTGTTATTCAAAATATTAAAAACAAAAGGAGGAATTTCTTTGATTGACTTTTCTCTATCTTGTAAAATAATTTCCCCGGTCTTCATTTTTTCTAAAGTATCTTCTTTGGTTTCAAATAAGCCCATCAGGTAACCTACGTTGAAATCTTTTTGAAGCCGTGGATGAAAATAAAATGGCTTTTGAGCCTTTATGTGACTAACGAGGTCTTCATATTTGACCGTTGCTTCATTTTTTTCGTCCAGCGAAACCAATTCATCATAAGGTATTTTGGCATAGCTGGAAGCAATTGTAGCCAAATCCCTGCGGCTATGTTCCCAAACCGCCAGTTTGGAATCTCCTTTTATTCTTAAATAAATCCGTTTTGCTTCTTTATCTGCATGAACCATCGCCTCTGTTGCACTCTTGGTGTCTTTTAAAACAATGCCGGTGTACCAATAATTATTGTCCAGTGCCTCGGGCAGTTTTTGTGCAATAAAACGATGGATAAGTGCCAATGGCATATAGTCTTTGAACTGCAAAATATATGTCCTGACATTTTCCCCCCTAAAATCGCTGTACTCTACTTTTGGTACTTTCCCAAATGCAGATGGGATCAATAAATGCTGATTGTCGGAAGTATAGCACAACTTAAACTTGTCCATCATGGCTAAGAGGTAACCATAATGCTCTTCGTCATAAGTATAGTCGTCTTTACCAACAGGCTGTAGCAGTTCTTTAAAGTCTTTTACTTCTATTTGTCCAAAGAGATTGGCTGTTTTTTTAGCTGTCAATATTTTATAAACCCCTTGTGTTATCCATGCGGGATTGAGTACATGCAGAAATTTTAGGTAAGTATCATCTCCAAACCAGGTGACAGAACCAATGGTATTGAAGTATTTAAGCAATAACTTTTGTGCATCCTCTGAAACAAGGTGGTTTTGTTTACAGATTTCTTTGTAAGCTTCGTAAGTAAGAAAATGCTGTGAACCCGAAGTATATTCTTCAATAGCTTTTTTAATGGCCAGCCAGTTGTTGGGAAACTGCTCCGAAACAGTGCGAAGTTTTACCACTTCTTTTTCCAGGCTTGCTTTGAAATCTTCTATACCAAAACCTGTTTTGCAACTTGTGTTATAAAAGCCAACAATGTTGGGATATTTTTCTTTCAGGTATTTGCGGTCAGTGGTTTCAACTGCGTTTTCATCATGTTTATTAAAAACCACTAAAACAGGTGCTCCTCCGCCTAAACTCTCTATTTGCTGTAGCCAATATTCCGGCTCTTCTTCTTTTCGGCTATCCAATACAACTATATATAAACAACCTTCAGTAAAAAAGAACTTATGAACCGCATGTTGTATCTCCTGTCCACCAAAGTCCCAAAGGTGAAAAGTAAGTTGTCTGTTGTCTTCGGGATGTTGTAATTGTAAATGCTCAATATTGATTCCATTGGTTTGCTCTCTGCCTAACGTGAAACTGTTGTACAACACTTTTTCGATGATACTTGATTTTCCTGCGCTTCCATCTCCAACAAAAATTATCCGGCCCTCTGATAGTGCTTTGTGGCCATATTGCTCGGCATCTTCATAATAATTTTTTACGTTTTCAGGACCTAATTGAATAACTGAAGCTGGAGGGAATTCTAATGGATTTCTAAAGAGTAATAAGCTGTTCGACCAATTCCTTTCATCCGACGAATTATGAAGCCAATTATATTTTTGACAGAAATTTTTAGGGATTTTTTTTATACGATTGCTATTTAACCAAAGTACATCTAATTCTTGAATTCTATCAAAACCTGATAAATCAGATATACTGTTTGAAGCAAGACATAATCTCGTTAGTTTTTTAAGTGAATATAAAAATGAATAGTCTTGAACTTCGAGACCAATAATTGTCAATTCTTTTATAGAAATGCATTTTTGTAAGAAGGTATATTCTCGGATAGGATTGTTTGATAGCTCTAGTTTTTCCAACCTTGTAAGGTTCTGTACACCATTAATAGATTTTATACGATTTGCCGTGAGGCTTAATGTGTGTAAATCTGGTAATAGATCTATTTTGTCTATATTAATTATCTCATTATAAGATAAGTCAAGAGAAAGTAGCTTTTTTAAAGAAAATATCGGGTCGATATTTTTTATACCAGCTGCCTCAATCTTTAAGCTTACAACTTCATTAAGTAAATTTAAAGTATAAGTAAAGTTTTTGTGAAGAACTATAAAATCAAAGGAATCCTTTTGCTCGCTAAGTGTTACCCCATAAGTCTTCTCAATCTCCAAAATCTCTTTCGGCTTTTCAAAATCTTGCATTTCTTCTTCAGGCATAATTATATTTTTTTAGATTCGCAATATTTTACACTCTTTAACCACTGGCAAAACTATAAATCCCTCAACTGATAAAATTGAAAATTAAAATCCCTAAGTGTTTTAAACTATGCAAATATCTATTGCGCACTAATTATATTTCAATTTACCCCTAACAACTGTCCCCGCTAAGCTACACAAGTTTATAATAACCCCTTCCCCTTAAAAAATATACTTACACAATTTTATCAGGCAAATGCTGACCAAAGTCTGTTAACGACTGCTTAATGGATATTCAACCCTAATTCCAGTCGTTCCACAAAGCACCTTATCCCCTTCGCCCCCACTTTCAGCGCTGTCCTAAACCTTATAAAGCAGATTCCCCCTCATCTCCTACCCAAACAACTTCAAACAAACACCAATCAACAAAACCGACACAAAATTGCAGCACCTAAATGCGGAAATACCACACTTAGATACCAAAGTAGGACACTTAAATACAAAAGTTGGACACGCAGACACAAAAGTTGGACACCTCTATTGGACAGTAGCATTCACAATTGCCCAAGTCATACAAACAGTTACGAGAGTTACCCACCTCTTTTCCAAACTACCCTACCTCCAAACCAAAATGTCACTCATAGATCCGCAAGTCACACCCATAGAAACCAAAGTAACCAACCTCAAAATCAAAATTCGCCACCTCTCTTCAAAAGTGCAACACAATCTTTCAATTTTGGGATAAAACCCCTCTTTAGTTTGCAAGATCAAGCTCTGTCAAAATTGTATTTTATCCATATTCCCACAGTTTTGTTTCTTCGTGGATTCATTTAACCACATTACATGATATAAGTCCCCGCCACTTCACCATTCTCCACCTCCACCTGAATGTGGTCTTGCAAAGTCGTTGCTATAGACAGGCCGATGTAATCAATTTTAATGGGATAGCTTTTGTGCATACGCTCTACAAGCGACATGGTTTGAATTCGCTTAGGATGGTATTGTAACAAGGGTTTCAGCGCATAGATGAGTGTCCGCCCGCTGTTGGTCACATCGTCCACCAGCAATATGTTTTTGCCAGTAAAATCAATGCTTTGACTATAGGTGATTTCTCCCGGCTCTTTCTTGTTCAGGCTGCACGATATTAACTGCACCGGAACTGTGAGAAGTGTGCCGACAAGGGCGTACATTTCTTGAGCTATCACCATACCGCTGCCAGTGATGCCGATGATAATCAGTTCATCTTCAGTACCATACAATTCTTCGGCAATTTCCAACGCAATGCGTTCCATTTTTCGCTGCGCAACTTCTTTTGTTAGAATCAGGTTTTTGGCCATTGAATTCAAGTTTATTGTTTGTGGTTTATTGTTTGTCGTTGTCCACCATTTACTTTTCAAATCAAGCATTTAAAAATCAGACATCAGCCATCTTTAAATCCGACATTTTCCTATGTTCTTCTCCCGTCAAAAATAAGCAATAACCCTATCTTACTTATCTTGCAGCCGTAATTGTAAGCCATGCAAATCATTCAGCAAGTTCTATTTATCATCGTTGCAGGATATGCGATCTGGTTATTTGCCAGAAATATCAAAAAAATCAGGAGAAATATATTTTTAGGTAGAGATGTTGACCTGAGTGATCACAAATCTGAAAGATGGAAGAACGTTTTCTTACTGGCTTTTGGTCAGAAAAAAATGTTTAAATATCCGTTGGTGGCAGTGATGCACTTTGTTATTTATGCAGGGTTTATCATCATCAACCTGGAAATTCTGGAAATAATACTGGATGGCATATTAGGTACTCATCGCATTTTTGCACCCATGTTAGGAAGTTTGTACAATTTCCTGATCAATGGGTTTGAAATGCTTGCTGTTGGTGTGTTTGCAGTGGCTGTTATTTTCCTGGTAAGAAGAAGTGTTTTAAAAGTGAAACGGCTTAACCAGACTGAATTGAATGGGTTTCCGAAAAAAGATGCTACGATTATTCTTCTTGTAGAAATTGTTTTGATGTCTTTGTTTTTGCTGATGAACGGTGTGGACAAAGCCTTGCAGCTGCAGCATTTCGGCCATTATCACCAGACAGGAGAGTTTTTCATTTCTGGCTTTTTAGTCCCCATTTTCGATGGAAAAAATCCTGCTGTTTTAGTTGCTGTGGAAAGGACTGCATGGTGGCTGCACATTGTTGGTGTGCTGGCTTTTTTAAATTACCTGCCTTATTCAAAACACCTGCACATTTTATTGGGTTTTCCAAACAGTTATTATGGCAATCTTGAGCCAATGGGTGAGTTTAAAAACATGCCCGAAATTCAAAATGAAGTGTTGTATGCAATGCAGTCCGAACTGGCTCCAACTGTTTCTGCCGATGCTCCGCCTATGAAGTTTGGTGCAAAAGATGTGACCGATCTTTCCTGGAAAAATTTGATGGATGCCTATAGCTGTACTGAGTGCGGCAGATGCACCGCAGCCTGCCCGGCCAACATGACGGGTAAACTTCTTAGCCCCAGAAAAATAATGATGGACACCCGTGACCGCCTTGAGGTAATGGGAAGAAATATTGATAAAAACGGGTCGTTTGCGGATGATGGAAAAACGCTGCTCCACGACTACATCACTGTTGAAGAATTGCGTGCCTGCACCACCTGCCAGGCTTGTGTAGAGGCTTGCCCGGTTAGTATCAATCCACTGGATATAATTGTTCAGTTGCGCCGCCAGTTGATTATGGAAGAAAGCAATGCCCCGCAGGAATGGAACGCCATGTTTAGCAACGTAGAAAACAATTTTGCACCATGGAAATTTAGTCCTGATGACAGGGATAAGTGGGTGGGTGAAATGGCGGATGTATGATGTCTGATTTGGGGATGTCTGAAGTCTGATTTTTCTAATTTCGGAGATAAAATTTGAAGAAGATTTAGTTGCCATTTTAGAACGAAATCTTGCTCATTTTTTTGCAAAAAATATTGCCTTATTCTTCTGTTCCTTTCTCCAAATCTTCGGCATCGGGATTTGTTTCTTTCTCTTCCCCAGCCTTTGTTTGATCCGGCTCCTGGTGTGAATCCAAATTTTCTGGAGCAGTCGCGGTCAGTTCTTCCAGGGTGGGAATTTCTTCTTCGTTTTTGACTGCATCTACAGTTGTTTCGAGCAGTTGACCGTCGTCTGCAACTACCAACGTGATATTGCTATCCGCATCTGTTACTTCATCTTCGCTCATGCCGTGGGCATTAATGGCATCATCAATGAGCGTTCCTTGAATTGATTGGTCTGCAAGCACTTCTTTTATTTTTGGCAAGTCGTCTGTTGAGTTGATGCCAAAATAATCCATGAAGGATTTTGTGGTTGAATAGACAAGCGGTTTGCCGGGCAGTTCCTCATTTCTACCAGTAATGATAATGAGTTCTTTTTCAAGCAGCTTTTGAACCGAATAGTCGCTATTGACACCACGAATGGCTTCTACTTCGCCTTTGGTAATCGGTTGTTTATAGGCAATGATTGCCAGTGTTTCAAGAGCAGCGTTCGACAACCTTTTCAAAAACTTGTCACCGTTCAGTTGCGAGATGGTCTGGTGGAAATTTTTCTTTGTCAGAAACTGGAAACCGCCACCGCTTTGCTTAACCATAAACGGATAAAACTCTGCATTGTATTTTTCCTGGATTCCCCTTAATGCAGCATCCACCTGGTCCATGGAAATCTTTTCTTCCATAAACCCAAAAGCATTGTTGATCAGTTCAACAATGTCAATGACTGTCAGCGGTTTGTCGCTGGCAAACACCAATGCTTCTATGTGAGGTATGATTTGGGAGAGTTCCATTTTTAAATTTGAAAATGTGAAAATGGCAGAATTTGAAAATTTGGATTTCAAAATGCATCTTGCTCATCGCTTTTCGTTGAGCCATTTTCACATTGAGCAATTGAGTAATTAGCCGTTTAGAGCTGCTGCACCACTCACAATTTCCGTGAGCTCGGTGGTGATGGCTGCCTGTCTTGCACGGTTGTAAGATATTTTCAGTGATTTTAAAAGCTCGTTTGCATTTTCGCTGGCTTTGTCCATGGCGGTCATTCTGGCGCCATGTTCGCTGGCGTGTGCATCTAACACGGCTTTAAACAATTGTGTGTTGAGTATTTTGGGCATTAATTCAGCTACCAAAATTTCTTTGGCAGGTTCAAAAATGAAGTCAGCTTTTTTTGTGCCTTCCTTCTTTTCAATTTTGGGAATGGGCAAAAATCTTTCTACCGCAAACCTTTGCGTAGCGGCATTTTTAAATTCGCTGTAAACCAGTTCCACTACATCAAATTCTTTACTTTCAAAAGCCTTTACAGCCGCTTGTGCTGCTGCCTGCACGGTTTCAAAACTGAGGTTCAGGAAAATGTCTTTGAAATCTGCATTGGTTTTATAGTTCAGTTTAGAAAGACTTTCGTACCCTTTTTTACCAATATTCCAGATGGTTACATTGCCTTTTTTGTACTGGTCGGCATATTTGGTTGTAATCGTTTCTTTAGTCAATTTTACAATGTTGGCATTGTAGCCGCCAGCCAGTCCTCGGTCGCTGGTGATGACGATGAACAACACATGTTGGTTGCCCCTGTCCACGGCCAGGCTACTACCCACATCGCCTTCGGTGCCGCTCACAATATTGCTCAACATTTCCTGCAATTTCTGCGCATAAGGCCGCATTTGAGTAATGGCATCCTGTGCACGACGAAGTTTGGCAGCACTCACCATCTTCATGGCTTTGGTAATCTGCTGTGTACTTTGCACACTTTTTATCCGGTTTCTGACTTCTTTTAACTGACCGCTCATACTTTAATTTATATTTTTTGAAATCGGGTGCGAAGGTAAGGCGAACGAAGGAAACGGAAAAACGGATGGAAAGATGAATTCCTAAGCATTCCCTGCAAAATTTCATTCAAACATTCTTCGCCTCCTGCTTTTCTTTGTTCCTTTGTGCAAAACTACCAGGGCAAATGGAACTAACCTCACTGACCGCCATATCACCAATTGACGGACGATACCGGAAACAAATTGAGTTTCTGGAAGAATATTTTAGTGAATATGCACTGATAAAATATCGTGTGCTGGTTGAAATCAAATACCTGTTTTTTCTTTCGCAGAAAAAGTTTTTTACGCTCAATGGTTTTACCCGCCTGCATTTGCAAAAATTGATAGAGCATTTTACACCTGAACATGCCCGCCAAATCAAACTAATAGAGGCCACGACCAACCACGATGTTAAAGCCGTGGAATATTTTCTGAAACAGGAACTTGACAAAGTTGACAGCAGCGACCTGAAAGAATGGGTACACTTTGGCCTTACTTCGCAAGACATCAACAACACGGCTGTTCCGCTGCTTTGGAAAATGTGCATGGAGTATGAATACCTGCCCGGCATTGTGAACCTGCAAAAACAAATTCAGCAACTGGCGAGCAATTGGAAAGGCATACCCATGCTGGCTAAAACCCACGGCCAGCCTGCTTCGCCCACCATATTGGGCAAAGAACTGATGGTGTTTGTGGAGAGGATCCAAAACCAGGTTGACCTGTTTTCCTACACGCCTTATGCAGCAAAATTTGGCGGAGCTACGGGCAATTTCAATGCACACAATGTGGCTTTTCCCGAAACGGATTGGGTGGCATTTGGAAATGAATTTGTAGATGGTGTGCTTGGCCTGCAGCGGATGCAGTTTACCACGCAGATAGAACATTACGACAATCTTGCGGCCCATTTTGACTGCATCAAACGCATCAACAACATATTGACTGACCTGTGCCGGGATGCGTGGACATACATCAGCATGGACTATTTTAAACAACAAACAAAAGCTGGCGAAGTGGGCAGCAGCGCCATGCCACACAAAGTGAACCCGATAGATTTTGAAAATGCAGAAGGCAACCTGGGGATAGCAAACGCCCTGCTGGAGCATCTTTCAGCCAAGCTACCCATCAGCCGCCTGCAGCGGGATCTGACGGACAGCACCGTCCTCCGTAATATCGGCGTGCCGGTAGCGCACACTTTAATTGCGATTCGTTCCATAGAAAAAGGACTGAGTAAACTGCTGCTGAATCCATCACGCATTCACGAAGATTTAGAAAACAACTGGGCCGTGGTGGCCGAAGCAATCCAAACCATTTTGCGCCGGGAAAACTATCCAGAACCATACGAAGCATTGAAAGAACTGACCCGTGGAAAAGCGAGTATTGGTAAGGCCGACATTCAACAATTCATTGAATCTTTGCGTGTAAGCGATGAAATAAAAGATGAACTCAGAATGATTACACCACACAATTATGTTGGGGTGATGGCGGAGTTTTAAAAAATAAAAGTGACCCCCGCAGGGACTCGAACCCTGGACCTACTGATTAAGAGTCAGTAGCTCTACCAACTGAGCTACGGAGTCATTTTGCTACAGGGCAACTTACTAATTTTCATTTGAGTTTGTATCAGAACCTTACATTCCAAGTAACAGAAGGAAGAATAGGAAACAGCGACACCTGCTTGGCCGTTACTTTCAAATCACCATTGTTGACGCTGCCATTTTGATCAAAATAAATGAAGAAAGGATTCATGCGGCTGTAAACATTATAGATGCTGAAAACCCAACTGTCCACGTACTTCTTCTTGCGTTTGTGCTCTGGTGTAAGGGTGGCCGAAATGTCGAGTCGGTGATATGGAGCCAGCCTGTAAGCATTAATCCTGCTGTTTTCCTGGGTCAGGACTCCATTAATGAAATAAAATCTTTCGGGTATGGTAGTGGCATTGCCGGTGCCGAAAACGAAGACCGATGAGAGCTTCCATTTTTTATTGAGTTCATAAGTCCCGACAACAGACATGTCGTGTCTGCGATCAAATTTTGACACATACTTATTGCCATCGTTGAGAAAAGGGAACTTGCGCCATGTCCAGCTAAGTGTGTAGCCGACCCAGCCTGTGAAGCGGCCTCGTACTTTGTTTACAAAGACTTCAGCACCATAACTCCAGCCTTTACCAAATGTAAATTCATCCTCCGGATCCCGCAGTGACGGCGTGTAGCCTTCCTTGTATTCAATTTGGTTTTGCATGGTTTTATAATACAGTTCCAGCGAAGTTTCAAACATGTTGTTGTTGAAATTGCGGAAATATCCTGCGGCATATTGCCAGCCGATCTGCGGCTTCACCCGGTATGTGCTTGGCACCCAAAGGTCTGTAGGTAGTGTGCTGCCAGCATTGCTGACTAAGTGGATGAACTGCAGGTTTCGGGTAACGGCAGCCTTTAGCGAAGCGTCTTCGTTTAGCGTATATCGGATGGTGAACCGTGGTTCAAAACCACCATAGTATTTGACTGTTTGTCCGCTTTTGTAAACGGTGCTGTCCAGCTTGTTGCCGTAGTTGTCTGTCGTGTATGTTTTGAATGGCCCGGTCTGCTGAAATCCGCCATAGCGAAGGCCTGCATTGATTTTTATTTTATCAGAAATGTCCCAGTCGTCCTGGATGTAAAGGCCAAATTCATTGGCATATTTCCGGTTGATATTGTTGGGTGCAAACACTGTCGTGTCTTGCTGTGCAGTCAAAATATTGGGAAGAAACTGGTGGTATGTGTACAATGCACCAAACTTTATTTTATGCTTTGGCAAAGGGTAAAAGTCGAAGTCTGTTTTAAGGTTTAGGTCTTTGATGCCCGAGGACAGCTTGATGGCAAAATCATTTTGCGCAGCAGAAAAAGAAAATTTATAATCGTTGTAAACAAGGGAAGTATTGCTAAACAATTTCTGGTTGAAAATATGATTCCAACGGAATGTGACAGTAGAATTTCCCCAGGGAATATTGACTTTGAAAGAACGTTTTGAGTTGTTGAAATTAAACACATCCCGCCCTAAGTAACCGCTGAGATAAATGCGGTCTTTGTCGGAAATGATGTAATTTATTTTAGCATTGAGGTCATAAAAAAAATAGCCTGAACCATAGAATTCACTCGTTTTTTTGATGGCTGGTTTAATAAGCGCATCAATGTAGGTGCGACGTGCAGAAACAATGTAGGTCATCTTGTTTTTCACAATCGGCCCCTGTATAGAAAACCTGGAAGCAATTAACCCAATGCCTGCATCAATCTGGGTTTTGTTTGTATTGCCGTCCTTCATACTGATGTCCACCACCGAAGACAGGCGACCGCCATATTGCGCCGGCATTCCACCTTTGATGAGAGTTACATTTTTGATAGCATCAGAATTAAAAACTGAAAAGAAACCAAACAAATGCCCTGTGTTATAAACTACGGCATCGTCAAGGATAATCAGGTTTTCGTCGGGGCCTCCTCCCCTTACATAAAAGCCTGAGTTACCCTCACCACTGTTGCGAACGCCTGGCAGCAACTGCAACGTTTTGAGAATGTCGGTTTCACCAAAAATGACTGGGAGAGTTTTCACCGCATCCATGTTCAGGTCTATCTTGCCCATCTGCGCCGTTTTCACATTGTTGTCCCGCCTTCTGCCTTTTACAGTCACATCTTCTAAAACAAGGTTTCGTGGCAAAAGAAAAATGTCTTTTTGTACATTTTTGTTGAGGTCAATATTGATCAGTTTAGTTGAATAGCCCACGAAAGAACACGACAAAACATATTCGCCTTTGTCCATTGTCAGAGAGAAATAACCATATTGGTTGCTGGTGACACCTTTGCCAACAGCCGGAATATTCAGGTTGGCTCCAATGAGCGTTTCGCCTGTCAGCGAGTCTTTGATATAGCCATTGATGGTAAACCTTTTTTGTGCATCACCGGCCAAAGAAAGGATGCAGGCACAAAGAGAAAGAAGGAAATATTTCATTGAGATTGGTTACAACAGCCGCAAAGGTATTTGGTTTAATAAGTTGGACAAAAATGAATTTGTTGTGCTTTTTTTTACAATAAAATATACGTATGGAGCATCCCTGTTTATCCAGCAATTCCCTGCCATATTGGATTATACAATTTGCTCTTCCAGCAAATCTTTCCAAATAATAAACCCTTTCTTTTTGTCGGAATAGTCATGTAATATTCTTGAAAAACTTTCAGGGTTTGTTTCCAAAAATGCTTGTCTGCCGTTGTTATGAATGATGCTTAGCTGCTGGTCAATTTCTTTTATTTTGCTTATCAGGGCTTGTTTATTTTTGTCAGTATGCCACAAATAAGTTGCTTCTTCCGTGTCCAGTGTTTCTAAAATGATATGGAACTGTTGTTCCCCGGATAATAGAAATACGAATGAAAAAGGGCTTAGCACAAATCTTATTTTTAGATGCGTTCCTTCATGCCTTGTTGCTAAAAACCGCAATTGTTGAGAATGTTTAAAATCCTTGTTCTTTAGGATGTCATCCAAAAGTTGTTGTCCATCTGAATAAAGTTCTTGCTTGCCATTTTGCAATTCAGTTGCCGTTAACAGATTTTCTTGAGTTATCTGTTTTTGCCCTAAAAAATTCTTTGTGATAAATTTGAATTTCACTCCTTCAACTACTTCCCGGTTTATTTTCTCAACATCATTTGATGTTGCTAATTGTGAAATCAGTTTGCCATTTTCAAAAGCTGCATGAATATCAACCTTTACATGCTTTGCTTTAAGTGCTTTTGAAAAGTATGGTTTCAAAACCTCAAACTCGGGCCTTACTTCAAGATTTTCAATTTCAAATTCGAGTTCCATTTTCAATTCAGGAATAGCGTGTTTGAATACTATGCTGCCATAACGAAATTCGAGTTGTTCAATTGGAACTTTTATTTGCCGTTCAATAGTGAGGGTATTTGTGTCTGCAATTTCTTCTGTTGGTTCATCAAACAAAGTGGCTTGCTTAGCAATCTTCCTGTAAAAAGAATTTCGTTTCAAAAACAGTTTATTCAGGTAGTCAATCTTACTATCACGATAGTCATAAATGGTCGGTGAAACTTCTGAACGCTGCACTCTACCAATGTATTGAATCAGTTTTCCTTCAAACGAAAATGGATAAACCAGAAAGAGGCAATTTGCATTTTGCAAATCAGTGCCTTCGCCAAAGAATTGACCTGTTGTAACCAGCACTTGATAGTTTCCTTCTTTCAGCATTTTCCATTTAGCAGTTCTGTTGCTTTCTGAATCACCACCACTTAGTGTTATTGTCTCGTAAGATTGTTTCAGGTACTGTTGCAGCGCATCAATGTGTTCTTTTCTTTCGGTGATTATCACAACTCTTTTGCCTGCTTTCAACTCAGTCATTACATCTTGTAGAATCAGTTTGTTCCTTGCAGAATCATAAACAAGCACCTTTGACAATGTTTCAAATTGGTCTGTTCTGGAATTGAAAGGAACATCAAGTTCCGTATTCCTGATAATGATTTTTGCTTGCTGTGCTGTGCTGATTTCATTTGATTTTATCTCAGAAATGACTTCGCCCAAATGAATAAAAATGAGTTTGCCGTCATTGTATTTTCTGAATGGCGTGGCGGTCAAACCATAGAGATAAAAGGTCTGGAGTTTCGCAATTGTGCTTCTGTATGTTTCAGCAGGGATGTGATGACATTCATCAACGATGATCGTTCCAAAAGCCGTTAGCATATTTCCTGATTCTGCTTTACCAAGTTCCTTTGATAAACTTTGAATCTTTGCAATCGTGATTTTCTTTCCAACCTTGCTTTTGCCTTGTCCGATTTTTCCGATTTCAATTTTGGGAATCCCAAGAAAGGTTTCAACTCTTTCTATCCATTGTTCTACCAATTGCTTTCGGTGAACAATGATTAAAGCAGGTTGCTGTTTATCTGAAATGATTTTCAACGCAACAATTGTTTTACCCGAACCGGGCGGGGCTACAATTACTCCTAAATCTTTCTTAGTAATTGATTCTACAACTGTTTGTTGATGGTCTCTTAGTTGGGCATTGAATAAATAAGGAATTGGTTTTTGTTTCTTTCGTTCATCAATGAAATCATGTTCAATTTTATTCTCCCTGCAAAAACGAATTAACTTTCCAATGAAACCTCTGGGAACGACAACTTCGTTTTCCATTTCTTCAACAAATTTGAAATAACGTTCTGTTCCAAAAGTATTCTTGCCTATTTTCTTTTTGATGATAAACTCTGTACTTGCAAAATTTAATTCCTCCTTTAAAAAGTTTATCAAAGTGGTTGTCATCCCTTCACGGCTTATCCTGACTGTATTATTTAAGCAAATTACTAACTTCCCATTTGTAGGGTTTTGAATAATTTGAATTGTTGAGTTTGAAATATCCTGATACAGTTTATCAAGTTGCGGCAATGATATTCTTTTTATGGCTTGCAGAAATTCCCATTGATCAGAGATGGGTTGCAATGTGTCAACATTAATAAAACAACTATTTCCTTGTTCAAATGTTTTTTTGAAAAGCGGTAAGGCAATCAGGTTCCCTAAACCTTTTCCCGAAAGGAAATCCTGATTGGGAAACAAGCGGTCGAAACTTGAACTTTTGTCAAACATTGAAAATGCCCCTGACTGTTCAAGTATTGAAATGAAAATTTTCCTGCTCCTAATTGCCGGATAAGGGTTTTCAAAAAATAGCCAAACATGACCACCATTGCCCGAACGGGAACGTTCTAAATAAGCAGAAAACCCTTTAGCCTCGCAATATTTTATAAATGATTTGGCTTCGGCTGTCCAATTTTCTTTGTCAAAATCAGCAACTAAAAACCACGATGAATTATCTGAAAGCAAAGGATAAATGCCGATAAGCTGTTCGCCGTTTAAGTGCTTTGCAATTTCCTTATCAGTTAGCTTTAAATAAGTTTTGTCTTTGTAATTTTGAAAACTGCCACCTTTTATTTTATGTGCCCGATACATATACGGGTCATAAAAATAAGCAGGCATATAGCCACTTTTATTTTCTTTCTCCCAACGAACTGCAAATACATCTTCTCTGCCTTTAAAAACAGATTTAAAGAGTTGAATTTGATTAGGGGAATTTTCATCCATATTTTTTAGTCAAATCAATGTTTACTTTTAAAAATTCTTCTATACCAGTAAAAAATTTGTTTTAATGTTTAAAGTAATGCAATTATCATATATTTTAAAAAAAGATAAAAAATTATAAAATAAAGAAAGATCCCTCATTATCATTAGGGCTGTTATTCCCATCGCCTGTAACACCGCCATTAATTTCTAAACATTCTTTGAAGGTACCAGTTTGTTTTATGTTATAATTTTTAAATGTCCTACTATTTTTCCAACCCATAGCTTGTGCAAGCCAAGTATAGGTAACAAGGTTAGCCTGCAAAAGTGAAGCGCAGACCAGCCCCGACCCATATACTCCAATACTATATTCAGGATTATTTGAGCTGACACCATTAAATCCCTCTATAATCCCTTTGAAATAATCTTTGATAGAACCATTTATATCAGATGTGGAAGGATCATAATCAACAGCAAAATAAATAGGACTAAATAAAGGCTGTTGAATCTTGTTTAGAGCATAAGAATATGCTGAACTGGCATCCTGTACCCCTTTGTTAAAGTTAAAATAACTTGTTTTAATTGGAAAGCCATTTTCCCAAACAGCTATTATGCTCAAACCAGCCTGCGATAATACCTGAGCTTCTTGTAAAGTTAAATTTTTAGCAGGATTGTTTGTGTTATAATATCTCCCCACAAAATTATATCCAGCCTTAGCTAAAGAAGAAGCATAGCGTGTCAGATTAACACCTGTGTCAAAACCTTTTTTCATAATATTATTTTATTAAAAGTTAAAAAAACATTTAATATAACTACCTCTATTTTAAGGAGTGTACTTACTTATACAATAAAATATGCAGTTTTTATTTAGTTGCATTAAGCAACCGAATTATTTTGTACAGCCAGTTTCCCATTCTATTGAACTTACAATCAAAGCATTTAAATAAGTTTTATACCAAACAAACGATAGACTTGCTTTTGGTTTTATTATACTGCTTATAGTTTTCTCATAATAAATATGGGTTTTGTCATAACCTCCTAAAGTCCATTTCATTATTCTACACGTTTCAGAGTTATTTCTCAAAATATAAGTAGGAGGATAACGAGTATAAACAATTACATATACATTTTTTCCCGGTTGATAAATCGTAGAATCCTTTGTAATAATCAGAGGTGGAATTGGTTTTGGAAAAGGCGGCGGTTTGGGAGTAGAATTAGGAATAGAATCAGGAATAAGAATAGGATGGGGAGTATGAAGTGGAGTAAAATTTCCATCCGTATCGCTTCTATTTGCTGGCATTTTAGGTGTTTTTGTAACGTCTTTATTATGATTGCCTCCACTTTCACCATTAGGATTTGCTGGCATCTTAGGTGTTTTTGTAACCCACACAAGCACAAAAAATGACAAAACTATAACACTAAAAATAATCAATATTCTTTTGTATTTTTTTACAAAATTTGTCAGCTTTTCTTTAATGGATGCTTGCTTAGCAATAGGTGGCTTTTCTTGAAAGTTACCAGGGTTATTGATTGCTGATTTTTCTTCGGGTGTATAATGCTCTGTAGCTATTATTTTATCTTCCAGAACAATGGTTTTTGTGGTAAAGTCATTTTCTTTTAACAAATTAGCAGAGGTCAGTGGGTTAACAGTTATAAAAACAGGGTTGCTTCTTATAAAAGTATCATTATATTTTGCAACTAATTCATACTTAATAGTTTGAATTTTCCCGTCAAATGCCCTTTCAGACACTTCCAGATCATTTATATTGACGTCTATTTCTCTAAAATAGTTTTCGTTTTTATATAACTCCAATGATTTTGCTCCTTCCTGTTTCCAATGCAATGTAAAGGATTCACCCGATGTTATTTTTTCTTTATCGGCCTGCAGTTCAATCACCGGAGTTGCAGTTATTATATTGCTTTCACTTACTGTGACTACTATCTCATTACTTTTAATTTTGGAATGACTGCCGTACACAAGTAACTGGTATGTTATCACCCTGTTTTTGCCATCGTGTGTGGTTTCCTTTAGTTCTACGCTTGTTTCATTGACTGCCAATGTCTTTTCAAGTGCCCTGTTTTTGTACAACTCCACAGTTTCAGCATTCTCAACACGATAGTTTAATATAAAAGGTTCGTTATTTTGTACTATTGATTTGCTGCTCGAAAACTCATTGATTATAGTATTGCTTTTCAGACCTGCAGGTATAGTAATCAGAGTATTATTAATAACTTCTTTCGTAATCAATCTTTTTATTTCCTCTTCTAATTCTATTTCATTGTTAAACTGATTTTGTGTGTAGGCCCGTTGAAAAAAATCTTTGAATGAAGGACTTATATTATTTAGAATAGAAGGTAAAGTATGAAAATCTGGGTTAGAAATCATATAGTCTGTTTTACCTTTTACAACCGATATTCGAACATTCAGAATCAAAAAAATTAATTCAAATTTATTGAGCAAAGGCCCTTTTATTTCAGAAGTTTTAAAATCTTTATAATTTAATATATATTTATAATAATTACTAACTGCTATTTTGTAATCTTTCGCACCAAATAGTTCCTCACCAGGCAATTTTGATGTTGGCTGCACACTATCTAAATCAACTAAAAAAAACTGTCCATTATTATTACAAAAAATATTTTCCTCACAAAAGCAATCAACCCAGAAATTATACTTATGTATAGAATTTAATCCGTTCAAAAGATCTTGCAACAGGTTAGCTAAATTGGTTGCTGTGGATGAACGATTTAAAGTAACGCCATCCAATAAATCATAAAAAACATAATAGACTGTTTTCCCGTTTTCTTCCTCGCTTTTAATATCATGTAGTCGGGGGAGATTTTTTTCATACTTACCTTTTATATCATTCATAAAAGCCCATCCGGAAATATCAGATGGCTTTTTTTGCTCGAAACGTTTTATAAAACATTTGTTTTGACCAAAATATATAGGAAATCTAAAATAATCGCCTCCGGCAAAAAACCATTTATCTTTTTGACTTAAAAAATCTGAATCATACTCAAATTCTTTTTCCCGTATTATAATTTTCATAACAAAAATTTTGGATCAAACAATTTATCAATCTTTCTATCTTGCTTTTTCTTTATTGTAATCCTCTATAGGAATTTTTACCCGTAACGTTATATTTTTTCTACGTTCACTCATCTCAAAATATAAGTCTTCATTATTGTCAACAGCCTGTTTACAACTGTATATAATGAAATATTGCTTACCGGGCAATACTACTGGTCTTGAGGATATAAAATCCGGGTAAAATTTTACTTCCTTACCCTTGTTTCCCTTATTAATATTCATAGCCCCTGTAATAAAATCGCTGGTGTCAGAGTTATTTATCTTTATCTTAGCATACATCTTTCCTTTGATGAAGTTTAAACCTTCTATTGTTATTTTGGCATTTTCAACGCTATCACTTAGTTGTAACCGCGGTGCCTCGGCCAGCATGGATTTAGCAAAATTTAGCGATTCGTCAATACTTGTGTTGTCCAAAGCTTCCCAGTTTTGTTCGGGAATGCTTCGGATATTGATGGCAGGATATTTTTTTTCAAAATCTTCGGTTATATAAGGAAGAGAATCCGCGATGTGTTGAACACCTGTTTTTCCCCAATAATCCTGTATGTCCTTTCGC
This sequence comes from Segetibacter sp., assembly GCA_043733905.1. Lineage (GTDB taxonomy): Bacteria > Bacteroidota > Bacteroidia > Chitinophagales > Chitinophagaceae > Segetibacter. The sequence continues at coordinate 32,752 of JAYTGA010000202.1, forward strand.
TTTTTTCTTGCGAAATTTATATTTTTTGAAAACTGGTTGGTATTAAATACCATGGTATAAACGGAATCGTTTGGAATAAGTTCTATATATTTTGTAAGATAGTAATATTGTGCTTCGTAATCTCGCAGATCGGCTGCTTCAGTATATTTATTATATGCATCCACAGCTTCCATTCCCTTTTTTCTCGAAAGTGCATATTGCAAATTCAAAGTTTGTGTTTCCTTATCGAGGAGTGTTATTGAATCTCTCCTCATTAAATCTTTCACGATTTTAATCTTATCAATAAAATCGTTAGGTTTCATCTCCTGTGCTTTATTTAAATAAGCAAGTGCAATTTTATAATTTTTTGCGTTCGTTTCTTTATTAGCCCAATTCAATAACGAGTCATAAGTAAGGCGGCTATAATCCGGCGTCTGAATCGCTATACTTTCAGCAACATGAGCCTGTGATTTGTGTTCATTAAAACGCCTTAATTTCTCTATAGTAGAAAAATCGTAAAAGTCATTTACATCTTTTTTTAAATCTTCGTTGTAACACAGCGTAATCCGATGAGAATTTCTCGAAGTTGCGGACTCTACCACTAATAAAGCCTGGCATGGTGCATTTTTAACTGTGGCTCGAAGTACAATTGTATTACCAAAGAAAATGATTTTATACGGCGCCGTTGTGTCAACCAATTGTGCCTGGTAAATGTTGGTGGGAAATTCTATTCTCACCGCTAAATTATCTTTTACATAAATAGTATCTCCCTTTAATTCTTCCTGTGCCATTACATGGCTACAAATTATAGCGAAGAAAAAAGTTGTAATTATTATTATTATTATTTTTTTCATAATATAAGTTTTGATATCTGCTATTCAGTTGTTATTTTAATAAGATCAATTTTAGATTTACTACGCTTATCATAAGATACCAGTTCAAGTTTTTTAATAAATGGTTTTGTTTTTTTAAGAAAGTCGAACAAGAAAAAAAATTTAGCTTTAAAACGTCTGTTTGAATGCAAATCAGTAATAATGACAGGAGTCTCTCTTCTCAGATATAAATAATCATCAAAATAAATATCAGGTACCTGGCCCGTTTCTACGCCTTTAAGCATTTCTTTAAAAGTTTCTGAGCTAATTTCGGCAAATGAGTTTTGGTTTTCTATTTTTGAAAGTTTCGGTTTCGTTATAGTTTTGCCTTCTTCACCAATTGCTCCCTTAGTTCTTCCATTATTATGAATGCGTGAGACTTCTTGCGAATCATTGCGCTTGTTATTTAACTCACTATCTGTATGTAAAGGCGGAAGTGCAGGTTTGTCGGAAGAAGGGTTTGAATCCTTAACTGGAATTGTATCTATTGTAGTATCTGGAATTATATTTAATATAGGATTGTTGTTATTTTGAAAGCGGTACCAGATAATTAAAAGTGCCAATATTATAATAGACCCAATGATGTAAAAAAACTTATTTCTTTTTTTAGATTCATTTCCCGTAGTATCAACGGTAAAAGGTTTTTTTTCTGTTGCAGGTGTTATGTTTTTATCAATAGTTAGAACCGGAGGATTTACGTTCACTGTAACCGCATAACTCCGTAACTTTAGATTCTCGTTGGATGCAAGCAATTCATATTTTATGCTAATAGCTTTATCGCCTGTTCCTTTTTCTGTTAGCACTACCTGTCTTTCGACGGCAGGTATTTCCCGATCGTACGTATCGTTTCTATATAAATGAATGGCAGTGGCATTTTCAACGTCCCAATTCAATTTGAAGACTTCTCCATCATTTACGAATTCTTTGTCTGGATAAAAAGATAAAAACTTGGGATACAGAACCTTTTCAGGCTCTATTATTACCTCAATTTCCTCACTCTTGACTTTTGTCGATTCGTTTGAAGCGGCCAATTGATATTTTATATTTTTTGTCTTACCATCATACGTTTTTTCTGCCAGTTCAAGTTTTGTCTCTCCGGCATTTAATTTTATGTCAAAAGCCTCATTTTTATACAACTCAACAGTAGTGGCATTGTCTGTAATGCAGGTTAATATAAATGGCTCGTTGCTCTGCACCGTTTTTTTATTGGCAGTAAATTCAATTATTTGAATGCTACTTTCCGGCTTATCCGGGGCTACATTCAGTGTGTTCCTAATGATTTTTTCTGTAACCAGGTATCTAATTTCATCATCAAAATCAACTTCATTTTTGACCTTGTTTTCACTAAACATACGCTGAAATAATTGGCCGAATGCAGGATCAATTTTGTTGAGCATAGAAGGCAACCGTGCAAAATCGGCATCAGGTAACTTGCGATACTTTAACTGATTTTTTTCGGCGTTACACTTAATGTTTAAAATAAAAAAAATGAGCTGAAGCTTATTGAATAAAGATCCACTTAAATCTGCCAGTTTTATGTCTTTAAAGCCCAAAACACTTTTGTAAAATTTATAAACTACATCCCAATAATCCTTACAACCATATAAATCATTATCGGGAGGTTGAGAAATGTGCTGCACACTGTCTAAATCAACTAAGAAAAAGTGACCGTTGGTACAACAAAAAATATTTTTTTCGCAAAAATCAGGAAACCAAAACTGGTTGTAGTGTATGGCGTTTAACGCCTGTAAAAGATCGCCCGACAACATTTCTAAATTAATCTCATCAGGCGGTGTTTCATAGTGGTCAAGCGTGACACCGTCTAAATAATCGCAAAAAACATAGTAAACATTCTTGCCTTTTTCCTGTACGTTTACAATATCATGAATGCGCGGAAGGTTTTTTTTATATTTTCCTTTCACTTGGTTCATAAAATCCCAGCCAGAAATTCTTTCCGGAGATTTTTTCTCAAAGCGCTTTACAAAACACTGATATGGGCCGATAGCCACCGGAAATTTAAACGGATCACCTGCAGAAAAAAACCACTGGTCTTTTTGAGTAAAAAAGTCAGACTCATATTCAAACTCCTTTTCTTTAATTATCACCCTCATAAGTACAAAATTTGGCTTGGGCTATGAAACATATCATCCTTTATTTTACCTGTATAAAGCAAATTGATTTATCGTCGGCGGTTCCCTGGAAAATATGAACAACTTCTTCTCTCGCTTTTTCAGGATAGCCGCCATAGTCTTTCATCAGCACTTGTTCTGTAGCGGAGCCTATACCGTCTGAAAAAGCAATCAGTGCTTGTATATCAGTTTCCGTTACCAGTTCATTTAAAGGCATATTGTGTTGAATATCCAACATGTCGTCATCATTCAAAATAATTCTAAAGAAGATCCTGTCATTGCTATTTTCATTTTTACCGGCAAGTGTAGCATTTAGAGAAAGAGGCAATTCCCCACCTGCGCCAGAAAATAAAAGCATTTTAGAATCGCCGGAACGATAACAGGTAAGCATGCCCGATAATGACAAATGTGCTATCAGTATGGTGCAGGCGCATTCGGGCAAATTCTTTTCATTAATATTCCTGACCAGCATTTCTTTTTCTTCATCCGGCAGGTTATTTAATTCCATCACCCAGTTTGCTTTCACTTCTTGAATGCAATTGTTGACCAAATCCGCAGAGAGTATAAGGGTATTTTCATGAAAATG